>DASPSE010000253.1:0-10448 GCA_035624085.1 Terriglobales bacterium
TGCGCAACATGCGGCTTTTGCCGGCGCCGCACATTTCCACCTCGACCACCTCCAGCCCGCTGGAGGCTGCCACACGCTCCGCAATCAGCCGTACCGGATCGAGCTCAAACACCATGAAATCAATAACTTAGGCACTGTTGCAGAACCACGAGCCCGCCCGAAACTAAAAAGTGGGCTTGCGCCCACTGGTGTGCTTCGCCAAATCTGGTAGTTACACAACAGTTTTCAAAAAGAAAGTATACGCCGCCCGAGTACAAAAAACAACGCGGCAGAAGTGCTTTAACTCCACCACGGAGACACAGAGGCACGGAGTTGAAAAAGAGACTTTACGGCGGTTCGGGGGCTCCGGGTGCGCGCCCTCTCGAGGGGATTCCAGCCAGTCACTTTCGATGACAGGCTGCTTGTTTCGTTGCAGGGGCGCGCCTTTCGGTCCGCCGCGCGTTCCCCTCACCCTCGTCATCCTGAGCGGTGCGGCCCGCGTCGCTTGCGACTCGGACCGCGGAGTCGAAGGATCTCGTGTCCGCGTCCGGCTTCGACTGGCATTACGGGGAATTCCCAGAAGGATTTCGTGCAGAGAATTCCTCTCTGGGTCGTTGCTGGATGTCGGGTGACACGGGTCCTTCGACTCGGGAGCATCCGGCGGAGCCGGATGCTCACTTCGCTCAGGATGACAACGTGAAACAAACGGGGTGCGGGTGCTTTGTGTGGGGAGCACTAATGCTCACGCCGCTTGCGAGCTTCCCTCGTTGACAGGCTCCAGCCAAGCTGTTAGAAGTTTAGGTTCCTCCCAAGTGTGTGCTGGGCCGGAGGTTTGTAACGCCGTCGGGATGCCTGAGGAAACCAAATCGCCCACACCGCCGCCGAGCGGGGAGCCGAAACCGTTGGCGGGACAGCCCACCCCCAGCAGCGTCCAGTCCACGGCTGCACAAAAGCCCGCCGAAAAGCCCGCCGCACCGGCCAAGCCCGCGGGTCCTGTTCCGATTCCGTGGGAGTCACCGTTAGTTACTAAGCTCAAAGCGCAATACGGCTCTGGAGTTCGCGAGGCGAACACCTACGTGGGACAGAATTATCTGGTGCTGGAGCCGTCCATCACGAACGAAGTTTTGCAGATTCTGCGCGATGAAGAGCAATTCGACTATTGCGTGGACATCACCGCGGTGCATTATCCCCAGCGCGAGAAGCAATTCGAACTGGTCTGGATTCTTTATTCGTTCCCGCACAACGAGCGTCTGCGGGTAAAAACCATGATCGCGGACGGAGACTCGTTCCCCAGCTCGGTCTCGATCTGGCCGACGACGAACTGGCTGGAGCGGGAAGTCTATGACATGTTCGGCATTAAGTTTTACGGGCATCCCGATTTGAAACGCATCCTGCTGCCCGAGGGCTGGAAAGGCTACCCGCTGCGCAAAGATTACGGCATTATTCAGCAAGACCAGGAGTGGGTGCAGATCAACCTGGGGATCGAGAGCGGGCAATAAACATGGGCGACCAGATAACTAAAGACCCCTATATCTCCCATCTCGAACTCGGGGAACCCGACAAAACTTTTCTTGATTCCAACGAACTCATCATCAACATGGGGCCGCAGCATCCCGCAACCCACGGTGTGCTGCGCGTGATTCTGAAGTTGGATGGCGAGAAAGTACTCGGTACTGAGTGCGTGATCGGCTACCTGCACCGCGGCGTGGAAAAAATCGCGGAGAACCGCACCTACACGATGTTCAATCCCTATGTGGACCGCATGGATTACGTGGCCGCGGTTTCGAATGGCTTGGGTTACTGCCAAGCGGTGGAGAAATTGCTGAATGTGGAAGCCCCACCTCGCGCCAAGTACATTCGCGTGATACTGACAGAACTGAACCGGTTGGCGAGCCACATGCTCTGGCTGGGCACACACGCGCTCGATATCGGCGCAATGACGCCGCTCTTCTATACCTTCCGGGACCGGGAAGAGATTCTCAAGATTTTCGAAAAGTATTGCGGCGCGCGACTTACGACGCATGCGTTCCGCATCGGCGGCTGCCAGTATGAGACGTATGAGGGATTCGAGCGCGATGTGAAGAAGTTTCTCGACTTCGTTCCGCCGAGGATTGACGAATACGAGGAATTGCTGACCACCAACCGCATCTGGGTGGAGCGTACCAGGAACGTAGGCAAGATTTCCGCGGCGGACTGTAAGGCGCTCGGCGTAACCGGCCCGGTGCTGCGTGCCAGCGGCGTGAAGTGGGACATCCGCAAAGCGCAGCCCTACGCGGCCTATCCGGAGTTTGAATTCGAGATTCCCACCGGGGCCAACGGCGACACGTACGATCGATACATGGTGCGCATGCAAGAGATGCGGCAGTCGCTGCGCATCATTCGCCAAGCGGTTGAAAGAATTCCCGAAGGACCGATCATGGCCAAAGTCCCCAAGGTCATGAAACCGGCGGTTGGCGAAGTCTATCACTCCATCGAAGCTCCCAAGGGCGAGCTAGGCTACTTCATCGTCAGCGATGGATCGACGCAACCTTATCGTGTGCGCGTGCGGCCACCGTCGTTTGTGAATTTGCAGGCGCTGGATGTGATGGTCCGCGGGCAGTTGGTCGCCGACGTCATCGCGGTAATCGGCACGCTCGACATCGTGCTGGGCGAGGTGGATCGCTGATGCTTGATTACATCACCTCGTTTCTCAGCATGAACACAACGCCTGGCCAGGCGGGCAACGTCTTCTGGGCGGTTGTTTATATCTTTGTTGTCTTCGGCGGGGTTTCGGTGGCGGTGGTAGCGATGAACTGGCTGGAGCGCAAAGCGCTTGCTCATTTTCAGGTTCGCCTCGGCCCTATGCGCGTCGGCCCGCATGGCCTGCTGCAGCCGATTGCCGACGCCGTTAAGCTGCTCACGAAAGAAGACATCATCCCGGAAGAGGCCGACCGCTTCGTCTTCTGGATTGCGCCGCTTATCATCCTCTGCGCTTCATTCACGGTTTACATCGTCATCCCGTTCGGGCCGACGCACGCGATTACCGACCTGAACATCGGCATCCTATTTATGCTCGGCGTCTCGTCGCTCAGCGTGCTGGGCGTAGTCATGGCGGGATGGGCTTCGAATTCCCACTATCCGCTGATCGGCTCGCTGCGCTCCAGCGCGCAGATGATTTCTTACGAAATTGCCATGGGCATGGCGGTGGTCTCCGCGATTCTGATGACGAGCCTGAATAAGAGCGGCACTGGCACCCTTAGCATGATTGGGATTGTTGAGGCGCAAGAGCAGCAACAAATCTGGTTCTTGTTCAAATTTTTCCCGCTCGGATTCATCGCGTTTGCAATTTTCGCCATTGCTATGGTGGCGGAAACCAACCGCGCGCCGTTTGACTTACCAGAAGCCGAATCCGAACTAACCGCCGGCTTCCATACCGAATATAGCGGCCTGCGATGGTCGCTGTTCATGCTCGGTGAGTATGCGGCGATGATAGCGGTATCGTCGATTGCCGTAACCCTGTGGCTGGGCGGATGGCTGCGTCCATTTCCTAACACGCTTACCGGCGAGACCTGGGACCTGATGTTCTCGTTGCTGCCGGGATTTACTTTCCTTGCTCTCGCGGCTATCGCCTTTGTCGGCGTAGTCCGCATGCCGAAGCATCCTTATTTTCGAATTCAGACCGCCGGCCTGGCGGGATTCGGTGCCGTGCTCGGCCTGATTGGCCTCGTGCTATTTGTTCCTCCGGTTCGCGATCGCATCCAGGACATTTTCTGGTTCATCGCAAAAGTCGCGGTGTTTATGTACCTGTATATCTGGTATCGCGCAACATTTCCGCGTTACCGTTTCGATCAACTGATGAAAGTTGGATGGAAAGTACTCTTGCCGATAGCTATCGGAGTGCTCATTCTGACGGCGATTCTAGGGATTGTTCTCTGATATGACGCCCGTAGCCACAACGTTCTTTTTTTACTTTTTGTCGGGACTGACGCTTTTGAGCGCTGCGCTCGTGATCACCCGCAGGAATCCGGTGCACTCCGCGCTGGCGTTGATTCTGGGCCTGCTCGCACAAGCCGGACTGTATCTCATGCTGTATGCCCCGTTTGTGGCTGGCGTTCAGATCATTCTTTATGCCGGCGGAATTATGGTGCTCTTCCTGTTTGTGATCATGCTGGTGAATATCGAGCGCTCACAGAAAGAAGAACAGTTCAACAAGCAGTGGCTGGTTGGAATTCTGGCCGCAGGAGCGCTGGGCGGATTGTTTGTGCTCGTGTATACAAAGGGCACCAGCCTGTTTCCGGCTGCCGCGTCGCTGCCCGCCGAGAACAACAACACCCAGCAGGTCGGAGAACTGCTCTACGGCCAGTACATGTTCGCTTTCGAGATTGCCTCGCTGCTGCTGCTGGTAGCGATTATCGGCGCAGTGGTCATGGCGAAGAAGAGGATTTGAAAGGCAGCTTCTAGCTGCTAGCTTCTGGCTTAGAGCTAGCAGCTAGTGGCTAGGAGCTGGAAGCTCAATGATACCTATAACCACGCTTCACTATCTCGTTACCGCGGCCGCTCTGTTTGTGCTCGGAGTGATCGGTGTGTTGACACGCCGGAACGTAGTCATTGTGCTGATGTCGATCGAGCTGATCTTGAACGCGGTGAATTTGAACCTGGTGGCGTTTTCAAGACTGTGGGGATTGCACGGACAGGTGTTTGCGATTTTCGTGATCACCGACGCGGCGGCGGAAGCGGCTGTCGGCTTGGGAATTCTGATCGCCTTCTTCCGTAACAAGGAGACGATCAATGTAGATGAGGTGGATTTGCTGAAATGGTAAGAGGCTTTTGGCCATTAGCTCTCGGCTCTTAGGTTGAACCAGGAACAGAGCCAAAAGCTATAAGCCAAAAGCTAAGAGCGAGCCAAAAGCTAAGAGCATGTTTTTCTTATCCCACATCTGGCTCATCCCGCTGCTGCCGGCCTTCGGCGCGGCGATGATGTTTTTCTTCGGCCGCAAGCTGCAGAAGTCGGCAGTCAGCGCGATCTGTGTCGGCGCGGTAGTCGTAGCCTTCGCCTTCGCGTGTTTAGCGGTCTGGCAGTATACAGGCTACTCGCAGGAAAATCCAGGAACGCCTTACCAAACCGTTCTCTACACGTGGCTCGGCAGCGACACCGGTCAACTGACCTACCTCGCCCGCAATGGCCGTTCTGTTCCGTTTCAGGCTGACGCAGGTTTCCTTCTCGATCCACTTTCCGCCATCTGGCTGCTCTTCGTGACGGGCGTCGGGATGCTGATCCACATCTACTCGATCGGCTACATGGGGCACGAGGGCGGCTACTACCGCTTCTTCGGATATCTCAACCTGTTCATGTTCTCCATGCTCATGCTGGTCCTGGGAAACAACTATGCGCTGATGTTCGTCGGCTGGGAAGGTGTGGGTCTTTGTTCGTACCTGCTGATCGGTTTCTATTTCCATCGCAAGTCGGCCAGCGACGCCGCCAACAAGGCATTCATCGTGAACCGCATCGGGGATGCCGGATTTCTGCTGGGCATGTTCACCATCGCCTGGTATTTTGGCTCGTTCCGCTTTACCGACATTAATCTTTTGGCACGAAGCGGGCAATTCGCCATCGGCGATCCGATCATCACTGCCGCGACGCTGCTGTTGTTTGTGGGTGCGTGCGGAAAATCCGCGCAGATTCCGCTTTACGTCTGGTTGCCTGACGCAATGGAAGGTCCCACACCAGTGTCGGCTTTGATCCACGCGGCGACCATGGTGACGGCTGGCGTTTACATGGTGGCGCGGTCGAATGCGCTGTTCGTGCTGGCGCCGGCGTCCATGAAAACGGTTGCCATCATCGGCGCGCTGACGGCCATTGTTGCCGCTTCAATCGGCCTGGTGCAGAACGATATCAAGCGGGTGCTGGCGTATTCGACCGTTTCGCAGCTCGGCTATATGTTTCTGGCGCTGGGCGTCGGGGCCTTCGCGGCAGGTGTGTTTCACGTCTTCACTCATGCTTTTTTTAAGGCCTTGCTGTTCCTCGGCGCGGGGGCGGTCATTCATTCCATGAGCGGCGAGCAGGACATGCGCAACATGGGCGATTTGCATGCGCGCATTCCCATCACTCATTGGACCATGTTCATTGCCACGATGGCCATCGCCGGAATTCCCCCGCTGGCTGGATTCTTCTCCAAGGACGAAATCCTCTGGCAGACGTGGTCGTCGGAGGGTGGCGCATATCGTTTGCTGTGGCTAATCGGTTACGTTACGGCGTTGATGACGGCGTTTTACATGTTTCGGCTGATGTTCCTGACTTTTCATGGGCGTCCGCGCATGAGCCACGAAGTCGAGCACCACATTCACGAATCGCCGAAATCCATGACTGTGCCGCTGGTCATTTTGGCCATTGGCGCGATTGCCGCGGGCTGGCTCGGATGGCCGCACAGCTTGGGCGGGTCGGACCGGTTTGCGAAGTTCCTGGAGCCGGTATTCGCACCAGAACTGGTTGTGTTAGCGGAGAAGCCTGGGCAGGTGAGCGCAGGCGCGAGAGAAGAAGAGCACACCAGCGGCACGGAGTATTTGCTAATGTTCCTTTCGGTAGCCGCAGCTGCGGCTGGTTGGGGCATGGCGTGGAAGGCATATCGTCACGCGGACAAAGGTTATGTCGAGCCGATTGCTGCGTCGGCGCCGCCCGTGTACGACGTGCTTTATAACAAGTACTACGTCGACGAAGGCTACGATTACGCTTTCACGGGCCGGCGCAAAGTGGGAGATGTGCGCCTGGGAACAATGGGCTTGGGGGAAGCGTCTTCCTGGTTTGATTCGCGGGTGATCGATGGCACAGTGAACGGCGCAGGTTGGATGACGCGCCTGACCGCCAACATTTCGGTCTGGTGGGACAAATGGATTATCGACGGGCTGTTGGTGAACGGCCCGGCGATTTTTTCACGCATACTTTCTTATCCTACTCGCATGCTCGAATGGGGGTTGGTGCAGTGGTACGCCCTGGTAATGGTTGTGAGCTTGGTAGGCTTCGTCGCGTATTACGCGTTGCGGTAAAGGCTCGCGCGGACGAGAATGTCCGCCCCACAGGAATTTTGGACTGAACATGCAAAGCCATATTCTCTCGATCATCTTATTCACGCCGCTGGTGGGCGCGATCCTGCTGCTTTTTGTCCCTAAAGACAAGAAAGATGCCATACGCTGGATCGCGAACATCTTTGCCCTGGCCGGCTTCCTGGTCTCGCTGCCGCTGGTGCCGTGGTTCTGGACGCAGCGCTTTGAGCCTGGCTTCAAGTTCATGGAGGGCGTGGCGAATAATTGGATTCCCTCGATCGGCGCGGGATACGTGCTTGGCATCGACGGCATTTCGTTTCTGCTGATCATGCTGACGACGCTGCTCGGCTGGGTTTCGATTCTGTCCTCGTGGACCGCCATCGAGAATCGTGTCAAGGAATATTACATCTGGTTTCTGGTGCTGCAGACCGGCATGTTGGGCGTTTTCATGGCCCTCGACTTTTTCCTGTTTTTCGTTTTCTGGGAAGCGATGCTGGTGCCGATGTATCTGCTGATCGGCATCTGGGGTGGTCCCAACAAACTTTATGCGGCAATCAAATTCTTCCTTTACACGCTGCTCGGTTCGGTGCTGATGCTGCTGGCCGTGCTGTTCCTCTATTTTTACAACTACCGTCAGACCGGCGTGTACACGTTCAGTATCCAGGCACTTTATCAAACCGCGCCGCGCATCTTCCACGATCCAGCTTACGGTTCCACGTTTGCGATTCTGCTGTTCCTGGCGTTTTTCGTTGCATTTGCGATTAAGGTGCCGATGTTTCCATTTCACACCTGGCTGCCAGATGCCCACGTGGAAGCGCCAACCGCGGGTTCGGTGATTCTGGCGGGCGTCCTGCTGAAGATGGGAACGTACGGTTTTGTCCGTTTCTCCCTGCCGTTCTTCCCGGATGTGGTGAAACACCCGACAGTGCGGGCCTGGATGATCGGGCTTTCGATTATTGCCATCATCTACGGCGCGTTGGTTTCGCTCATGCAGAAGGACATGAAGAAGCTGGTGGCATATTCTTCGGTGAGCCACCTCGGCTTCTGCACGTTGGGCATCTTCGCTTTGAATCCCCTCGGACTCAGCGGATCCGTGCTGCAACAGGTCAATCATGGTATTTCAACCGGCGCACTGTTCTTGATCGTTGGAATCTTGTACGAGCGGCGGCACACGCGGGAAATAGCGGAGTATGGAGGCATCTCGAATGTGATGCCGATTTACGCGACCATCACTATGATCATGTTTCTCTCTTCGATGGGACTGCCGCTGCTGAACGGGTTCGTGGGCGAGTTCACGATTTTGCAGGGAACGTTCATGGAGAATTGGCGATGGGCGGCGTGGGCAGCGCCGGGAGTGGTTCTTGCGGCGGCGTACTTGCTTTGGCTCTACCAGCGTGTGTTCTTCGGCACGGTGACCAATCCGAAGAATGAGAAGCTGCACGATCTGACTGCACGCGAAGTGTGGACATTTGCGCCGCTGGTCATTGTTGCCTTCTGGATTGGACTCTATCCCAAGCCGTTTTTCCAGATCCTGCAACAACCGGTGAATCAACTGGTCATGACTGTGCGCCCGGACTATCCAGGGCTTGGTGGCGCGGTCAGCGCGTCGGCTGATCCGGCGGCACAGACGCACACTGCCGCCGTGATGCCGGTCGCTGGCGCAAATGCAAAGGGGAGCAAATAGTGCCGGGCGCGCAATATTTTACCGGTGTTGATTATCTGCTGTCGTTGCCCGTAATTCTGCTGACACTGTTCGCGCTGGGTATCCTGCTCATCGACTTGATGCTTCCACCGGAGTGGAAGTGGGCGAATGCGGTTACCGCGTTCATCGGCATAATGTTTGCCGCGGCGGGAGTGCTCAAGATTCAGTATGCCCAGGCGGAGCTGCTGCAACACGGCCAACGCGTGGAGTGGGGCTTCATGCACTCCATGCTGATGGACCACTTTGCCATCTATTTCACATATTTATTTCTGGCGGGCGCCGCACTGGCAATTCTGATTTCGGTACGTTATCTCGAAATCGAGCACGAGCACCATGGCGAGTTCTATGCCCTGATTCTGTTTTCGGTGGTGGGCATGATTTGTATGGCCTCGGGTTACGACATCGTGCTCATCTTTATCGGGCTCGAGTTGATGGCCATCTCCACCTATGTGCTGGTGGGTTTTCTGCGCACGGATAAACGCTCCAATGAGGCATCGCTGAAGTACCTGCTGCTGGGAGCATTCTCGTCGGGAATTTTTGCTTATGGCCTCTCTTTGTTCTATGGTCTGACCGGTAGCACTAATTTGGCGGAGATTGCGCAAGGGGTAAGCCGCGAAATGACCGCTCATCAGGGCCATGCAACGCCGGTGTTGATCGTTGCCTTGCTGACCACCGCGGTGGGTCTGTTCTTCAAGATTGCGGCGATTCCGTTCCATCAATGGGCGCCGGATGCCTACGAGGGCGCGCCGACCAGCATCACGGGTTTCATGTCGGTAGCGGTGAAGGCGGCCGCGTGGGCCATGCTACTGCGCATCTTCGTGTGGGGCCTGTATCCTTTGCGGACGGTTTATGTGCCACTGGTCATTTTCGTTTCGGTTGTGACCATGACCGGCGCGAATCTAGCGGCGCTCACCCAGAACAATCTCAAGCGGCTTCTCGCATATTCCTCCATCGCGCATGTGGGATACATGCTGCTGGGGCTGGTGGCTTTTGCTTCGGTTGACTATCCATCCCCGGCGTTTTTCGACGGCTTCAAAGGCATTCTGCTGTATCTGCTGGTTTACACGTTCATGAACCTGGGCGCTTTCGCCGTGATCACATCACTGCGGCAGCGGGATGTAATCGGCGATGAACTCGACGACATTGCCGGTCTCTACTCGCGCGCTCCAACTGAAGCCGTTCTGATGCTCATCTTTTTGTTGTCGCTCGCAGGAATTCCGCCCCTGGCGGGCTTCTATGGGAAATATTTCATTTTTCTAAGCTTGATGGAGAGCGGGCATTACGTTTTGGCTTCGCTGGCGGTGCTGTACGCGGTTTTCGGGCTTTACTACTACATGCGGATTGCCAATGCCATGTTCATGCGCGAGGCTCTCGATAAATCGCGCCTGCCGGTCAGCGCCGGCATGAGGGTGGCGCTCGGCGTCAGCGCGTTTGCTACGGTCTTCATCGGTATTTTCCCGGACCGCTTCATCCGCATCGTGACTTGGGGTCTGGGGATAAGCTAGGCGGAAATCCAGAAGTCATGCCCGAGGACGATACCTCCAAGAAGAAAAATCTCTGGGTGCAACTTGGCCAATACAGCCAGATAGCTTTTATCTTTCCGGCCGCAACGGTTGCCGGATGGCTGATTGGCGTTGCGCTGGATCACTGGCTGCACACGACCTGGCTGTACATAGTCGGATTGATTCTTGGCATCATTGCCGGCTTTGTGGAATTGATTCGGCTGGTCAGTTCATCGGATTTCAAATAG
>DASPSE010000258.1:0-12381 GCA_035624085.1 Terriglobales bacterium
GCTTTGTCGTGCTCATCGCGGATCTCGCCCACAATTTCCTCAACCAAATCCTCGATGGTGACTAGCCCGGCGACCCCGCCATACTCGTCCACCACGATTGCCATGCGAATATTGTTCTTCTGCATCTCGCGAAGCAGGTCGCTGCCCAGCTTGCTCTCGGGCACAAAGTACATGTCTTTCCGCATGAGGGTGTCCACCGTTCGGGTGCGGGCCTCCGTGTCCGGCACCTGTAGTACGTCCTGGGCGTAGACGATTCCCTTGATGTTGTGGATGGTGCCTTCATACACCGGCACACGCGAGAACGGCTTCTTGCGCAGCAGTTCGACGAATTGTTCCACCGTCGCATTAGTCGGCACCGCGACGATGTCGGGGCGCGGCTTCATCGCCTCGCGGACCGTCTTTTCGCCGAACTCAACCACCGACTGAATCAGATCGCGGTTGCTCTCATCAAGTATGCCCTCCTCCTGGCCTGCTTCGATCAAGGCGTCCACCGCTTCGGCCTGGGTGTCAGGTTGCTCATTGGCGTGCTCTTTGGTCAGGGAAGCGACGGACTGTAAGAAGCCCAGCACTAATGTCACCGGCAGGAGCACATAAATCAGCCCTTGCAGGAGCCACACCCATTGAGCAAGCCACAAGCCTTTGGTTCGGGAGAAAAGAACAAACGGCAGAAAGCGGTTAAAAATGATGACAACCAGAATCAGGCTCAGGGTCGCCTGCAGGATTTCCCAGATACTCCACGCCCGGTCGCGAAACACGGTGAAGGCGACGAGCATCGCTATAGCTACCGTGATGAGTTGCGCCAGCACTGCCATGGACAAAGCAGCGCGCTCGCGACTCACGCCTAGTCTCGGTTCCACCGTCTGCTCGAAGGAATCGATATTTTCTTGAAACTCCCGTGACAGGAACTTGCCGATTTCGGAGTAGACCCGATCCACGTACGAAACGAGGGTCAGCAGCCCGAACAGAATCAGAAGCGCGAGTGAGAGGGCCAAGTTCATCGGGAGACTCTTGTGAGGCGAGTTCGCAGAGGTTTTCTCCGCGACCTTTGCGAATTCTTCGCGGTCTTTGCGGTTAAGAGCTTTTCCTCTCTGCCATTCCGCTCAATCAACCCGACCGGTAAGGCTAACACCCTGCGCAGACGCGCTTCCTTTTGCGACATCTCGCCATGATCCTCTTCGTGGTCGTAGCCTGCGAGATGGAGAACACCGTGCAAAGCAAGAATCTTGATCTCATCTGCAGCCGTATGTCCTAGGCGGCGAGCGTTGTCCGCCGCGATATCAGCGGAAATCGCAACATCGCCAGCGAGTCCGTTGGTCGAGCCATCAATTGCGGGGAAAGATAGTACGTCGGTGGGCTTGTCTTTTCCACGAAACTGCCGGTTCAGCCGCCGCAATTCGCGGCTGCTGGTCACCATCACATTGACTTCACCCGCAACTCGGATGGCGCGTTTCGCGCGGGACACAAACCTCGCCAGTGTAGCCTCGCTCAATCCCAGGATTGGCTTTTCGACAATAACCAAGTTTTTCTCCGCGTCCTCTGCGGCTTTTCTTAGCGATCTTTGCGGTTCAAGATTTAACACAAAAGCAAACAGGAGGGCTGCCAAAATCGCCCTCCTGCTCGATGACAGTCTTTTATTCTTCGGCCGGCACTACCTCAGACGGCATCGTCGTATTCTCCTGGCGCGTGTTTTCCGCTGCGCTCGCATTGCCATTTACGCCACTCTTTGTTTCCAACAATGACATCTGCTGTTCTGCCATTCTCGCCTTGTGCTCGTCATAAGCGCGGATAATCCGCTGCACCAGATGATGCCGCACCACGTCGCCCTCATCGAAGTATACAAAGCTCAGCCCTTCGACGCTCTTCAATATGTCCACCGCTTCCAGCAGCCCGCTACGGCGGGCGCTGGGCAAATCGATCTGCGTAATGTCGCCGGTGATCACCGCTTTCGAGTTAAAGCCAAGACGCGTGACGAACATTTTCATCTGCTCGGAAGTAGTGTTCTGCGCCTCGTCGAGAATCACGAAAGAATCATTCAACGTCCGTCCGCGCATGAACGCGATCGGCGCAATTTCGATCACATTCTTCTCGAGATATCGATCCACCTTCTCCGGATCGAGCATGTCGTAGAGCGCGTCATACAACGGTCGCAGGTAAGGGTCAATCTTATCCTGAAGAGTTCCGGGCAAGAATCCCAGCCGTTCGCCGGCTTCCACTGCGGGCCGCGCCAGGATAATCCGATTCACGCGTTTCGCCAGCAGCGCAGAAATCGCCATCGCCACGGCCAGATAGGTCTTGCCCGTTCCAGCCGGACCGATGCCAAACACCATGTCGTGCTTTTCAATGGCTTCGAGGTAGCGCCGCTGATTCAGGCTCTTGGGCTGAACCGTGCGCCGTCCGAAGGAGCGCTGGCGGCCGGCCTCAGCCAGGCCACGCAGCGTGGCCTTGGGATCAGCCATGAGCACGCGCAACATGCTGTTCAGATCGCCGTTATTGAAGGTGTGCCCGGCGCGTTGCAGTTGGTCGTAATCAGCGAAGACTTGCTCGGCACGGGCCACGTCGCGGGCCGCGCCTTCCAGTTCAATCGAGTCGGATCGCAGGTCGATGGTGATGTTCAGCCCGTCTTCGAGCACGTGCAGATTTTCGTCCCTGGTTCCGAACAGGGTTTCAATGCGAGGACTGATCTCGATACTTTTCTTCATTCAGCTTTGACACTCACCTCTGGGACGAGTCTGCGACGCGCCCGAACCACCCAGCGGCAGATCGGTTGCAAGAAAACACAATTTTTCTCTTTGGAGGTGGAACTCGCCGGAATGCTCGCGCCCGAGGTGCAGGCAACTACCATTGACAATAGGGTATCCCCAGCCGAGGGGGGAGTCAATGACTCCTTTAGCAACAACGCGAAAACACTCTGGGCGAGGTGCATCCGTTTGACCAGCTTCAACTTAGTCCCGTAAAATACTTTTTGGGCATTTCACCGAATCGACAAAGGAAAATAAACGGCTTTCCATGGCAAACCATTTCTCGGCGCTGAAGCGCGCCCGTCAGACTGAAAAACGAACCGTCCGCAACCGGGCCAACACCTCGCGCCTGCGCACCGTGCTGCGCAGCTTCCGTGAAACCCTAGCCAAGGGCGACAGGCCGGGTGCCGAACAGGCTTTCCGACAGACCGTCTCCGCGCTGGACAAGGCGGTGCAGAAGGGCGTCGTCCACGAGAACACTTCGTCGCGCTACAAGTCCCGCCTGAGCGCGCGTTTGAACGCGCTGGCAAAGTAGGGTTAAGCCGCCGCACCGGCGCACGCCAGATCCCTCGCCCCGCCGGTGAAAGCGTGGGGCTTCGGGATGACAGCTTTGCGGGGCGAGTCAAGCGGTTGTAATTTGGGATTACAACCCACAGTCACGCCTTCCCCTTCGTATTCATCCGCTTCCGGTGGTATGCTCAGTTTTCTGCTCGTGTCGATTGGGACACGCGGGAGTCGGGAGGTAAGGAATGGATTGTTCGGGGAAGCGAGTTGTCGTCCTCGGCGCCGGCAAGATGGGCGGTATTCTGCTGAAGGCGCTTTTAGAGAAAGGACTGTTGTCGCGCGGGCTGACGACCGCGACCGTACACCACGAAGACCGGGCACACATCCTGGAAGAAAAGCTGGGCATTCCGGTGGGTACGGACAATCTGGCCGCGGTCCGCGATGCCGACATCATCTTCGTTTGCGTCAAGCCTCAGGTAGTTGAGAACGTCATGCAGCAGATTCGTCCCAACGTTTCCCCGAAGCAACTGATCATCTCGGTGGCCGCTTCCGTTCCCACAAACCAGATCGAGCAGGCGCTGGGCAAGGACGTGCCGGTAGTGCGAGCCATGCCGAACACGCCTTGCGTGCTGGGCTGCGGCATGACGGCGTTGTGCAAAGGGCAATTTGCTGAACCCTGCCATTTGGAATTGGCAAGCGCACTGTTCAAAGTTGTGGGACGAACTGTCGTCGTCGATGAAAAACACATGGATGCGGTTACCGGCCTTTCCGCCAGTGGGCCGGCCTATATTTACATTATTCTCGAGTCGCTGGCGGAAGCAGGGGTCAAGGTCGGCCTGCCGCGCGACGTGGCTACGCTGCTGGCGGCGCAAACCACGATGGGAGCCGCTACCGTGGTGCTTGAAACCGGAGATCATCCCGCCCTGCTCAAAGACGCGGTGACCACTCCAGCGGGCTGTACGATTGATGGCATTCTGGAATTGGAGGAAGGCAAGCTGCGCGTGACATTGATCAAAGCCGTCGTTAAAGCCGTGCAGAGAGCAAAGGAGCTGGCGTATGCGTAGCAATGGCTTGTGGAGCATTGGCGCATTGTTAACCACAGAGCACACAAAGGATCACAGAGGAGGCGTTATCGGCCTCTGTGCACCTCTGTGGCATTTGTGCTTCGGGTCACATCAGCGCCGAGCCCGCAGGGGCGACAAAACTCAGCCCAGGGGAGGGGATACGTGGACATAAAAATCAGCACCCGACAGGTAGAGGATGTCACCGTTATTGACGTCAGCGGGCGGATTACTCTGGGCGAAGAGACTAGCGCATTGCGTCAAGTCATCCGCGATCTTATAAACCAGGGCAAGAAGAAGATCGTGCTGAACCTTGCCGAGGTCAGCTACATTGACAGCTCCGGCGTCGGCGAGTTGGTGGCTTGCTACACCGTAGCTCGCAATCAGGGGGGCGAGCTGAAACTGCTGAACCTCACCAAGAAAGTTCACGACCTGCTCCAGGTCACCAAGCTTTACACCATCTTTGACATCAAGGACGACGAGTACATGGCGGTGAAGTCGTTCGACTGGTTTTTCGCCAAGTAACGCTCGGTACAAGGTTAAGGTTCCCTACTACAATCATCATGTTGATCAGAGAGGAACTCGAGCTAAGCGGAATGGGCCGACAGGCTCCTCTGAATTGTGCGGAAAAATAATTCGCGGTCGGGGCGTACAGCGGCGATCGCCCAGCCCGCACTGATGCCTCCATCCACGACCAGGTTCTGTCCGGTCACGAAACGGGACACGTCGCTAGCCAGGAACAGTGCGGCTTGCGCGATATCATCCGTGCGGCCGACATACTGCAGCGGCTGCCATCTTTTCGCCACAGAATCAATGGCGGCTTCGGCATATTCCGGATGATCATCTGCCTCGTCGGATTGCATCCCCAGGTACTTGGCGAAACCTCCGGTTGCGATCATCCCCGGCGAGAGGCTGTTCACTCGAATTCCTTTTTCACCTAACTCCACGGCAGCGCAGCGCGTCAGGTGAATCGAAGCGGCTTTCGCGGCTGAATAGTAGTGCCCTCCCAGCCCGGCGCGGACCCCATTAACACTTGCAACGTTGATAATGCTGCCCGCTCCTTGCACGGCCATCACGCGCGCCGCATATTTCATTCCCGCAAGCACGGCACGCAGATGCACGGCTATGACCGCGTCGAACTGCTCCAGATCAGCATCGACAATAGCGGCGAATTGCGCAGCTCTCCCGGCATTGTTCATCAGGCAATCGAGGCGGCCAAAGTGATCCACTGCATGGTCAATCATCGCCTTGACGTCGGCCTCGATGGAGACATCTGTGCGAATGAAGCTCGCGGCGGCGCCGAGCTTCCGTGCGAGATTCTCTCCTCTGTCTTGGCGGCGGCCAGCAATCACAACCGTGGCTCCGTTAGCCACGAAAACCTCGGCGGTGCGCGCGCCGATCCCGCTCGTCGCGCCGGTTATAACTGCAACTTTTCCTTCGAGTGGCAACATGGCAATAGACTCCTTGTGCTAGGCAGCCCCGGTAGGCGCTTGCCTGTGTTCAACTCTGATCGGGGATCAGTATGCAATCGAGCAAGAACTCTGTCCATGACCTCCGAGGTCATGAGACACGCGGTTGAGGTGATCCGTTCGATATCTAAAGTCATGAGGTCAGCACAAGACGCGTAGCTTCGTCTGCAGGGAAGAAAGTCTCGATACGCAGTTCGTGCAGCGCAAGGTCTAGCGCAGTGCCGAAAGTAGTAAGTGCAGAAAACAAGCGTAGCGTGGATTTCTTCCACCTGTAGTTGATAGTCAAGAACGGTGGAGGAGTGCCATCCAGACCAGGCATGCGCCAGCGGCTCGGCACTTCGGGGTAGCTGAGCAGTTCCCCGAGGAAACCCTTCATCCTCTCATCTAACGGGTTGTTTGCAGCTTCGCGATGCACCCGCCGAATAATGCGCGCGGCGACAGCTTCCCAGTTTTCGATGAAGGGTCGTAGCCCTTGCGGATCGAATACAAGGCGGACCCCGTTGTGAGGCGTCATAGAATCGCAGCCGGGGAAAAAACCAAGAAAGCGCTTTGCGCCAGCATTCATCCTCAGAGTGTTCCAATATCGGTCCACCACAAGGACGGGATAAGGCTCAAGTTGCCCCATCAGAAGCTCCACGGCACGGCGCGCCGCTTCTGCCTCAGTTGTGTCGAGACCAGGCGTGTCGACACTGGCGTCACGATAAAGCGGAGCGTAGCCTGCCGCCAGCAGCAGCGCATTGCGCTCGCGGAGCGGAACCTGGAGGGTCTCGGCGAGACGGAGGACCATCTCTCGGCTCGGCTGTGCTCGTCCTGTCTCGACACAACTGAGATGGCGCGTTGATATCTCCGCATCGAGCGCAAGGTCCAGCTGGCTGAGGTGGCGAACGGCGCGCCAGCGACGTAGCAGGACGCCAAAACTCCCCTCGGGCATTGCAGTGACGGACTGGGATGCGGCGATCACGTCCGAATTATAGGAGAAATTGTTCTCCGGCGACCAGAAGCAAGCATTCCGGGGCCGACGCGAATTCCGCCTGGGGTTTCGTCCGGAATCGGCCGCTTAATTCGATCGACTGCAACAAGGCCGACTCACATTAGAAAGCGGTGCGCCGCTGACATCTCCGCTACTCCCGCACCTGCCCGCCCCCAATAACCTCGTATTTGGTCGAAGTCAGCTCGGCGAGCGCGAAGGGACCGCGGCAGTGCAGCTTCTGCGTGCTGATGCCCATCTCTGCGCCAAAGCCAAATTCTCCGCCGTCGGAGAAGCGCGTGGAGGCATTCCAGTAAACCGCGGCTGAATCCACATACCGCAAGAAGCGCCAGGCATTCGTTTCATCACCAGTGACAATCGCTTCCGAATGTTTGGTGGAATAGCGGTTGACGTGCGCAATTGCCGCTTCCACATCAGAGACTACGCCGATTGCCATGCACAGGCGCAGATACTCTTCGCCCCAATCCTGCGGATTCGCAGGACGCACGCCCAAACCAGCAGCATATTGCAGGGTACGCTCATCTCCGCGCACTTCCACGCCGTGGTCGAGAAGCAACTTCGCGATGCGCGGGATGTAGTCGGGTGCGATGCGCTCATGCACCAGCAGCTTTTCTGCGGCATTGCAAACCGAAGGGCGCTGGGTCTTGGCATTGATCACGATGCGGTCGGCCATGTCGAGGTCGGCGGATTCGTCCACAAAAATATGGCAATTCCCTGCCCCGGTTTCGATGACTGGCACGGCCGCATTCTGAGCCACATAGGAGATAAGCTCCGGCCCTCCGCGGGGAATCAATACATCAATCAGGCCCCGAGCTTTGATCAATTCTTGCGTCGATTCGCGAGTGCTGGAATCGAGCAACTCGATCGCCCCCTCGGGAACGCCTGGGACGCAGCTGAGAATCTCCACCAAGCACTGATTGCTGCGCGCCGCCTCTTTCCCTCCACGAAGCACGATAGCATTGGCAGTTTTCAGCGTGAGCGCCACCGTATCCACTGTGACGTTGGGCCGCGACTCGTAAATAATGCCCACCACCCCGAGGGGAACGCGGATTTTCTTAATGCGCAGACCATTGGGCCGAGTCCATTCCGCCAGAACTTCATAGATGGGATCAGACAGGCCGGCGACGTCGCGAACTCCGCGCGCCATCCCTGCAATTCGCTCGGCATTCAGCAGAAGGCGGTCGCGCAGCGCGCCGGTAAGTCCGCTGGATTCAAGATCCGCGCGATTCGCCACCAGAATAGCTTCGGTGTTCTCCTCCACAGCATCGGCCATGGCGTGCAGAATTTTGTTTTTCTCTGAAGTGGACAGTTGGGCCAAACGGCTCGACGCTTCGCGCGCGCGCAAAAGTTTTTCGTGCGTCGAGAGCGCCGGGCTGACAGAAGAAGCCATGATCAGTTCTTGCTGTGATGAGGCGGAAAGTAGGTACCAATTTTATGCTGCAATGCCGAGGAGATCACGTGCGGATGCCGGCCGTTGACGATAGCCACATGGACGCCAGCTTCACTCGCCACTTTGGCGGCGCGCAGCTTGGAACGCATGCCGCCGGTGCCCAACTGGCCATGGCCATTGCACAGGGCTTCCATGGCGGAAGTGAGCTTGCGGACGGTGCGCACCAGGCGTGAGGGCTTTCCATCGCGGTGCATGTAAAACCCGTCTACATCGGTCAAGAGCAGCAGCCAGTCAGCGTGGACAGCACGAGCCACCAACGCGCTCAACTCATCGTTGTCGCCAAAAGCGCCCACCAGTTCGCGCACCGATACGCTGTCGTTTTCGTTAATAATCGGCACTACTCCCAGGCGAAGCAATTCTCCCAGCGCGTTCTGCAGATTCTTGTAGCGCAGGGGGGAAGTGAAGTCGTCGCTCGAAAGCAGCAGCTGCGCCACCACCTTCTTGCCAAAGAAAAGCTGCTCGTAGGTGTGCATGAGCAGGCTTTGGCCCACCGCCGCCGACGCCTGCATCAGCGGGACACTCGAGGGCCGCTCGGTCAGGGCCAGGTTGGACATGCCCGAGCCAATTGCGCCGGAGCTGACAATTAGGAACTCATGCTGGCGTAAGTCCATTTGGTCAACCAAGGCACGCAGTTGAGCGGTATCAATGCGGCCGGCGGGCGCCACCAGGCTGGTCCCGATTTTGACGACAACACGCATAAGTTAATTCAGTGTAACAATTTAGCCAGGAAGCGGCGGTGAAGCTAGAGCAAGTAGGCTCTAACCTTATAGAGAAAATAGTTTTGCTTGCGCTCTTGATTTCGCATAGCCGCTCACTTTATCATCCGATTCATTAACCACGCGGTTTGGTGGGATCCCCGCTAGATTATAAAGAGGATGACAATATGCAATGGTCGACGCCGAAGTTTGAAGAAGTCTGCTTGAACTGCGAGATCAATTCATACGCCAGCGCGCAGTTATAATCTGCCGCGCTTCGCGCCGCGAGGAACGCGGATCTTCGGATCCGTTGCCAGTACTCGCCTGTTCGTCCTGCCAACATTTGCCAAGCTGAGTATCGCGTTCGACGCGTCGTCGGTTGTCCTTACCGGCAGCACAAGTCACGGCAATTCACGTTAAGGGTGTCACACGCAGAAGGCCCCAGTGCTCACTCATAGCGCAGCGCAACCATGGGGTCGACCCTTGCTGCGCGCCTTGCGGGAAAGTAGCTGGCCAGAGTGCTCGTTCCCGCAAGCAACAGTGAAACAGCCGTAAAGGTCAGCGGGTCCACCGGTTTCACCTGGTAAAGCAGGCTTGAGAGCAAGCGCGTCAGCGCGAAGGCGCCGACGATGCCGATCAGCAAGCCCAGGCTGGTGATCGCGACGGCTCGTGCCAAAATCATCCGCAACACACCCCCGCGGCTTGCGCCCAAAGCCACTCGAATCCCAATTTCCTGTGTGCGCTGCGCGACGGTATACGCCATAACTCCGTAAAGTCCGATCGCGGTGAGCAGCAAGGCAATGCCGGCAAAGAGACCAAGCAGGACGGCTTGAAAACGGGCGCGGCCGAGGTCGAGAGCCAGGTAGTCAGCCAGCGTGCGCACTTCGTACAGCGGCGCATCCGGATCCATGGAAGAGAGCACCTTGCGGATTTCAGGGGTAATCGCGTTCGGGTCGCCAGCGGTGCGAACCACCAGGCTCGGTGGGCCCCACATCAATTGCGGCAAAGGCACAAGATAAGCCGCTGCCGGAGAGCGCCCGAGATCACTTCGCCGGAAATTGCCCACGATGCCAACTATCTCGCGGGTTCTGTAGCTTTCGCGAGCAACACCTTCGCCCGCCCCGATCTTTACCCGCCTGCCGATGGGATCTTCGTGCGGAAAGAACTTCTTGGCGAACTCCTCGTTGATGATCATGGTCGGCGCCGAGTCGCGGCGGTCTCGCTCGTCAAACGTGCGGCCGCGCACCAACGGAATCTGCAGGGCCTCGAAAAAGCCCTTCGTGACTACGTAAAAACCGGCACTGGGTTCATTTGCTTCCGGGACTGGATGGTCCAGCAGGTTAAATGAGACGATCGCGCGGCTGTTACTCAGGGGCAGTGGATCCGTACCCGCTGCCTGCCTGACTCCTGGCAAGGCGTTTAGACGATTGAAAAGCTCCTGCACGAAGCGGTCCTGCTGGTCGGGATTGTAGCGGGTCTCGGAGAGATCGAAGTTTGCGGTGAGTACATGCTCCGGGTTCAGGCCCAGTTCCACGTGAGACAGATGATAGAAACTGCGGATCAGCAGGCCGGCGCCTACAAGCAGCATCATTCCGAGCGCAGTCTCCGCAATCACTAAACCAGCGCGCAAGCGATGGTGGCCGGCGCCGACAGTCGCGCTTCGGCTTCCTTCTCGCATGGCCTCAATCAGGTTAGGCCTCGAAACCTGTAATGCCGGGACGAGACCGAAGATCACGCCCGTGGCCGCGGCCAGCGCCGCGGTGAATAACAGCACACGGTAGTCAATTCCAACTTCTGCGGCTCGGGGCAAGTTGCTGGGATACAGCTTCAGCATCGCGGACAGGCCCCAGGAAGCCACTGCCGTGCCTAAAACCGCACCGGCGAGAGAAAGCGCCAGCGCTTCCGCGAGCAACTGGCGGATGACTCGTCCTCGAGTTGCCCCGAGCGCCGCACGAATGGCGATTTCACGGCCTCGGTGCGTGGCCCGAGCCAGCAGCAGGTTGGCGATGTTGGCGCAGGCGATCAAAAGCACCAGCCCGACCGCGCCAAACAGGACTAACAAAGGTGTGCGGCTGTCGCCGACCAGATTATCGAGTTCTGATCTGGTTCCGATGCCGTTATATGAGTTGTCGTTCGGATATTCACTCGCAAGAGCCTGCGCGATGGAGGTCAGATCAGCGTTGGCCTGCTCGATGGCCACGCCGGGCTTCAGCCTCGCAATCGCATTCAGGTAATGATCGCCGCGCATCGCAGTCACCGGCCTGTCATTGGGATTGTCAGGTTCTGCATCTCGGGAAAACGTCGCCCATAGCTCTACGGCTTCCGCTTGCACCGGAAACTGAAATCCGCGCGGCATGACGCCCACGATGGTGTAGGCCCTGCCGTTGAGGTCGACTGTCCGTCCGATGACTCCAGAGTCAGCATGGAATTGTCGGCGCCAGAAAACATCGCTGAGGACAGCCACGTGGTGCCCGGGGCCATCTTCTCCGTCCACAAAGGACCGGCCCAACGATGGCTGCGTGCCCAGCAACTGAAACATGTTGCTCGATACGATTTCCAGCCTGACGTGCAACGCCTGCCCTGCCCCGGTTAAGGTGGCGTCGTTGTTGTGATAAGCGGAGACAGCCTCAAACGAGTGGTTGCGCGCGCGGATGTCCGCAAAATCGGGATAGGACAAGTTCCCTTGCGGAATTCCCGGCCCGCTTCGGGTATCAAATTCTCCCAGCGCCAGCAGCCGTTGCGGATCGCGAAAAGGGAGTGGGCGGAGCAGGATCGAATTCACGATACTGAAGATGGCGGTGTTCGCGCCGATGCCGAGCGCAAGCGTCAGGACAGAGACGATGGTGAATCCCGGCGATTTTGCAAGAAGGCGCACCCCGTATCGAAGATCCTGCAAAAGGTTCTGCATCGGTCTTTCTCCTTCCGCACACAGGTACACTCGTTTGGAGGCATTCGCGCTACCACTCGAGCTGGGCTAAGTATCTGAAAAGAAATCGGCGGGTAAACTCTCGAAGAGTTGCGCTGTCCGCTTGTGGGATTTTCTGTTCATCCGCGCACAGGGCCGGGCAGCGTAGGGGCGGACGCCCTCGTCCACCCAGCCAAACGAAACTCAACGCTTACGTGGTTGCGTTTTCAAAAATTCGTCCCTGGCACGCCACGCACAACGAGCTTTCTTTCAAATCGATCCATTCCACGGCATGTGACGGCGCCATGGCGCAGCGATAATCGTCGCAGTGGGCCAGATTGACCGTGTGGCCGATCTCATGGACCGATTCTTTGAGCAGGCGATGCTGTAGAAGTTTTCCATCGGGCGGCAGCCCATAGAATTCCTGTCTCAGACGATGGAGGGATACGACGGCACAAGGTCCTCCCACCTGCGCCTCGCCAAAAACGAAGGTCAGAATCGGAATATATAGATCCACCGCGGTCACGCCCAGCACGCGCCACGATTGCGGACTTACCACCGCTTGCATACA
>DASPSE010000190.1:0-4400 GCA_035624085.1 Terriglobales bacterium
AAACATGGGGCACCCGGCTTCTCCGTCACCCGTATAATGACGGCACGGACCCGATGCAGCCTTCGATGAAATCCCGCCGGTGGATGATCACGCTGGGACTGCTGGCGCTGCTGGTGGCGGCGCTGGTGGGGTTGTTCCTGACGCGTGATCAGGGATCGGTGCAGCTATCGAAGAGCGCACAGAAGGAAACTGGCCCGGCGCAGCTGGTGGATGAGGGCCCGCTGCAGACGGCGCGCGCGATGGGCAAGCTGGCGTCCGGCCCCGACGAGCAGCAAGTGGCCGAGGCGGCGGAAGAGTTGGCCGACGGCGAAGTGGACATCGCGTTCCATGATGCTTCGCGCGATGCCGCCGACCATCCTCCGCAGAACAAGCCGCAGTTCCGCGAACTCTATCAGCACGTCGGAGAAGTGGAGACGCAGGTCCAGGAGGATCAGGCTCTGGTGGACCAACTGAAGAAACAGTCGGCCAGCGCGACCGGCACGCGCGCGGCCAGCCTGCAGGAGCAGTTGGATGTGGCGCAGGCGCAACTGGAACTCGATCAGGATGAATTGAATGATGCGAAAGAAGATTTGGTGCGGTCGGGCGCCGATCCGGGAGCGCTGATTCAGCGGCAATTTGACGCGCATCAGGCGGCGGAGCATGGGGCGGACTCGAAGCCTGCAGCGGCCAGTGCCCCGGAAGTGACCTACCTGGCGGGACATCTGCTGGCGCAGTTTGAGGCGTGGCGCGCTTTGCGCGGCAAGGTGATGCAACTGCAAAAAGCGCAGGACGAAGCGGGTCAGATGGCTAGCGCCCTGACCAAAACTCATAATGCTTTGGAAGCGCAAGTCAGCGCCGAGAAGGCGCGGCGACGCGCGGCAAAGGCCGCGAGCAGCGTGGGTCAGCCGGGGACTGCCGGACCGTCTCCTGACACGAGCAGCACGATCAAGTCGTTGCACCTGCTCTCGGATGATCAGAAAAATTTGGCGGATCTGGACAAGCGCATTCAGGACGAGCAGGAACTGCAGAGCACGTACGGACAATGGATCGCGCTGGTGCGCGCCCATCAGCGGGCGGCGCTGCACGGCATGATTCAATCCGCGCTCTGGATTTTATTGATTGTGTTCGGCGCGTACCTGGCGGACCTTGTCATTGATCGTTACCTGGTGCAAGCTGGCCAGGAGCGCACGCGCCTGCACACATTGCGTACCGTGATTGGTTTCGCGCTGCAGGTTGTGGCCGTGCTGCTGATTTTGCTGGTGATCTTTGGTCCGCCGCAGCAGTTGGCTACGCTGCTCGGCTTTGCCGGCGCAGGGATTACAGTCGCGCTGAAGGATTTTATCGTCGCCTTCTTCGGATGGTTCGTGCTGATGGGGAAGAACGGGCTGCGCGTGGGCGATTGGGTGGAGATCAACGGCGTTACGGGCGAGGTGATCGAGATCAATCTGCTGCGCACGGTGCTGCTGGAAACGGGTAACTGGACGGATAGCGGCCATCCCACGGGGCGCAAGGTTGCGTTCGTGAATAGTTATGCTATCGAGGGACACTTTTTCAACTTCACCACCAGCGGGCAGTGGTTGTGGGACGAGCTGCAAATGGTGATCCCGGCGGATCAGGATCCTTACCCGCTGCTCGATGCCATTCGGCAAACGGTGGCGAAGGAAACGGAAGCGAACGCCCGCGCCGCCGAGCAGGAATGGCAGCGGGCGACCAGCCGCTATCGCGTGCGATCGGTTTCCGCGGCGCCGGCGGTCAATCTGCGGCCGACGCTGGGCGGCCTCGAGGTGCATGTACGCTACATCACGCGGGCGCACGAGCGCGCTGCCATGCGCGCGCGATTGAATCAAGCCATCGTGCAGTTGTTGCGGGCGAAGGGAATCAAAGAAAAAGAAGGCGTACCGGCCACGTAACAAGCATGAACCACAGGGGACACTGAGGTTCAGAGGTCTCTGTGATCGTTAGGTGTTGAGCAGATCAGTCCTGCCTCAGCCAGCGGCTCTTCACCGCTTCTGGCAAGCGAGAACTCTGGAGAATCGTTGTGAGCAGCGCAACCGGAAGCGCTTTTGCGAATTCCTCGGCGAATTTCGGCGGCGTCTTTTCATTTTGCAGCAAGGCCACTCGAATTTCCCGCCTCAGTGACCACTTCGCATGCTCGCAAACCGCGCGCACCAACGCTGCCGATGATCCCGTCCTCATTAACGCTTTGATGACGAGAGCTTCGGTGAGCCTCGGGTTCTCTTGCGCGGCGTGAATCACGCGTATTTCCGGATCAAGCAACAGAGCTCCGACCACTCGTCCTGAAGCACGTCGCGCCAACGACATTTTTTCTCCCGATGAAAGCGACTCCAACCGTTTGATTAAAGCTTCTTCGGCAGCTGCTCTGACGTCGCCCGGGATTGCCGGCGTGAGCGCTACTTTCATGAGGTCGAAGGTGAACAACTGCCGCAACAAAGCGAGCGAAACGTGGCGCGGCGTCCTGGGATGCCCGACGATGGCAAGTTTCGCTTTCCGGGCCTTGATCACTGCGGCGTTCTTGCTGATCTGCTCCAGAACCTCTGCTGGCAGGTCGCTCCTCTTGAGTAGCGCCAGGGCAAGGTCTTCGCTCAGACCAGGATCAGCGGCCGCGGCCTTGAGCACATCGGCAGAAGCGCTGTGAACGGCTTCTTCCAAAGAAGCGTACAAAGCAAGGTTGGAATCATCGGGCATCTTGGTAGCGTCGCCATCAGCTATTTTTCGCGACCTTTGCGGTTAAACGCAGCTTTGCCTAATAACTGCCGATCTGTGTCCATCACCTCATGTCATCCCGAACCCGGCTTCAGCCGGTGAGGGATCTTACGACAGCTTGAGCTGTCGATAGCGTAAACAGGAGAGGAACTCCCGCATGCGTCTAGACTGGCCCTGCGCTTTCGTAAGATCCCTCGCGCCAATGGCGCCTCGGGATGACATGGCTTTTAGACCAGATGTTGTTAGGCAAAGCCGTTAAACGCCTTTTTCCCGCGCCAGATCCAGCGCGCCTTTCACCGGATCCACTACATCGTCGCTAACGGCAACGCTGGGATATGTCAACCGCAAATTATTGTAGAAAACCCGTCGCACCAGCGCGGCATTACGGAAGACACCGCCCGACATGGCCACTCGCACCTCATCTCTATCCCCAAAAAGCCTCGCAATTACAATTTTGGCGAGCGACGCCAATTCCGCACCCGCTTGCGCAAGGACATCATGAGCGATTGGATCCCCCGACTCTGCGATGGACACGATCGTGGGGAGTAGCCCCGCGAAATCCGCTGGCGGAGTAGCGTTCGCAGTCAGGATCATCTGCTCGCGGGTCTGCAGACACCAGGCTTTTATAACGCTGTCCAGCAGAGCTGGGTGTTCGCCTTCGTCGCAGGCACGCATCACTGCGCCTATTGCCGTGCGTCCAATCCAATGCGCCGAACCTTCGTCGGAGATCGCGAAACCCCAGCCCCCGGCGCGGGCGGTCTGTCCCGCAGCATTGCGTCCATACGCGATCGATCCCGTGCCCGCAATCACCACCACTCCCGGACCGCCCCCCGCGGCTTCCATGGCAATGACCATGTCGCCCACGACTTCAATTTCCCCGCCGAGGATTTCGGAGAGGATTCGCCGCACGGCTTCGGCAGTTTCCGGGCGCGCGCCTCCGGCGACGCCGATACACGTTCTTTCAATCTGAGATGGATTAACTTTGGCCGCAGTGCAAGCCTGGTTGATCGCTGCCGCAATCGCTTGGCGTGCCTGCTGTTCGCCGATGCGCACGATATTGCTGGGCCCAGAGGCGCCGCTGCCTAGAATTGACTCCTCATCGCCGATAATGCAGGAAGTTTTGCTGCCTCCGCCGTCGATGCCGAGGTAAAAGCTCACGAACGTAGTTCTATCACAGCCCGTGCTTGGCGACCCTCCCTGTAAGAAGCTCTTAACCGCAAAGCGCGCGAAGTAATTCCGCGAAGATCGCTAAGGTTTTACTCTTCCCTTGCGACCTTTGCGGACTTTGTTTGCGTTCTTTGCGGTTACACGCTTTGTCAGTCTTTATGAGCTAGATACTCCTGCTAAGCCGAGGTCAATTCACCCCTCAAATCCGAGTACCCTGAGGACACCGATCCGATATGGGTCTTAATTCACTCGATCTCACCATCATCGTGGTTTACCTTGCGGGCATCACACTGTTCGGCCTGCGCTTCCGCAAGCGCCAGCGTTCGCTGCGCGATTATTTTCTCGCCGACCGCAATATTCCCTGGTGGGCGATTGCGCTTTCAATCGTCGCCGCTGAAACCAGCACGCTGACCATCATCAGCATTCCCGGCCTCGCCTACGATACGAATCTCACTTTCCTGCAGGTGGTGCTCGGATATCTCGTGGGCCGCGTGGTCATCAGCTTCGTTCTCCTGCCTCATTATTTCCGC
>DASPSE010000021.1:0-4933 GCA_035624085.1 Terriglobales bacterium
GTTGGTTGTGGTTTTCTCTGATTGCATGAATCCTCCGAGAATGCGCGAGGGTGACGGCCCCTTAGTGTACACTCATCGTGCCGCGCAGGACAGGGCATGTTGCGGCTGCCAACGGGTTCGGGTCTGGCTTGAATGTGGCGCCGACCTTTGAGCCTGCCCTGAGCAGAGCGAAGGGTCGGGAGGTCCGCAGAGCCGCGAATGCTGACCTGAAGGTCAGCGCTACAAGGCGCGTCGGGGCACGACCATCTTCATGATCGTCCCGCGTCCGCTTCAGCCGATCTCAGATTTGGCGTGAGGGCTGTAGCCGGGTGGGCTAGGGCATGTCGGCAAGACGCTAACCACGATAACAAGCTGCAGGGGAAGGCAGAAGGCGGGAGCGATTCAATCGACTATTTGTACCATATGAGCCGCAAATACTGCCGTTCGGCAGATTCTGCTTAGAGATTCCTCAACTTCCCTGTAGCATTAGCTTTTGAATTCAGGCACTTCCGCAATCTAGGGATGCTCAGGCTTTCCGCAGGCTTTGCGGAGTGTCGTTTTCCGGAGGAAAAACCACTATGCCAAGAATCCGAGGTCAGCGGCTGATGAAGTTCGCTGACCAAGCTATTTCCTCGACGGCTGGAGTACTTTTTAATACCATCCAGTTCTTCAACAAGTACCATCCTGGACCCACTTTTATTCCCCGTTGGTCCGACAAGCCTATTCTGAAATCATGGCAGAAGACCAAGCCGCCACTCGGGTGGCCTCGAGAGACAGATTCCCTGTGCCCGCAATGCGTGAAGGAAGCACGGGAAAAGATACTGAGCGGCGAGAAGAACTGGCAGGTGCTCCTCAATGAAAAAGTGGGCGAAGTCAAAGCCACTATTCTCGAGCGCGACGGCCAGGTCTTTATGGTCAAGGATTGCCCGATCCACGGCCACTACGAGGATCAGATGGCGGTGGATGCGAATTTTCTGCGCTGGATTGAAAAGAACTTTCCCGGCCGGGATATACGCGCACATAGCGACGAGGGTCTTCACAATCACGGCTCGAGTTCCATCAAGCACGGGCGTGGCTCGGTGCTCACCGTGGACCTGACCAACCGCTGCAACATGATGTGCGATCCCTGCTTCATGGACGCCAACCAGGTGGGCTTTGTGCACGAGCTGACGTGGGAAGAGATCAAGCAGATGCTGGACAATGCCATCACCATTAAGCCGCGGAGGCAGATGTCGGTGCAGTTTTCCGGCGGCGAGCCGACGTTGTCGCCGTACTTTTTGGACGCGATTCGTTACTCCCGCAAGGTGGGATACAACAGCGTGCAGGCCGCGACCAATGGAATCGAGTTCGCCAAGAGTTTTGAGTTCGCGCAGCAGGCTGCGGAAGCGGGACTGCGTTACGCGTACCTGCAGTTTGATGGAATCGGCAACGCCGCCAACGCACACCGCAAAGTCGGCAATTTATTCGATGTGAAATTAAAAGCCATCGACAACCTGCACAAGGCGGGCGTCGAAATCGTTCCGGTAATCACGATTGTCAACGGAATTAACAACGAGCAGGTCGGACGCATCATCCAGTTCGCCCTCGACAATCCGAAGAAAATCGGATTCTTGTCGTTCCAGCCGGTTTCGTTCACCGGACGCGACGAAGCCATCACCGACGAGCGCCGCGTGGCGCAGCGCTACACGCTCGCGCACCTCGCCCACGACGTCAAGAATCAGACCGGCTTGGGCGAGCCCGCGCGGGACTGGTTCCCCATTTCCTTCATGGGAACTTTCTCCGACTGGGCCGACCTCATGCACGCGCAAGACACAAACAACAACTGGGGCCAATTGTCCTGTGGATGCCATCCTAATTGTGGGACGGGGATGGCGGTGATGATTGACAAGGAAACGAAGGAGTGCGTGCCGGTGACGGCGTTCCTCCACGGAGATCAGTTGGCGAAAGATATTGCCAAGGTGAACGATGCGGGGCGCGGAAAGTTTTTGAGCATTGCGGGAATGGCTCTGTGTTTGATGAAGAATTACGATCCGTTCGAAGCGCCGACGCATTTCAAACTGATGGATCTGCTGCAGAAGTTTGACAAGAATTACAACGCGACGGGACGCAATTACGGCAAAGTCGGGCCGGAGCGAACCATGGACGACGTGATGAAGCGGCGCACGGACCGGTGGAACTTCCTGTTCATTGCGGGCATGTGGTTCCAGGATTTGTTCAACTACGATTTCCGGCGGACGGAGCAGTGCATCATTCCATATGCCACGCAGGAGGGCGAGATTTCCTTCTGCGCATACAACACGGGAGTGGGCTGGCGCAACATCATCGAGAAGATGCACATGACGGCGACGCTCACCAAGTGGTATGAGGAGCACGGACGGCATGAGATCTTTGCGGGCGGGAAGAACGTGAAGATGGAATCGACCGAGCACTCGCTGGTGCTGCGCGAAGGGATTGTTACGGAAGAAGAGCAGCACGATCTGGACAGATTGGGCATTGCGAAGAACGCGCGCGAAGAGAAGATTCGGGCGCGGGATGCGAAGTTGAAAGATGCCACCCTAGCCGCCAAGAACGCGACCAAGGGTGGGGCACCCAACGAAGCGCGCGGGCCGAAGAAAGACGACGCGGCTTATAACGCGCGTATGGCAGCACTCTATCGCGAAGTCGTGTTGAAAGAAAAACAGCCGGTTTCGGAGAACGGGTTCATTCCGTTGGGCGCGCTGGCGAAGCCCAAGCCCCCGGTCGAAGTGGGAGAACCGGTAGCGGGGGATTGAGTTTCCGGTTTCTGATTTCAAGATGAGGGCCGCCGCGAGGCGGCCCATTGGTTTTTGGCGGAAAAACTTGATAGCGACGGGGACACAAAGGAAGAAATTCCCACCCAAGCAAAGCCAGCTTGAGTGGGCGCACCCGCGCCAATAACCACAGAGGACACAGAGGACACAAAGGAAAAAAATCCCCACCCGCCAAAGATCGTCATCTGGTTGGTCGGTGGATCCCAGGTTAGCTCGCCGACCCCGCTCGCGAACCTGCGAGCCGCCCTGGGCCACCCTCCCATTGCGGGAAATGGCCTCACTGTCCGATGGCACTCAGTGGCACTGGGCTACGCGCCGCCGCCGGAGACTACGTCAAGGGTTACGTTGGTCGGGTTATAGACCACGCTGAAGTCCTCGCTCGAGTTGATGACAGTTCCATTCACTCTTAAGAAGATTGTCGAACCAACACCTCCCGTGGCATTGAGGAAGTCGAATGTCTCTCCCACGGTTGGCACAAAACTGTTGATCAGAGCAAGATTCAGGGTTCCGTTTAACGAGGCTGAACCCGTAATGTTGAGTTGGTCGAACTGGGTGCCTGCGGTAGTGCCACCAATATTTATGTCAAGCACACCGGCGCCTGACTGCGTGTAGTCGCCGGTAATCGATTCAGTGCCTGCCGTTTTCGGTTTGTCGCCGATATGGAACACAGCCCCGGCGTTGGTGGTATTTCCGGCGAAAGTGCCGCCATTACCGAACACCGACCCGCCGGAGAAGGTAATCCCCCCTTGCGCGGTCAAGGTTCCATCCACAGTCGTCGTCCCCCCGGTCTGGGTGAAGGTGGCGGTTGGTGACGTAAACGTAATCCCACTGCCCGTCCCCACCGTCAACGTCCCAGCGTTATCAAAGACAGTAGCGCTATCGTCCAAAGAATTCGCACCTTTGACGGAGAACGTTCCTGCTGCAGAGTCGGCTTTGAGATCCGAAAGCGCATTGAGGCCGGCCGCGTCAACGATGCTTGCACCAGTGCCGTTCAGGATGATGGTCGCAGCATTGGTCTCAATTTCCCCGCCGGACGAGCCCAGCGAGTCGACTTCGAGCGTTCCGCTTACGTTGTAGGCCCCTCCGGTAAGCGTGGTGCCGCTGAAGTTGGTTAGGCCTCCCCCGGACGCATCAGAGATATGCAGCGTGTCGCCTGTGCCCACCTCGAGCATGCCGTTATTGGTTAAGCCGCCGCTGTTCGGTTGAATGACCAGGGGGGTGCTCTGATCGGCAAGTACAGTAGATTGCACGCCGATCTCCACAGACATGTTGCCGCTGCCGAGATTTCCCGAGCCCTCAAACGTGACGCCATTGAGGGTCAGCGAGGCTCCCGAGCCAGTGGCGAAAACAGAGTTAGTGGGGCTATTCGACATTTTGATCAGACCGCTATCCACCGTGACAGGGCCGTCGACCACCAATCCGGCGGTCCCTGTCTTGGTTGCGTCAACAAAGAACTCACCGTCCGCGTTGTTCACTGTCCCGACCAACGTAGCGACGCTGCCAGTGGGCACCTCGATCAACCCCGAATTCGCAATTGGAGTCGGGGCGCCGTCCAAAGTCAGGTTGCCGGACACTTTCCACAGGCCGGAAATGCCAGCGCCTCCGGTGATCGTCGTATTCTTGGCGGTAATTTCACCGGCACTGCCAGTGGTCACCGCGCCCCCCGAAATGGTGCTGCCGTCGAGAGTGACATGACCCACGGCGTTGATTGTTCCGGCGGTGTTATTAATGGTCGGCGTTTTAATTACAAACGGAACAGTAGGGGAGGCACCAATCATGGTGCCTTGGTTAGTAAACTGGCTGACGCTGAAATTTCCTCCGAATCCAGTGATGTCTCCCTCACTGTCTAGCGCTCCCTCTCCCGCGATAGTGGCGCCACCATTCGACAGAAACAACGATCCAGTGCCCTCGTAAAGTGTGGCGTTCGGAAATTCGAGTACACCTCCTGAGCCGCTAGTCCCGCCGACGATCAGGTTGCCATCGATCTGCAGGGGTGAACCTACGATCACGAGCGTGATCCCGTTATTGATACTGAGGGTTTGGCCCGTAGCTAGTGAGAGACTGTATATGTGCGTGTTAATGTCATCCGTCGCCGACGTCACCGAGGAGGCCATAGACACGGCGGAGTCACTGTTCGGCTCTCCATTGCTCCAGTTGCCGACGGT
>DASPSE010000265.1:0-5200 GCA_035624085.1 Terriglobales bacterium
TATCTCGCCTCGGTGCACCCCGGAATCGAAGTCGATGACGTGCTCAACAACACAGGATGGAATCTGCGAGTGAGCGAAAACCTGCTCCAGACGCCTAAGCCCAGCCAGGAAGAGTTGACTGCGATCCGCGAGTACGACAAGGAAGGCTTTTGGACAAAATGACCAGTTCACCTCTGTGCGCATCAAATTGTTGTCATCCCGAGCAAAGCCGCATGATTCGCCCTGCGAATCATGGGCGAAGTCGAGGGACCTGTTCTGACTTATGACTACATCCGAAACGGCAACCCGATCTCCACGAATCGCTCTTGAGCTGAATCCTCCAGTCGCCCGGCTGCGCCTGAGCAATCCTCCGCTCAACATCATCGACATTCCGATGATGGAGGAGCTGGCTACAGCACTGGCACAGCTCGAGGTGCTTTCTGGCATTACAGTGCTAGTCATCTCTGGTTCGCAGAAGGCCTTTTCCGTAGGAGTAGACGTGGCGGCGCATACGCCGGACAAGGTGGAGCAAATGCTGGGCAAGTTCCACGGAGTCATCCGCGCACTGGTCAGTTCGAAAAAAGTAAGCATTGCCGCCGTGCACGGACATTGCCTCGGCGGCGGAGCCGAATTGGCCATGGTTTGCGACCTGGTGTACACCTCCGAACTCGCAACCTGGGGATTTCCGGAGATCAAACTGGCTTGTTATCCGCCGGTTGCTGCCACCGCACTGGCTGCGCTCATCGGGCAAAAGCAGGCTGTTGATCTCGTGCTCACAGGACGTAGCATCACAGGCAAAGAAGCAGCCGCCATCGGACTGGCGAACGCAGTCGTGCCCGAAGTCGATCTCGAGCACACGGTGCAGGAGGCGGTGCAACACCTCAAGGCCCTCAGTCCTGCAGCTTTGGCCATCACCAAGAAAGCGATTTACGCCTGGGACTCGATTCACTTCGACAAAGGCTTGGCGCGCGCGGAAAAAATCTATCTCGAAGAGCTGATGAAGACCGAAGATGCGCAGGAGGGTATCAAAGCCTTTCTCGAAAAGCGGCAGCCGCAGTGGAGAGGGAAGTGATGTCTAAGCTCGTCTCAATGCGCGAAGCCATCGCCAACCTGGTGCCCGATGGCGCCTCCGTCGCGACGGGTCTTCAGATGGAACAAATGATTCCCTTCGCCGCCGGTCACGAGATCATCCGTCAGAAAAAGCGTGGCCTGACGCTGATCGGCCCGATCTCGGACATTTTGTTCGATCAAATCATCGGTGCAGGCTGCGTAGAAAAAGTCATTGCCGCCTGGGTCGGTAACGTCATGATGGGCTCGGCCTATAATTTCCGCCGCGCTGTCGAGCAGGACGGCATGAAGGTCATCAACATGACCAACTTCAGCGTCGCGCTGGCGTTGCAAGCTGGTGCCATGGGAGTTCCGTTCCTGCCCACACGAACCGCCCTGGGAACTGATACCGCAAAAGGTAATCACTTCTTCTATCAGATGTTTTCTCCGTTTGAGCCAAAAGAATCGCTCTGGGCAATCCGCGCGCTGAATCCCGACGTCACAATCGTTCACGTGCAGCGTGCCGATCGTGAGGGCAACGCCCACTGCTGGGGCAATTTCGGAGTCATGCTCGAAGGCGTTCGCGCCGCCAAGCGCCTGATTGTCGTAGCCGAGGAGATTGTCGAGCCGGCCGTCATCGCGAGCGATCCCAATCGCACCGTAATCCCCGGATTTCTGGTCAACGCGGTGGTCGAATGTCCGTTCGGAGCGCATCCCTCGCCCGTGCAAGGCTATTACAACCGCGACGACGCCTTCTTTCGCCAGTATCACGAGCAAACAAGAACGAAAGAAGATAACCGAGCATGGCTGGAACGCTGGGTCTATGGCGTGGCGGATCGCACAGAGTACATGAACCAACTTGGTGCGTGTCGCGTGGATGAGCTGGGTGTGAAAGAGCACGCCTACGCGGCGGCAGCAGATTTTGGATATTGAGCAGTGAACATGTAGGGACGGGCGTCTCGCCCGTCCGGCCGAGCGAAGCTCGGCAGCTTGGTCGCCGAGTGCTGTGAATCACATGAAGAAACAACTCATCGAACTCCGGGTCAATGGCCGCTCCTACGAGCTGGCGATCGAACCCAGCAAATTGCTGCTCGATGTCCTTCGCCAGGATCTCGGTCTGACCGGCTCCAAGCGCGGCTGCGACGATTCCTCTTGTGGCGCCTGCACAGTGCTGGTGGATGGTACTCCGATGCTCTCCTGCACCATGCTCGCGGCCAGTTGCGAAGGCCAGGAGATCACAACGGTGGAGGGCGTGAGTGAGCACGGCAGTCTGGCGGCCATTCAGAAAGCTTACGGCGACTGGGGCGGCGCGCAATGCGGATACTGTACTCCGGGCTTCATGATGACAGTCACGCATCTGCTCACCCAGAACCCCAATCCGACTGAAGATGAAATTCGCAGCGCACTGAGTGGAAATCTCTGCCGCTGCACGGGCTATAACCAGATGTATCAGGCAATCAAAGCCGCGATTGAAGCCGAGCAGAAAGGATTGACGGCAGCGAGATGAACCGCCCGGTCTCTAATATCTTGTCATTCCGAGCCGCTCGCAGCCGTGGCTACGTGGCGAGAGCGCAGCGAGGAATCTGCATTGCTCTTCTCATCGTCGCCGCTAACTTGGTTTTCGGTGAGGACTTGCCCGAAGGCTGGCGCAAACCCACTCGCACTGAAGCTGGCGGGGACGACTGGCGACACAAAAGTCCGACGGGATTCTTGACGGTCGAAGCTGACTTTGACGGCGATGGAAAGCTGGATGTCGCTGAGCTCTTGGTAAATCCGTCCGCAAAGCAATTCGCTCTTTTCGTCAAGTTGGCCTCAAGCAGCTGGCGGCTCCTGGACAAACCCTATGACCTTAAGTCCCTCGACCGCTTCGGAGTCGATCTCGTTAAGCCCGGGAAGTACGAAACTGCCTGCGGCAAGGGTTACGGCGATTATGCTTGTGCGCATGGCGAGCCGGATTACCTAGAGCTATCCCGACCAGCCATCGATTTTATTCACACGGAGAGCTCTGACTCCATCTTTTACTGGGACAAAGAGCAGGGCAAGTTTGTCGAGGTTTTGATGAGCGACTAGTTCGCAAGCTTATGACCAACGACTTCTCCATCATCGGCAAACCAATTGCTATGGTCGACGCCGCCGAGAAAACCACCGGCGCCGGCAAATACACCGACGACCTGAGTGTCCCCGGCATGTTGGTCGGCAAAATTCTGCATTCCCCCTATCCTCACGCGCGAATCAAGCGCATCGACACGACCCGCGCCGAAAAGCTGGACGGAGTAATTGCGATTGCCACAGGCAAGGACGCGCCCAATCCCTATGGCATCCTTCCCGTCGGCCACGACGAGCATGCGCTCGCGATCGACAAAGTCCGCTACGTCGGCGATAACGTCGCCTGCGTCGCCGCCGTGGACGAAGCTACCGCCGACAAGGCCCTCGAGCTGATCGACGTTGAGTACGAGCTTCTGCCCGCCTACTTCGATCCGGAAGAATCGATGAAAGCGGAAACTGACCTCATCCACGACAACAAGCCGCATAATCTCGAAAAAGATTACCACCACGTTTTCGGCGATCCCGACAAAGGCTTCGCCGAAGCCGACCACGTCGCCGACGCCCGGTTCATCGCCAACGAGGTCACCCACGCCGCGATGGAGCCTCACAGCACGCTGGCTGCCTTCGACATCGATCCGCAGACCGGCAAGCCTGGAAGGCTGACCGTCTGGTCATCCACCCAGGTGCCGTACTATCTGCAACACAAACTGTCGCTCGTGCTCGATATGCCCATGGCGCAGATTCGCGTCATCAAGCCGCTAGTGGGCGGAGGATTTGGCGGCAAGAGCGAAGTCATTCCGCTGGAGATCATCGCTGCCGTGGCTGCCCGAAAAGCGCGCCCGCCGGTGAAGATCACTTACTCGCGTGAAGAGGTGTTCTGGGCACATCGCGGCCGTCCGCGCACGATTATCGATCTCAAGACGGGAGTCAAGAACGACGGCCGCATCACTGCCGTCAAAGCCCGTGTAATACAAGATGGCGGCGCGTATTGTTCCTACGGCGTTGTCACGATTCTTTACTCCGGAGCCCTGCTAGGGGCGCTCTACGACATCGCGAATATCCAGTACGACGGCTATCGCGTCCTGACCAACAAGCCGGCCTGCGGCGCCATGCGCGGTCACGGCACGGTCAATGTGCGCTTTGCCTTTGAGTCCCAACTCGACGAACTGGCCGCCAAGATCGGAATGGACCCTGCTGAGATTCGCCGGCGCAATTTGCTCAAGCCTCCCGCCATAACCGTGAATGGCCTGAGAGTTCAGAGCTACGGCCTGCCGGAATGCATCGAGCAGGTGGTCCAGCGTTCAAACTGGAAACAGCGCAAAGGCAAACTTCCTAAAGGCCGGGGCCTGGGCATCGCCTGCAGCCATTATGTGAGCGGGGCGGCGAATTCGATTATCCGCTCGGACATGCCTCACTCCACGGTCAACATAAAGATCGACCGAGACGGTGGTGTGGTCGTCTACACAGGCGCTTCAGAAATCGGCCAGGGCTCCGACACTATGACCGCGCAAATCGCTGCCGAGGCCCTGGGCTGCTCCTTGTCACGTGTCAAAATTGTTGCTGCCGACACCGACCTTACGCCTATCGACATCGGCTCGTATTCCAGCCGCGTCACCTTCATGGCGGGCAACGCCACCTTGCGCGCCGCGCAGGAAATCAAAAAGCAAATCGCCCTGGCCGCCGCCCGCAAAATGAACTGTTCCCCCGACGAACTAATCTTCCGTAACGATTCAGTTTTCAAAAGCAATGGCCATGTAGGGACGGCCGCTCTCGACCGTCCAGCCGAGCCAAGCCCAGCAGCTTCCGTCTCCGGCCACGTCGAAGGCCAAATCCTGCGAGGATCGCTCCAACAGAAACGCAAAGACGAACCGCCCAAAGACCGGATGACCTTCGAAGAAGCCGTCGTCGCGGCTATCGATTTTCACGGCGCTCTCACCGGTACTGGCTCGTACGCCCCTCCGCCTGAAGCGCGCGGCGGCAAACACAAAGGCGCAGGAGTCGGCCCCTCGCCCGCGTATTCCTACTCCGCACAAGTGGCCGAGGTTACCGTCGATGAGGAAACTGGCGAAGTCACCGTTCACAAAGTCTGGGCAGCCCACGACTGCGGACGAGCCTTGAATCCCGTCTC
>DASPSE010000289.1:0-6941 GCA_035624085.1 Terriglobales bacterium
GGCTGCGACCAGCCTGTTCACTGTGGGCACCTACCTTGGTGTACTGACGCGCTTCGAGAAGTGGGGAGGCTTGAGTGTGGTGGCGTGGAGCCCGCAGGACAAATCCGAAGTGTTCATCTCCAAGGGCGTTCGCCTCTTCGTCGTAATTCCTGATCTCGGCTGGCTCATGCTGATTGTGCTTGCCGCTGTAGCGGCACCACTCGTGCTTTATTTGATTTCTCGCAAAACCGGAGACACGAGCCTGCTGGACATGGCGAATCGTGCGGTATTTGTCAGCATTCTGCTTCAGACGATGGCGCTGACCTTCTTTCTGCTGCGGGCTCGCGATGGCCAATACGCCTCGCTCGATGCCGAAGGCCTATACCCAACCAGCCTGGCCGCCAGCCCGTTCATTCTGGCCGGAGTGGTAGGCGGGATCTTTGCCTCGTTGCTTTACCTGCTGCTCCTGTGGCGGCGCAGCGATCTGGAGCGCATGCTTCCCAGTGCAGAAGAACTCGACCGGATCACTTATCGCACCATCGCGATCGCATTTCCTTTACTCACCCTGATGATTGCCGCCGGCGCCTACTGGGCCAACCGCACCTGGGGCTCTTATTGGAGCTGGGACCCGAAAGAAACCTGGGCGGCCATTACCTGGCTGGTGTATGCCGGTTATCTTCATATGCGAGTCACCCGAGGATGGCGAGGACGTCGCGCTGCATACTTCGCCATTCTTGGCTTCGCGGTGGTGATGTTTACGTTCTTCGGCGTTACTTATCTGCTGCCCGGATTGCACGCTTATGCCTGAGGCACTCGCGCAAACCGGCCCGAGCGCTCAGTCGAGAATGGTACGCGAAATGTCGCAAGCGATTGATCCTCCCCTGGCCGAGAGGAAGCTCATGGAAACGGAAGTTGATACAAGTGCGGAGCAAGCAGGTGGACTGCGTTTGAACTGGCAAATCAAAGCTGTGCTGCCGATTGTGTTCGTGCTGATCAATGGAATGTTGCTGTTCACTTTGGCCACCGTCTCCTGGCAAAATCCGCAACGCCATATGGTGCTGGTGGTGGCGGGCGCGGGCGCGATTGCCATCTGCGCCGCCCTGGTTGTAGTTCTCACCTACTTCATACAGCGGCCCCTGATCGAGTTGCAGGAGAAAATTGCCAAGCTTGGCGAGGGTGACCTGAATGTTACCGTGCGTTTCGCCCGGCGCGATGACGAGATCGGAGACCTGGGGCGCAACTTCAACCGCATGGTGACGCAATTGCGCGAAAGTCGCGAGGAAATCGAAACCCTGCATCGTACCCAGATGTCGCGCGCCGAGCATCTGGCAACGCTGGGCGAGCTGGCCACGGGCCTGGCCCACGAAATTCGCAATCCGCTGGCGGGAATCGCCGGAGTGGTCGACATTGTTGCCCGCGATCTGCCCGCAACCAGCCCTGCCCGCGCAGTCATCAAAGATGTCCGCCAGGAAATCTCGCAGATCAACCACATTGTCGGCGAACTGCTGCAGACCGCTCGACCGCATCCGCCGCAGACACGCCGCAGCGATTTGAATATCACCGTGGAACATTCGGTCATGCTGGCGCGGCAGCAGGCGCTTGCCAAAGCGATCGAGATCGTGCTGAAAAAGAACCCGGACTTGCCGGAGGTTGAGCATGACGGGGATCAAATTCATCAGGTTTTGCTGAATCTGCTGCTCAACTCGATTCAGGCGATCGACGGCCAGGGGAAGATCGTGGTCGAGCTTGAAGCCCGCGGCGGATTGGCTGCCATTTCCGTTTCCGATACTGGGCGGGGAATTTCATCGGAAAATCTGCCCAACATCTTCCGGCCGTTTTACACCACCAAGGGAAATGGAACCGGACTCGGACTATCGCTGGCGCGCCGCATTGTTGAGGAGCATCAGGGCAGCATCGAAGTGACCAGCTCAGTTGGAAAGGGAACCAAGTTCACTGTGCTGCTGCCCATAGAAAAGAGAACAGCAGCCGGAGTTGGCAGTTAGTTGGATTCGCTGTGCAAACCATGAGCAGCTATGCCATCCTCACTAACCGCAGGAGAGCGATCATCGCTTTGCTCCATTCGGTTGTTTTTGCGGTCATCGCATTGCACAGCATTACCAGCGCAAGCGTCGTCAACCCCATCTGGTTTAACAGTCCTGCCTCAGTCTCATCAGTTTTGATACTCGCAATCTACCTCGTGGTCTCATCGGTACTCATTCAACTTGTCCGCATATCCCGCTCTGCCAGAGAAAAGCTCTATTTCGGATTCTGCGCGAGCAGCGCTACCCTGGGATTACTTCGCTCCATTCTCGGAGATCAAAATCTGCCCGCCGGCCAACACCTCAGACTGCTCATGTTGCTGTGCGCTGTGCTGACTGGAATCGCCATTCTGCGCAGTCACGCGAAAATGTGTCCGGTTTCTGAGAGCGGCATGCAAACTTCCTAGATTCATTCAGATGTAAATCGGAATTATCTGGTTCACAAGCAGGCGCGTCATACATCGTCGCGAGTCAGCCCAGTCAGCTACGCTATTTTCTTGAGCATAACAGGGCCAATCTCGTCGGAATCGTGCCACGCCCATGTGTATTCTGGATAGCCGGGACGCTGTAGCTGAATGTGTGAACTGCCCTTCTTGGCTGGTTTTGGTGTCCAGCCAATCCGCATGAGGGCTTGGTACACGATTTTTGCTTTACGGCTTGGCCACTTACTCACAGAAGCGAATTGACTTTACGGGTTTCTTTAATTGCTCGGTGCGGTCGGCGAGCACCCGCAATGCAAGTGCGTTCACCGCGACCTCGGCATCGTGTTTTGTAGCACCGTAGACCATAACGCCGGGAAGCTCTGGAATCTCGGCTATCCAGCGACCATCTTCTTCACGATCAAAGATGATATGAAAGGATTCTGGCTCCGGGGGCTGCGGTAGAGTGGCCATGAGCGCACAACCCCAGTTACGGCAAGGTTGGTAACCCGTCGCAGAGAATGTATTTTCCCAGAGGATATTAAGTCAACCTTATTCCTCGCCCCTGCGCAAGTCTTTACATGTGTTCATCTTTACAGGTGTTATCTCGCAGCGAACAGACGTGGCTGAAAACAGAAGTGCTTCAATTTCTACGCCGAGGCGTGCCATGGCTCCTGCAGCGTGGGCCGTATTCCTTCGATGTGCTTTTAGAGCACGCCATCCGTTACCTTGCGACGGTGTATCGGAGGTCAAACACCGGTCAAATAGGCTCCGCTTTGTGAACTGGATAATTCCGATGTAAATTGTTCCTCTGACACCTTGCACCCCCAGCCAGCCCGAGCGACAATAAGACAATAATCACCGGGTGAGGTGGCTCATGCGTTTGTTGGCTTCTGTCTGCGTCGCAGCTTTGACCCTTTCTGTGCTCGCTTCTGCTCAGCAGATTCGCGGCGACTACATCGAGACCCGCAGCGCCGACGTCTATACCGGGCAATGTTTTGCGAATGGCGAAGTCAACCTCGTGGGCAACGAAGCCATTCTGGCATGGCACGTCCAAAGCGGGAGCTGGGACGGCGTCCCGTTGGATGGCCTAACCGTTGCTGCTGCCGTGGAAGCGCGTGCTACGTTGGGCGACCCCTACGCCAATCCTTATCCAGCTAAATCCGTCCTGATCGTTGATGAACAGGCAAATCCGCGACAGCGAGAAGCATTGATCGCATTCGCTCACCAGATGGGCGGCGAACTGCTTCGCAATGCTGAGCGGATCGTTGCGGCACCGATGGAGCTGGTAGTGAATCCCGAGCATCACGGAGTTGCGCTTCTGCGTGCCGGACATTTCGCTACCGTGCAAACGCGTTCGCTGAACGAAACCGACCACCTTTGCGGTAATGAAGAGACCTTCTACCCTCCGCTCACGCAAGTTGCTCACGCGATGCCGGCGGTCGCGCTCACGGATTCTTATCGCGGACCCGGGCTGGGCGTTGATTGGGAGACTCATGGCAAGCGGAGCGCTTTTGTAGGCACCTTCGCGCGCTAGCCATCATTTGCAGCTTCCCATCCCTGTTGACCTGCATGTGGCTCACCGCGCAGGATTGAATCCATTATGCAAAGAACTACGGTTGCTGTGTTCTTGCTAGTGATCGCGCGCCTTTGCGCGGCCCAAACCGGCCGAGTCGAAACGCTTGGACCGCCAACCGACGCCAGCATTCCGGAGAGCGTGAGAAGCTTGCTTGACACTACGGGCCATCGTGTTCTGCTGGATGATGGCAGCGTTGCCTGCGAAATCTGGCTGCGCAAGACGGTTCCTGTCGGGCCGAGGAAAGACGCGCCGGACGTACTCTATCCAGAATTGGCCGAATCTACGCTTGTCGGGGTGATCTCATCTCCACGCCCGGCCACCGATTACCGTGGGCAACCGATCAAGCCCGGGGCTTATACGCTGCGCTACGAACTAATGCCCGAGGATGGCAATCATCTCGGCGTTGCACCGAATCGCGACTTCGTGTTGCTGATACCGGTCGCTTCCGATCCCGATCCCAACGCCACATTCAAGTTTGACGAACTGGTGAGCTTGAGCCGCAAGGCAACTGGAACCCGCCATCCCGGACCGTTGAGCTTAGCGCAGGCGAGCGGCGCAACAGCCCCAGCCTTGAGCAAAGATGAAGAGGAACATTGGATTTTCTCAACGGTGCTGAAATTGGCATCCGGTAAAGACCTGCCGTTTGGTCTGGTGATCAAGGGTACGGCGCCGCAGTAGGCGGTTTACCGAAACTTGAGCATCAAAACGACCACCGTGAGCGCCACCATCAGCAATGTTCCGATTGTGTAGAAGTGAGACTGCAGCCAGCCTCGATGTTGCTCTCGAACAAGCTCGGAAAGAAAAGCCGGCGCCGCTCCGCTGCTATCTTCGACAGCTCGAGCTTCTTCGCAATCCAGGCAGAGTGTCCTGCCTTCGGACACTGGAAATCCGCAGGCTTCGCAGGTGCGGAGTTCAGCAGCCGCTTTCGGACCGCCGGGTTGAACTGCGGAAGTTGTAACTGCAGGTTTTTCCGCTGAAGTGACACCAGCACGGACTTCGGGCTCGTCGGAAGATGGGCCGGCAGTCGCGATGGCACTGAATGCACGTTTCGCGGCGTCACTGTGCTCTAGCGCGATCAGGACCATACCGGCCAGGCGTTCCAAAGCCGCGCCATCGCGGTCATCGAAAGCCTGTGGCCTATCGGCCAACAGCTCGAACATGCCTACGACTTCCGACTCGCGAAGCAATGGCATCACCATGATCGACTTGATGCCGAGGGTTCCGTAGCTTGTCCCGTCAGCACGCGCACCGTTCGCTGCGTCGTTACAGCAGATAATTTGCCGCTGGCTTATGCCTTGATTCACCAGCGTGGAGTCGACACGGAGTTGGGTCCCCAGTGCCGTCGCCATGGGCCCCGCACTGGCATGACAGAGCATCTCTTGCCCCTCATTCAGCGCGATGGTTGCGGCCGATGCTCCGGTAATGTATTGCATCCGGTCCGCCAGCAACTCGAGACAGGCCTGCAGTTCGCGTTGCGCTGTTTCCTCCGGAGAGCAAACGTTTGCGGGCCCAGCAGCCAACGCCGGAACAACCATGCCAAGTGCTTCCTCGGCCGTAGTCACCGGATGAGTGACTTCAGCACCTTCCGAAGCGGCTTGATCAACAATAACGTGTGGGTCCATCGGAATTCCGTAGATCAAAGGAAATCTTATCGCGTGGTTCGGCTGTGAGGATGCGGAGGGTTACCGCCGGAAGTTCTAGACCCAAAGTTTATGCGTTGGGACCCTTCGGCGGACTGAAACGTAAGACCTGAACCTCGAAACTATTTCTTCTTCGGCGGCAAGTACTTCTTCTCGATTGACGCCACCACCACGTAGTTGGGGTCCACCATCTCGTTCAAATGAATTTTCGCGACTTCCGATAGCAGCTCGTACGCGTCCAACTCGGACAAACCATAGTCTTGATGGATCCACCCCACCAGTTCAATGAATGCGATTCGCAAGCAGTCGTCCAACGGGCGGTACGCGCCGACAGTCATGATGGCACTGTCATTCTCGAATCGCGGCCAGTTGATTTTCTGTCCCTTAATCACGTTGACCTGCACCTTGGCGTGCAGCGGAACCTCGATAGCTGTGCCGGCAACTTCGCCGTCTCCCATAGCCGCGTGGCCGTCGCCCATGTAGAGCAGCGCACCCTCAACATTCACCGGGAAGTAGACCGTATTGCCAACGCTGGCTTCGGGAGAATCCATGTTGCCGCCAAACTCGGCGGGCACGATCGAGCTGCGTGCTTCTCCTCCGGCGGGCGCGACGCCAATGCAGCCGAAAAATGGGTGCAGCGGGATTCTAGTGGTGAACTTCGAATCGAGTGCCTGAAACGTCGCGGTGTCGGAAGCGTGGTCGATGGGATAAAACCAGATTTTTTCCGGCAAAGGCGGAGCCAGCATCGGGGTGTAGTTCGTGGCGTTGATGGCGCCAAATCCCGGCGCGAATGCGCCTACGCCCTGATTGCTGTCTACATCGAGTTCGAGAATCTTCACTGCCAGAGTGTCTCCCGGTTCCGCGCCTTCAATGTAAAACGGGCCGGTCAGCGGATTGTCGCCTTTGCTCATGCTGAGGGTGTCGCCAGGTCTTTGAACAGCGTTGCCGAAGCAGTCCAGCGTATTGGTATCGAGAATGTCGCCGGGCTTCAGGTGGGCAACCGGCGGCACCGAAGCATAAACATATTTCACATTGTTGATTGTGGCCTGATACTTCACCACCTTTTGTTGTGTAAGAGCGGTTATGCTCGCTGACAAAATCACGCCAAATGCAAGTCCAGCTCTAAAGCGCATGGTATTTCCTCAATGAACTCTGTGGCCTCTGTGGTTGATTTCGCTTGTCACAAGTGAACCCAGGCGAGACCCGCCCACCTTATCACAGCATGGCCAGGATAATCGGTAAGCCTACGCAAAAGGTTCAGTCGGCTGCAAACTCGCGAGCTTCC
>DASPSE010000196.1:0-2792 GCA_035624085.1 Terriglobales bacterium
GCGACAGGGTGGGAATACAATAACCCGCATGGCAGTAAAACCCAAGCGTTTCCAGCACCAGCGTTGTCTGCATTTCATCACCTTCAGTTGCTATCAGCGGACAAAGCTGCTGGATTCGGCGGCGCGAGACACCTTCGAGCATGAGCTGGAACGGGTGCGGCGCTGGTACGGATGCTACGTGAGCGGCTACGTGGTCATGCCCGAGCATGCGCACCTGCTGATCAGCGAACCGGAGCGGGGTGATCTTTCGCTAGTAATGCAGATGCTCAAGCAGATCACTTCACACAAGCTTCGCTCCGCGGATCTGCCGCGCCTTTGGCAGGTCCGGTATTACGATTTTCCGGTATGGAGCGAGAAGAAACGAGTGGAAAAGTTGCGCTATATTCATCGTAATCCGGTGGAGCGGGGACTGTGTGATCGACCGGAGGATTGGCGCTGGAGCAGTTTTCGCCAGTGGGCCACTGGCTGTGAGGGCAGAGTGGAGATTGAATGCCAATGGACGGCACGAAAGAGGGAACGAATGGGCGTTGTGCCCAGCGTGACACGATCCCACCCTTCGCCAAAAACCGGCGAAAGGGTGGGGCAACCCAAGTAGAGAGACATCCTCGTGAGAAAGCGTGGGCCAGCCCCCTTGCGCCCCTTCCCACCCCTTCGACTCGCTGCGCTCGCTCAGGGCAGGCTCTGTCGCACAAAACGCGACAAGAGCCCTGAGCGACCCGAGCGGAGCGAGGGGAGTCGAACGGGGTGGGCCATCCCCAATCTCACGATCTATTGCGCTTTCCCCGATAAATCGCGGGAAGTTGGAACGAATAGCCAAACCCGATGAAGTGATCCACCGCTGCGGAGGAAAGGCCAAAGCCGCAATGAAAGTCGATCTGCTGGTTCTGAGTAATCTTAAGAGCCGTTCCGACGTGCAGCAGATGTTGCGGACTTCCGCGTTGCGGAAAATCTCCGGAGTATTCGATGAAGGCATCCCATCGGCTGGTGATCTGCCGGTCCAGCAGAAAACTCGGTTGGCCGGTTAGATTGCGCCTAGCCCCTTCGGTCGGCCACAAGAGCGAGAACATGCCAGCGGCGGTCCAATTCTTGGATACCGGATGCGACCAGGGCAGCAGCAGTTGTGGGTCATATCCATGACTGGATATGGCGTTCGCACCGGTCGGGAAGCTCAGCGAGACAATTAACGCAGCATCGAAGCCTGCCGAGGTGGCAACAAGCTGCTGCTTCATGCCCAGGCTGAGGTCACCGAATCCCGAGCCGAAGCCGGTTCCGGCGTTGAAGTTGTTGAAATAATCCGGCGGGGTGAAACGCAACTCGGTGTTTGAAGTGAGCCCGAAGCGCACGAGCGTTTCGGGGAAGTCGTAGCTGCGTTGTCCTTGGCTGCCAGTTTCCGCAAAACCGTTTTCCAAAAGAAGGCTGCCACGCGGCACGACGATGCTGGAATCGGTGATGGCAGGGCGATCCGTCGTGATCGCCGGTTGCGTGCTGGCCGCGTTGGGTTGCTCTTGGCAACGCAGCGTAGCGGTCCCAACGACAATCCAGGACAGCCATAAGCCCGCGATGACTAGTCTGCGCAAAGTGTAATCACTAATACTAACCTCCGGGGCAGCGGGCTGCTGTGATTCCATTCGGTTCATATTTAATGCTCTGCCATCGTCTTTATGACCAGTTTGGAATTTAGACACATCCACTGGTTTCAGACGTACGCAAGTGATAGGGAGGAATCGGCCACGGCGATGTTCCCAGTGTTGGTGCAGAGCGCAGACTAGGTGCACTCCAGATGAAAATTCTTTCACATTGACGCAAATGCGAATGCGGGGCATAATCGTGGCCGCTCCCAGGTTCCGGAGGAGATACCACTCACCACGGCGAATTCAAAACCCCTAAATCTACCTGGAGGAGATTCCTATGCGTGTTTCGCGTACCACGTCTTTGATGTTCGCGGCTTCGTTTTTCTGCTTGCTTTCCACCACGTTGGCTTTTGCGGCTGCCGATTGCAGATCCATAGCGGTCACCAGCGCGGTCGATGAGAATGTGCTGACATCACTCGCCGGCAATGTTCATCCGCTGGCGCGCGCGGAATTCGATCAGGGCAAGGTCAGCGACAGTTTGCCGCTGGACCACATCATCATGCTGCTCAAGCGCAGCCCCGAGCAAGAGATAGCGCTCGAAACGCGCATCGATCAGATGCACAATCAGCAATCGCCGCTATACCAGCAGTGGCTCAGTCCCGACGAAGTGGGAAGCTGCTATGGAGCAGCTGACGCGGACATTGCTGCCGTAAGCGCATGGCTGCAAAAGCATGGCTTCACGGTTGACTACGTTCCCGCCTCCAAGATGATGCTGGTATTTAGTGGTACCGCAGGCCAGGTTGGGGAGGCTTTCCGCACCGAGATCCACAATCTGAATGTGCACGGCAAGAAGCACATTGCTAATATGAGCGCGCCCCAGGTGCCGGCGGCACTGGCGCCGGTCATCGGCGGATTCCGATCGCTCAATGATTTTCTGCCCAAGCCTATGGTGCATTTCGTCGGCGTCGCAAAGCGTGACTCCAAGACGGGCAAGCTCTACATGGCCAAGTCTGGCGAAAATGCGCCATCCGTTAGCAATTCCGTGGTGAGCAAGAGGCCAACCCCTCTGGTCACATACACCAATAATCCCTACTGCGCGCCAGACGACTGTGAATGGCTGGGGCCGCAGGATTTCTATACGATTTACAACGAAACTCCCCTGCTTACGGGCCATTCCTGTGACGGCAAGGCCTGCGACGGCACGGGCCAAACCATCGCCGT
>DASPSE010000199.1:0-44212 GCA_035624085.1 Terriglobales bacterium
CCTGCAAGAACGGCAGGTGGAAAGACTCGGGGGAACTCGCCCCACAGCAGTCAATATCCGCGTGGTTGCCACTACCAATGTTTCTCTCCGCCAGATGGTGCAAGAAGGAAAATTCCGTGCCGATCTTTACTACCGGCTGAACGTTATTCCACTGACCCTGCCTTCCTTGCGAGAACGCGTGGAAGACATTCCGGATCTGGCGGATTTTTTTGCTAGGCAGTTCGCAGCCCAGTCCCACCGCCCGGCGCCGGTTCTGCATCCTGACTTCATTGCCGGGCTGCAGAAATACGCGTGGCCGGGCAACGTCCGCGAACTTGCCAACTTCATGCAGCGAGTTCTGACTCTCAGTGACAGCAACGAAATTGGGCCCGAGCGTCTGAGCGGGGAATTGTTCAGCTCTACTCATTCCGCCACTCCAAGCTTCAAGCTGCACACCGCAGTGGAAGCCGGCACCTCCATGCGAGAACTCGAACGGCGTTTGCTCGAGACAACATTGAACAACACCGGAGGCAACCGGACCCGAGCCGCCGCGATGCTGGGCGTAAGTCTACGGACGATTCGGAACAAGATTCGCGAGTACGGCTTGCCGCCTCGGAGGTATGCATGAACGACGTTTCCACCCCCATGATGTATTTGCTCGAGAAATTCCTGGATGTGACTTCGCAAAGACACAAACTGGTGGTCGGCAACATGGCGAATGTCGATACGCCCGGATACCAGACCAAAGACATCGATTTCCAGGGGGAGCTACAGCGTGCGGTGGCGGCAGGGCCGGCTTCGTTTACGCCGGTAGTTCGTTCCGTGCAAGGCCTGCTGCAACGGCCGGACGGGAACAACGTCAGCCTGGACCGCGAAGGCTTGTTGCTGGCAGAAACGCAAATGCAATTCGGCTTGGGTGTGCAGTTGTTACGCCATGAATTTCAAAATCTGCTTTATGCAATTAACGAAGGGAACAAAACATGAGCACTTTTTCTCTGCTTGAAATCAGCGGATCGGCATTGGCGGCCGAGCGGCAAAGAGCCGAGGTGGTTGCCGCCAACATGGCCAATGCCGAAACCACTCACACCCCGTCGGGTGGGCCTTACCGGCGACAGGAAGTGGTTTTCTCCAGTTCGGGCAATATGCCTTTCCGCATGATGCTCGCTGGATTTCACGCCGGACTCGACAAGATGATTCCTGCGGTTCGCGTGCAGCGCGTAGTGGATGATCCGACACCACCGTTGAAACGCTACGAACCGGGACATCCAGACGCGGACAAGGAAGGCTACGTTGCCTATCCCGCCATTAATCCGGTTCAGGAAATGGTGGATCTCATGGGGGCGGTTCGCGCGTACCAGCTCAATGCGTCGGCTGTTGCCGCGTCCAAGCAAATGATCCAGCAGTCGATGGAACTGCTCAAGTAAGAGGTGATCAAGATGACTCTGAACGACGTTCGTTTATTCATGGAAGTTACACAACAACAAGCCGAAGACGCTTTCCGCAGACAATTAGAAGAGAGCAATCGGCGGATTGAGGTGCATATGGCGGCCAGTCGCATCCGTTCCCACGGCAGCCGCGCTGCGGAAGTTGCCACTCAACCTCGCGGGCAGTGGTCGTCGGCCCGCGAAAGACATACCGTTTCCGTTGGCGTCTGTGAAGGGAGTGGATTCAGTGGGTAACCCCATTCTCCCTGGATTGCCTCCGTCATTCTCCGGCACCATGCCGACTCTGCCTACGCCATCCACAGGTCCGGATGCCGAAGGGAGCAGCTTCGGAGCCAGCCTGAAGGATGCGATTAACAAGGTAAATGATTTAGGCAGCTCCTCTGACCAGCAGGTTAGCGAGCTGGTGGAGGGAGACCGCCAGGACATTCATAACGTCATGATCGCAGTCGAAAAAGCCGACATTGCCTTTCAGCTGATGATGCAAGTGCGCAACAAGATTGTGAACGCGTACCAGGAAGTTTCCCGGATGCAATTCTAACCAGGGGATGATCTCGCCATCGCAAATCGCATGACGTCTCTGAATCAAGTCCAGAAGCAGGCGACCGATTTCGTCACCGGGCTTTCCGTCAAGCAGCGCGCTCTGCTGATTGGCGCCAGCATCCTGAGCCTCGCGATCTTGGCGGCTTTTGTCCACCTGATCGGGACGCCGGACTACAAACCCTTAGTTAGCGGGATGGAAGCAGTCGATGCTGAAGCACTGGGCGCGAAGCTGGCTGCCAAGAACGTCCCCTACGAGATCAGCGCGGACGGGAAGACCGTCAACGTACCGAGCGACAAGATCGATGCCAGCCGCATGGAAGTGGCCGCCGATGGTATGCCGCGCAGCGGACGCCTGGGATTCGAACTGTTCGATAAGTTGAATTGGGGTCAGACAGAATTCGACGAGAAAGTGAATTATCAGCGCGCCCTCGAGGGCGAATTGGAACGATCGATCCAGACGCTGAAGGATGTAGAAAGCGCTCGAGTGCATCTGGTCATGCCCACGGATTCCTTGTTTCTGGACCGGGAGCGCGCGGCGAAGGCGTCGGTGGTGCTCAAGCTGAGGTCGGGCCGCCTCTCGGACGAAACCCAATTAGGAATCGCGCGTCTGGTGGCCGGAGCGGTTGACCAGCTAAATCCTGAGAACGTGACTGTCATCGATGCGGACACCAACCGGCCGCTCAGCCTCGCAAGGCGCGATTCCTTTACTGCAAACGGAGGTCTGGAGGGAGAACTTTCCACCCAGCTCCTGCAGACCCTTGAACCTATAGTCGGACCCGAGCATGTGCGTGCTCGCGTGAATGTCGAATACGACCCCAGCACCAGCGAAGAGAACGATGAAACTTACGACCCCAAGAGCGCGGTGGCAGTTTCACAGCAAAGTTCCGAGGAACAAGTGGGAGGCATGCTGACCGGGGGTGTACCCGGAACTTCCAGCAACGTTCCCGGCGGTAGCGCTTCCGCCAAGTCCGCGGTGGACAGTGGCAGCGACGGATCCCAGCTTTCCAAGAGCGAGAGCAGCACGTTTGCGGTGAGCAAGGTAGTCCGCCGCACCGTGCAACCTGCCGGCCGCATCCGGAGAATCTCTGCGGCTTTACTCGTCGATGACGCCGTCGATGTCAAGCAGGAAAATGGAAAGCGCGTGGAAAATCGCCGGAAGCGTACTCCTGACGAGTTGAACCAAATTCAGGAGTTGGCCAAAGCAGCAGTGGGGATTGACGCGACCCGAGGCGACGTTTTGACTGTCGAAAACTTGTCCTTTGACCAATCTCCCGTCGAAGCGCCTCCTAAACCCACGATAATAGAAAAGGTGCGTGTCGGATTAGCTGATTGGTCAAGTCTGGTACGCTATGCTGCACTCATTCTGCTTTTCCTGCTGGCTTATGCATTGCTGTTGCGTCCTGTGAAAAAGCAGTTGCTCACCACTTTGCGCGAACTTCCTGCCTCGATTTCTGCAAAGAAACAACCGGTTGCCGGCGTTGACCTTGCTCCCGGGCAGGAAATGGGAACTCTGCCACCGGAACAGCAACGTTCCATCAACCTGAAGAAGCAATTGCTGCAAAAAGCGACCGCGGAACCAGCCGCTACCAGCAAACTGATCCAAGCTTGGATCCATGAGGAGGTCCGATGACCCCTCGACCGTCAACACTCTCCGGCACGCGCAAAGCTGCCATTCTCATGGCCATCATGGGTGAGGAAGCGGCCAGCGCCATCTTCAAACATTTACCGGATAAAGATGTCCAGATGGTCACGAAAGAACTCGCCGACGTGCAGGGAGTTCCTCCCGATGTTGCCCGCGAAATTCTCGAGGAGTACAGCAAGCTGGCTCTCACCCAGGATTACCTGGCGGAAGGTGGGATAGACTTTGCCTCGCGAGCTCTGGTCAAGGCATTCGGGGAGGAGAACGCGCACTACCTCCTCAAGCAGGTGGTGCGACTGCAGCAGCTGAAGGTCGGTCAGTTGGACTCGCTGCAGCAAGCGGATCCCCAGCAACTGGCAAAGTTTCTGGAAGGCGAGCACCCCCAAACCATTGCCTTGATCCTGGCCCACCTTGATGGGAAGCAGGCATCCACGCTTCTGATGAAGCTTCCCGACCAGGCCAGGGCGGAATCGGTCAAACGTCTCGCCCAATTGCGCCAGTTTTCACCCGAGATGGCGGAAAAAGTTTCCGTGGTGCTTAACCGCCGCCTGCAGTCGCTCGGTGAGCAAAGCCGAAAGACCTACGCGGGATTCAAAAGCGTGGCCGACGTAATGAATCGGCTGGAGGGCGGAATGGCGAAAAGCATTCTCGAAGCCATCGAGCATGAAGATGCTAAGCTCGCCATCAACATTCGTAATCTCATGTTTACCTTTGAGGACCTCTTGGGAGTTTCTGACGTCCATGTACGCGAGTGGCTGAGCGCGATGGATAAGAAAACCCTGGCCATCGCCCTCAAAGGCGCGAGCAGCGATCTGAAGGATCATATTTTCCGGGCGATGTCATCGCGAGCGGTCGAAATGTTGAAGGAGGATATGGAGGCGTTGGGACCAGTTCGCGCCAAAGAGGTCGCACAAGCGCAGCAAGAAGCCGTGACTCTGCTGCGTAAGCTCGAGGCTGAGGGCAAGGTGATTTTGAAGGCCGACGGAGATGATGAGTATGTCGTATAGCGGCACAGACGGAGAGTTAATGGTTGGCGACATTGAGGCGTTTGTTTACTACGACCCGTCGGGAGACGCTTCCGATCACGGAACCGCCGAGCCATCAGAACCAGGCTCCAAGGAAGAAGCAAAGTCCTGCGACCGCACACCTCGGGTCGGCGAACAAGAGCTGTCTCGACTTCTTGCCGACGCCCGCGCGGAAGGCATGCGCGAGGGAGAAACACGTGCCCAGGCCAGTTTCGCTGAGGCACTGGCGCAGGAACGCAAGCGGGTGGCTGAGGCAGTCTCGGGCTTTCTGCAGCAGCAGAGCGAATACTATTCCAGGGTAGAAGTTGAGCTGGTTCACTTTGCAGTAGCTATCGCCGCCAGGATTCTTCACCGCGAGGCCCAGGTCGACCGCATGGTGGTGGCTGGATTAGTCAAAGTCATGGTGGAGAAGCTTCAGCAGGGGTCGCGCGTGATTGTGCGTGTGCGCCCCGAAGAAGCAGGAGCGTGGCGTCACTATTTTCGCGACAACGCGGAGGTGCAGATCGTGGAGGATTCGTCGCTCGAAGCCAGAGACTGCATACTCGAAACCGAACTCGGCACAACCGAAATGGGGCTGGACGCGCAGCTCAAAGAAATCGAGAAAGGTTTTGCCGACTTGTTGGCCCAAAGACCTGAACCGAAATGAATACCGGACATCTAGACGCCTGCCGGAACTGGCTGCCGAATTGTTCCACGGTCCGCTGGAAGGGGCGTATCACTCAGGTACTCGGCAACCTGGTGGAGTCAGCCGGTCCATTCTGCTCGGTCGGTGAGTCGTGCGAAATCGTAGCTTCGGGCGGCGCCACTTTTCCCGGAGAAATCGTCGGGTTTCGCGGCTCCAGCGTCCTCTCCATGAGCCTGGAAAAGCCGCAAGGCATTCGCTTTGGAGATCAGATCATAACCTGGGGCGCAAAACCGTCGTTGCGAGTGGGGCCGGAGTTGTTGGGTCGCGTCATTGACGCTACGGGCCGGCCGCTCGATTCGAATGGAGAATACGCCGCTACCAGATCGATGCTGATTGACGGCAGCGCCCCGCTCCCGCTCGATCGCACCGCGATCGACGAACCATTGAGCTGTGGTATCCGAGCGGTGGACGGCTTTCTGACTTGTGGCCGAGGGCAACGCATCGGAATTTTCGGAGGCAGTGGCGTCGGCAAGAGCACGCTCATCGGCATGATGGCTCGCGAAACCGCCGCCGACCTGACGGTGCTCGCCCTAGTCGGCGAACGTGGACGCGAAGTGGGCGAGTTCTTGAAAACCTTAGGGGATGACGGATGCCGCAGGTCGGTTGTTGTGGTCTCGACATCGGATCAATCGCCCTTGCTACGCATCCGCGCAGCATTGGCTGCCACTGCAGTCGCAGAATACTTTTGCACCCGTGGGAAGCACGTGCTGCTGGTGGTTGATTCTCTAACCAGGTTCGCCATGGCACAGCGCGAGATCGGACTGGCAGCGGGAGAGCCGCCCACTGCAAAAGGCTACACGCCATCAGTGCTTTCAATGTTAGCGCGACTGGCAGAGCGGGCCGGACGTTTCTCAAATGGCAGCATCACCGCTTTTTACACCGTCTTAATGGAAGGTGACGACCAGCAGGACCCAATTGTGGACACTGCCCGTTCCCTGCTGGATGGACACATCGTCCTGGACCGAAATCTGGCTCTGCGCAACCACTACCCTCCCATTGCGATCCTCGAAAGCCTGAGCCGCTTGATGCCCAATGTCTGCACGCGAGAGCACATCGAGAAGGCCGGTGCCTTACGCATGATGATCTCCGCTTACTCCCGCGCGGAAGATCTCATTCGCATCGGCGCTTATCAGAAAGGTACGGATCCGTTGCTGGATAAGACCATCACTGCCCTGCCGGAAATCAACCGCTTCCTGAAACAGAGCCCGGAAGAACGCACATCTATGTCTGAGACTTTGAAGCAACTGTTTGCGCTTCCCACTTAGGTATGGCCTTCCGATTTGCCCTCGCCGCAGTTCTAAAGTACCGGGAAAACCTGGAGCAACGCGAATATCTTGCGCTGGAAAAAACTCAGCAGGGAATCGTTCAAACCAAGATCGTCCTTCATCAATGCGAAGAGAGACGTTCTGCAGCCACACGGCGGCGCGAGGCCGATCTACGCCGCGGTGTTACTTCGGTTCACTTGCAGGCTGCCTACGAGGAAGAAACTGCGCTGGAGGAGCAGGGCGAAAAACTTCGAGCGCAACTGCGACAGCTACAAGTGCAACGGGAGAATTGCCTCAAGGCTTACGAACTGGCGCGGCGCAACCGCGAACTGCTGGACAAACTTCGCATGCGGCAACTGGATGCCTATCGTCGCGCTCAAGCAAAGCGCGAACAGGCAACCTTGGATGACGTCTTTTTGTCGCGGCGCAGGCGGGGTCGCTAGGCAGAGGTTGCCTAGTGACGTTCTGGGCAAATCCTGCCCATTCCGCCAATCTCCCTACAATCGGTGTTCCTTTCTAATCGGCAGAATCATGAAAAGTCTTTAATTACCTATCGCCTAGTTTCCGTTGCGGGAACCGTCTCTAATCGGAACAGTCTGGCCAGCCACGTGCAAAATCACTGCCGGTTGAGGAGAGGCCGTGATCGTGAGCTTGCCCCAAATTTCCGTAACGACACCGCCCCAGGCTGCCGGCGGAGGCAGCGCCATCCCGGGGAAGTTCTCCACTGCATTGGCGGAAGCAAACCAAAACACACAACCCACGGCAAAGCCGGCAGTGGATAACGAATTGGAAAGCAGCAACGGAGAAACTGCTTCTGCTAAACCTAAATTGAACACTGGTGCGAAACCTTCCGCCTCGTCGCTCAATTCGGTTCCTAAAGCGCAAGCTCCCGCGGCCAATTTGCCCACTGATAACAACGCTTACGTCATCTGCAACCCGCCTTCTGCGCTATTGCCACTGATGCCACAGTCGACAGGCACTGCGGAACCCGAGGCAATCTCCACCCTGGAACCAGCTGGGACGCAGGAATGTGAGCCTTCAGCAGTGACGGTTTTGCCCACCGAAGCCGCGTCTGGCCCATCGACCACTGCTTCCGCATCTTCAACCCTTTCCGCTCCGGCAAGAATGTTGGCGCCATCGCCTCAGCCGACGAGCGTTCCTGCGCAGCGTGCCGATCAACAATCGCCAGCGCCGCAGGCGGCAACTCCATCCTTGACTCCGGGCGGAAACAGTACGCCGGCAGTGGCGGCTTCGATGCCAGAGGCAAGCGCAAAATTCGCAGTTGGCGAAGCGAAAATGCCGACATCCGCCGAAGCAGATGCCAAGCAGGTCATCTCCAATGTTCCGTCTGCTGGTGCAACGACTCCCAAGTCGACGACAGTCGATCCCAAACCCATATCCCGAGAGGCTGCAGATAGCTTCGGCCCCATCGATCCAAAAAGTCCGACAGGATATTCGTCAACGAAGCCGCAAGAAGTGACTGGCGATGGGCTGCAGGTGATTGGTGATGGACTGCAAAAGACGATCGTGCCGCCGTTTCCTGCCGTACCGCCGCCAAGCATAAAGTCCGAATTGTGGCCGCAGGCGCAACCCAGCCAAGGCGTTGCCAGCGAATCCGACAGCGGCATTGTGCCGCCACCCTCAGAGACGCTCAAGGGGGATGGCGATGCCGCACAAAATCCTCCCCCGTCGGATAGGAGTAGCGGGTCCGCATCTGGCGTCGTTCCGACCCCGAAGCAAGACTTCGACAACGCTATGACGCAAGCGGCCGGCGCTCCTCCGTCGACCGTGACTGGTTCGACGCAGGTATCGGCTCTCGTTGACAACAGGCCGGTCGCCTCGACGGCGTCCCCAAAGACGACCGATGTTACGCCGAAGAACTTGGGCCAAGCGCCGGCCGTTGCCGACGCCGAGCCACCCGCAGAAGCGCCCGGGTTGCACATCGGTTCTCCGCTCCAGGTGGCGAAACTCATGGAACGGGCTGGGGAAACCGAACTGCGCGTGGGAATCCAAGCGGGAGAGTTTGGAAGCGTCGACATCCGGACATCGATGGCCCGCGGCCAAATGTCGGCAGAGATTTCGGTAGAGCGCGGCGAGCTCGGACGAGCCATGACGGCCGAACTACCAGCGTTGCACAACCGGTTCGAGGAACAGCGTCTGCCGCTGGCCAACATCATTCTTCAGGATCATTCCCACGCCGGCGGTTCGGGGAATGCTGGGCAGGGGCAACGGCAACAGCAATACATGCAGCCGATAAAGATCTTTGGTGACGATGACGCAAATGCCGCCGCACCAATCGTCGCTACGGAAGTATTGGAAACCAGTTCAAGGCTTGATGTGCACATTTAGTGATTGCGACAGAGCAAGACATAAAACGGAAACGTAAGGAGAAAAACGCGAAATGAACCTCCACGGAATATCAACCATGACACCGATGGCACAATTGCCATCGACCACTTCCACGGGATCCACTGGTTCTACCGGTTCCACTGGTTCGACCGGATCCGCCGGTTCCCCGGGTAATCAGTCAGCACAGCAGGCGGAAAGCACGTTTATCAGCTTGCTGGTTACCGAGCTGCAATCGCAGGATCCGACACAGCCGATGGATCCTTCCGAGATGGTCGACCAGATGTTCTCGATGAACCAGTTAGAGCAATTGATCAACATCAACCAGACACTTTCCGCGGCTTTTCCCGCAGCGAACCCTCCGTCCTCGAACGGCGGAAGCGGCTCGACTACCTCAATACCCACAGGAGCAAACTAATGTCATCGTTTTCGATTCCACTTTCCGGCCTCAGCGCGAGCGAAGAGGCATTGAACATTATTTCGAACAACCTCGCCAATTTGAACACGCCGGGATACAAGGATCAGTCGGCGAATTTTCAGTCCCTGTTCTACCAAAATCTTGGCACGACCGGCGCGGGCGATCCCATTCAAGTTGGCGCTGGTTCCGAGGTTGGTTCGGTTTCGACCAACTTTACCAACGGCAGCGTGACCAGCACGGGTGTGCCCAGCGATGTGGCCATCACCGGCAACGGATTCTTCATCACACAGTCGGCAAACGGGACCGTCCAGTACACGCGAGCTGGAGATTTTACCGTCAACTCTTCTGGACAGTTAGTCACCAGTGGCGGTCAAACCGTCATGGGCTATCCGGCGGTGAACGGGGTAGTGAACCAAAGCGGGACGTTGGTGCCGATCGAGGTCGGGCAATCGGCAATCAGCCCGCCAGCGGCAACCACCACCATGGCGCAACAGACCAACCTGAATGCCAGCGCCACCGTCGGCACCGTCTATTCCACTCCGTTGACGGTTTACGATTCGTTGGGTCAGGCTCACGTTCTTACCTTCAACTTCACCAACACTGGTCCGGGTGCCTGGAGCTACACTGTTACCCTACCAGCCGCAGACACGGGCGGTACTGGTAACCCCACCACAGTTGCCACTGGCAATCTCACCTTCAACAGCAACGGCAATCTTGCCACTCCTGCGAGCGGCACGATCACCGGCATCCAGGTCACCGGTTTGGCGGATGGGGCCGCGACGATGAACCTGACGTGGGATCTCACAGGACCGGGCGGGAGTTCACTGCTAACGCAGGTGGCCTCACCAAGCGCCACCACGACCACCACGCAGAACGGTTATAGCGCCGGTCTTCTGCAGAGTTACACCGTCGAACCCGACGGAACTGTCGAAGGTCAATTCAGCAACGGCCAGGTTCAAGCACTGGGACAGATCGCTTTGGCGAATTTTGCCAACCCCAACGGCTTGCAACTGACCGGAAGCGGAAATTACGCGCCCACCCTTGCGTCGGGCGCAGCCGTTGTTGGGGCACCCAATAGCGGCGGACTCGGAACGCTGACCGGCGGAGCTGTGGAAGCCTCGAACGTGGACATTTCCACAGAATTTACCAACTTGATCATCACTCAGCGGGGGTTCGAGGCGGACGCTCGAGTGATTACCACGCTGGATACGATCAGCGAAGACACAATCAATCTGCAGGCCACACCGGGTAACTAACACCGCTTTGGCCCTGCCAAACTGATCTCACCCCACGGCGATCAAGCCCAGACGATCGGTGCTTATCGCCGTAGGGTTCTAGCACGCGCGTGCCGGCAGCTCGTCTGGCGAAGTTGCGGTAGCCGTCGTACTCGGCCGCCGTCGTCGATTGTTAGCACGCAATTAGAGGGCTCGCGGATGTGGCCGGGCAGGCATTCGCGCGAGGCCTCCTCTTCTATTTCTGCTCTAATCGGACCCCACCACATCCGTACATGCACGGGAGTAATGGCGATTTGCAAGTTGTTATTTTTCTTATCTCTTAATCCCGTAACGATCGACACGACAGAAGCAGGCGAGCAAAGAACCTGCGGACTCCCAATTGCACTCTCCGATGCAGGGGACGGCTGCCTGTGCGACGAAACCAAAATATCTGTCTTCAGTGTTCTGTACTGACCAGGACTGGAATCATGGCGCCCAGCTCCCTCCCAGGAACCAACGGTTGCGAGAACAGCTGATGGATGCCGCAGTTCAGCGTGCGAAGGAGTCACAGCCAGCAGAGCCGGCGGGCATCGGTAAGGACCCAGTCGAGGAATTCGGCTGGCTGCCGTGTCAGTTGTCCGTGGAGATTCCAGTGAGTCGATTCACGGTGCGTGATCTTTTGAGCCTAAGGAAAGGCTCGATTGTGGAGACTGCATCCCATCACGCCATTGACGTTCCCCTGCGTGCTAACGGGCTGTTGATCGGGTGGACAGAATTCGAAGTTATTGGCACTGAGTTGACGGTTCGGATCACGGAGCTGGCATGAGCACGCGGAAGAAAACTCAAAGTATGAGTGGGAAGAAGAATCTGCCCGAGAACCGAAAGAAACGTGGCCTAGAACGCAAATCCACAAGGAAGGATCCGCCGGCCCTGTCCAGTGCATCTGCGGTCCCAACGGTCCCGCGAAAAATGGACAACCCGATCCAGCACACTGCCATTGCGCAATCAGTGATTGAGCTTGTGGACGAGGCGCCCATCGAGAACATGCTGCAGGCGACTGGCGAGATTCCGCCGGCGCAGGCCATGCTGTGGGAGACAGACACATTTGTTGAACCGGTGCGGCCTGCTGAGAACGAAATCCACCACGATTGCAGCGTGCCAGCCGAAAACGTTTCACTGGCCGAAGTATCTGTTCTCTGTGAGCCAGAGTTGCAGGCGGAAAGCATGGCCCTCGCGACCTGCGATAAGCCCGATAGGGAAGAACCACCTCTTACAGCCGAGCGAAGAGGATTTCGCACCGCGTTCGCAGATGTCTGGCCCTTTCTTGCCGCGCTGATGACGCAAGCATGGAGGTGGACGCAGCAGAAGTTGAGATCCGAGCAGAGGAAAAAGCGACTGCGGGTTTGCGAGAGTGTATCGCTGGGAGAGAAGCGCTTTGTAGCAGTGATACAGGTTGATGGCGAACAATTCTTGGTGGGCGGATCCTCCAGTTCGGTCGCTACTTTAGCCCACCTGGAGCGGTCGCGGGAGTTCTCTGACGTCTTTCAAAGACGGTGCGAACAGGATTTGAGCCGGGCATGAAAATCGCGGTATTTGGTGAAATGAAAGCGGCACTGCTGGCACTCGTGCTGGTTGCGAGTAGTCCCAGTCTCTTCGCCGCGGCTACTGCGCCACCAACGGGCGATTCCGCAGCCGGACCCACGGTTTCATCGTCCAGTCTTCCCGACACGATACCGCTCACGGACACTTCGTCTTCTGCAGTCTCGCCGAATGAAATCCGAATCACCGGCCTGGGAACTGGATCGGTGCCGTGGACCATCGTTGTCCTGTTAACCTTCCTGACCTTGCTCCCCTCGCTGTTGCTTTGCATAACACCCTTCGCGCGGCTGCTGGTGGTATTCCACTTTCTGCGCCAGGCGCTCGGTCTGCAGACCACGCCAACCAATCAGACGCTCATTGGCCTGGCTCTGATTTTGACGTTTTTCCTCATGCAACCAGTAGGCGCAAACATTTACCAGACGGCTATTCTGCCGATGCAGGGCGGCCGGATCACCGCCATGCAAGCAGTGGAGCGCAGCGCAGGACCGGTTCGGCAATTCATGCTGCACTACGTGCGCGAGAAAGATGTAGCTCTTTTCGTGGAACTGGCAAAAGAACCGCGCCCACGAAGTTCCAGTGATCTCTCCATGAGGGTGCTTGTGCCGGCGTACATCGTGTCCGAGCTGAGCACGGGCTTTCAGATCGGGACGGTACTGTTCTTGCCATTTATGGTCATCGACATGGTGGTGGCTTCGATTTCGACTTCTGTCGGCATGTTGCAGCTTCCCCCAGTCGTTATTTCCACACCGCTGAAGCTTTTGCTGTTCGTCATGGTGGATGGCTGGAATCTCTTAATTGGTTCCTTGATGAAAAGTTTTAGCTGAGGTCAATCATGCCCGTTGAACAAGTCGTGGATCTCGGCCGGCAAACCATGCGGGAGGTGTTTTTGCTGGCCAGTCCAATTCTGGCGACCGCCGTGGTTGTGAGCCTGCTGGTCAGCATCGTGCAGGTTTTAACTTCACTGCAGGAGACAACCATTTCGGCGGTACCGCGGCTGCTGGCAGTAGGCACGATGACGTTTTTCTTGATGCCCTGGATGTGGAGGCAGGTTTGTCAGTTCGCGCTGCAGATCTTCTCCGATTTTCATCCGTACCTGCGGTAGAGAACATGGAAATTTCGATCGCTGACATTATCGGATCGGTGCTGGCGGTGGGACTTCGCGTCTCCGGCTTGATGCTGTTTGCGCCGTTTTTCGGCAGCGCCACCATTCCGCCGCGGATCAAGATCGTGCTGGTGATCGTCATTACCGCGGTGCTGTATCCGGTGTATTCAACGCACCTGGGCCCGATCGCGCCATCGCAGTGGCCCATGGTGGTAGCCAGCGAGATGCTGGTCGGCATCGCAATCGGTTTGGCAACCACTGCGGTGTTCGAGGCCGCGCAACTGGCAGGTCAGGTATTGAGCGTCCAAATGGGCTACTCTCTGGTGAACATCCTCGATCCGAACACCCAGGTTGAGAACACCGTCGTGGCCATGCTCCACCAAAGCATTGCCATGCTCATCTTTCTTACGCTGGGCGTGCACCGCTGGATCGTGCGCGCCGTGGCCCACAGTTTTGATTATCTTCCTCCCGGCACGGCAACCATAAATCCGATGCTGGCCAAAGCGCTGCTGCACGAAGGCGCGGTTGTGTTGCAACTGGGAGTTCAGATCGCTGCCCCTGTGCTCACGGCGACGTTGCTTGTGGATCTGGTGTTGGGGTTGTTGGGGAAGGCATCGCCGCAAATGCCACTGATGTTGTTAGGGCCGGCAGTCAAGAGCGCCTTGGGAGTGGTGGTGTTTGGCGCCACGGTCGGTTTTTGGCCGCGGCTGTTTGAAAGATATTTTTCGGAATCCATCGTCTACGCGGAGCGGCTGCTGCACGTGGCGAGATAGCAAAACATGGCTGATTCGAGCAAAACAGAAAAACCTACACCGCAAAAGCGTAAGAAGGCGCGCGAGAAAGGTCAGATTGCGCGATCGCGCGAGCTTTCCAACGCCTTGGCGTGGAGCGGCGGAATAGCGCTGCTGGCGTGGCAGATTCCCGACGCAGCTCGGCAATGGCATGGATTGCTGCAGAGCGAATTGGACGTCGCGGTGCGAGAACCGCTCAGCCCAGTTGGGCCGGTTCTGTTCTGGAGCGCCGTAGGGGTACTGCGATGGATCGTGCCTATCCTTGCAACTGCTTGGGTGCTTTCTGTGGCTGGCGGCATTGCGCAAGGCGGGTTGGTGTTTGCCGGAGAAGCCCTGGCGCTCAAACCTGAACGGCTGAATCCCGCACAAAAATTGAAGCAGATGTTTTCACTTACAGGTTTCAGCGCGGTGCTGAAGTCGCTGCTGCCGTTTGGAGTGATTCTGTGGATCGGGGTATCCACCCTGACAAGGCACTGGCAGAGCATTGTTGAAGCTTCAGACCTGGGGGCGCGAGCCTTCGCAGGATTCTTGCTGGGAGTAATGTGGGAGCTGTGCTGGAAATCCGGTCTTGTACTGCTTTGTTGGTCTGCGGTTGATTATTTTCTGGTCAGGCAAAAGCTGGAAGGCGATTTAAAGATGAGCCGACAGGAAATGCGCGACGAGATGAAGCAGACCGAAGGCAATCCGTCGGTGAAGAGCCGTATCCGGCGATTGCAGCGGCAGATGCGCCGACGCCAAATGTTGCGCGATACCGAAAAAGCGAGTGTTGTCATCACCAACCCCACCCATTTCGCCGTAGCCTTGCGGTACGAGATGTACATGGATGCCCCGATTGTGGTAGCCAAGGGCCGCGATTTCCTGGCGAAAGAAATCAAGGAGGTGGCACTCTGGCATGGCATTGCAGTGCTCGAAAATCCTCCTCTCGCGCAAGCTCTGTACTACACCGTTGAAGTAGGCAACCCCATACCTGCGGCGCTTTATACAGCGGTTGCTGAGATCCTGGCTTTCGTGTTCCGGGCACAGGCTCGCGCGCGTCAGCAAGCAGGCGTGCCGGCACACTAGTGAGTGAGAAGAATGGCGGCTAAACCAAATTCGACAGCGCCCATCGTCGGCCGCAGAGCCGACTGGATCCTGCCGTCGCTCGCAGTCAGCATGGTTTTCGTCATGCTGATTCCCTTGCCCGCGATGATGGTCGACATTTTGTTGGCGCTCAGCCTCACGGCATCAGTCCTGGTTTTGCTGGTCGCGCTTCAGATTCTCAGACCAGTCCAGTTTTCGGTTTTTCCTAGCCTGTTGTTGTTGCTCACCCTGTTTCGTCTGTCGCTAGGATTGGCCAGCAGCCGGAGAATCCTGTTGCATGGCAGCGAGGGACCGGCTGCTGCGGGCAGAGTGATTGAAGCCTTCGGTCAGTTTGTCGTGGGGGGCAACTATGTCGTGGGATTCGTTCTCTTCCTCGCGTTGATCGCCATTCAGTACCTGGTGGTTAGCCACGGAGCAGTGCGCACCGCCGAAGTTACAGCACGTTTCACGTTGGATGCGATGCCGGGCAAGCAGATGGCGATCGACGCCGACTTGAACGCCGGCCTGATTGACGAAAAGCAGGCTCGTATGCGCCGCGAACAGATTGCGCACGAAGCCGAGTTCTACGGGGCCATGGACGGTGCTGCGCGTTTCAGCCAACGCGATGCCATGGCCACCATTTTGATCACCGCGATCAATATCATTGCCGGCTTCCTGATTGGCGTCTTTCAGCACGGCGTTCCCTTGCTGGAGGCGCTAAAGACGTACACAGTCCTCACGGTGGGAGATGGGCTGGTGACCATGATCCCATCTCTGCTGGTATCGGTCGCAGGCGCCATCGTGCTGACGCGCGCGTCGTCGGAGAGCACGCTGGGTATCGACGTCGGGCGTCAATTATTGGGCAAACGCCGGCCGTTATGGGTTGCCGGCGGGGTCATGTTGGTTTTGGCCCTCATGCCCGGCCTGCCCAAGTTGTCCTTCGTTTGTATGGCCGGATTGATGATGATGCTGGCCCGCCGGGCGAAGCCAGATGAGGCTGTGGCTGGCCAGTTGGCTCCGGTTTCAGGCAGCGCGAAAGGTGCGGCAGGTGCGGCACCCGCTGCCGACTCTCTGGAGTCAGTGATCAAGCTCGACGAATTGATGCTGGAAGTCGGCCTTGGATTGGTGCCGCTCGTCGATAGCAAACAGGGCGGCCAGTTGCTCGGCAAAGTACGTTCCTTGCGCAAGACTCTGGCTGGACAGCTTGGATTCCTGGTGCCCCCCATCCATATAACAGACAATTTAGCGCGAAAAGACCGCGAGTACGTGATTTACTTGCGCGGGGTCGAAGTCGCACGTTGGGAGATGCGCCGGGATTGTCTCCTGGCCATCAGTTCGCAGCCTTCCCCAATGGCCCTTGCAGGCCAGGAGACGCGCGAACCGGCATTCAACACGCCCGCCAAATGGATCACGCCGGACTTGCAGGCCCAGGCCATCGCCGCCGGTTATGTGGTCGTTGATCATACTTCGGCGCTGGCGACTCATTTGAGCGAAGTGGTCCGGCAGAATGCGCATCTTTTACTGACTCGGCAGGAAACCAAGCGGCTGATCGACCGGCTGGGAGAGTCTCACCCCAAGCTCGTTGAAGAACTGATTCCCAAGGTGCTCACCCTGGGCGAAGTACAAAAAGTGTTGCAGCAATTGCTGCGCGAGCAGGTCTCGATTCGCGACTTGGGAACGATCCTGGAAACCTTGGTTGAACTCGCGCCTATTAACAAGAATCCCGTTCTTCTGGTGGAAGGAGTCCGCCATGCGCTCGGGAGATCGGTGGTACGGCCGTTGTTGGATGAGCGGGGTGAGTTGAAGGTGGTGACTCTGGATCGCTCCCTCGAAGAAGAGTGTGCGAAGGTGGCGAATCCGCAGCCAGCTGTTCCCTCGGTGGCGCTCGCGCCAAACACGGCACGCCGAATATTCGAAGGCCTGCGAACGTTGTTTGGAGAGCAGGTGGTCAACGCGCCTCCGATACTTTTGTGCTCCTCCCCCGGACGTTTTCATCTGCGCCGGTTGCTGGAGCCGTTCTTCCCAAGGATTTCTGTTGTCTCCCCTACGGAGATCCCTGCGCTCATACCGGTGCAATCCATTGGTGTTTTGCGGTGAACCGACTTGATAGCTTTTTGGCAGTGAATTGAGGGCCCATGACACAGGCAGAAATCGCATATCGGGAAAACGTAGAAGAAATGGCAGACCGCGACGAATTCATTCTAAAGGAGCTGCCCCAGGTCTACTACATCGCCAGGCGGATCCATGAACGCTTGCCGCAAAGCGTTTCCTTCGAGGATCTGGTGCACGCCGGCGTCATCGGCTTGATTGAAGCGGTACGCAGCTACCACCCGGGGAAATCGGTGCCATTCAATGCCTTCGCAAAGTTCCGGATTCGAGGAGCGATTCTCGACAGTCTAAGGGCTTTGGATTGGGGGCCGCGTCCTCTTCGGCGCAAAGGGCGGCGCATTGAAGAAGCAATCGCAAAACTCTCCGCGAAGCACGGCCGGCTCCCTGAGGAAGACGAAATTGCCGCCGAGATGGGAGTTTCGATCGAGAAGCTCCATGAGATTGCGCTGCGCCTCGACGGATTGAACCTGGTGGGTCAGCAAGTGAACTCATCTTTTGACTGGGGAGAAAAACATGACCTGATCGAGTCAGCCCCCAGCACGGACGAAAGTCCTTTTGATCTGCGGGTGCGCAGCGAAATCCGGGAGCGGCTTGCCGAAGCCATAGCAACACTCTCGGAGAAGGAGCAAATAGTGATCTCCCTGTATTACCGGGACGAGCTCACCATGAAGGAAATCGCCAAGGTGGTGAACTTGGCGGAATCGAGGGTCTCGCAGATTCACGCCCTGGTGCTGCCCAAGCTTCGCGCTGCCCTGCAAAAGACGCTGTGTGTGGAGAAGGAAGGCAATTAACGATCATGCAAGACGCGGAATCCGGGGAAACCGTTAATGAGTAAACTGAACATCCCAGGCATTGCCAGAGCTCTCAGTAAATGGAGAGACTTGCCGGGGTGCGCCAATCCGGCATGCACAACAAAGCCGCTGATACAGGCAGTTTCCAAGCGGCACATGGGAATGCGGTTGTTCGAACAGTGGTTTTGCAGTCCCGACTGTTTTGAGAGCGGGGCACAGCAGAAAATTGTGGAGCTGCTGTCCGCCCGGGATAAGCACGAAAAACCTCCTACCTCGCGGATGCCGCTTGGCCTGTTGTTGCTATCCCGTGGAATCTTGAGCCATGAGCAACTCAAGACTGCACTCGACCACCAACGAGCGAGCGGAGCGAATTTCGGGGACGCGGTGCAGGAACTGGGCTTCGCGACCCAGCAGCATGTTACCGCGGCCGTCGCAGCGCAATGGGCCTGCCCGGTGTTCTCGCTGGGAGACCGCCCGTTGCCCGCAGAAGTGCACATTCCCAGGTGCATGCTGGAGCTGTATGGGATGCTACCAGTCCACTTTTCGCAGATTGGCCGCCGGCTGATGGTTGGCTTCGTCACGCGAGTTCAGCACCACATTCTCTACACCATCGAGCGCATGACGTCATGCACAGCCACTCCTTGTTTCATTACGGCAACGGAATATCGACAGCACATGCAATCTCTGGCGGTTGCCACCACTGAAAACGAGTTGGTTTTCGAACGAACCAGCAGGCTCGGCGATAGTTTTACCGAAATCGCCAAGCTGGTGCGCAATTACGTAAGCCAGGCAGGTGCGGAGGAGGCGCGTTTCGGAATGTGCGGCGATTATCTTTGGGTCAGAATCCTGGGCCACCAGGAGATGGACCTGCTATTTCGAATGCAGAATGACTAGAAGATCGTGAAGCACTAAAGCTTGAAGGGTTCCCTGCCGATTAAATGCCAGCAGGAGGCTGCGAAATGCTGGCACACAACAAAGTCTTTACGCCTCTCGCCCAACGTTGCAAAGACCCGTATGTCCATTCACTTCCAACTCATTCAGAAATAGAGTGCGGCACGGAGCTGCCGGATCTGCCTGCGATGGCAAAATCGATCGTCTTGTTGCAAATGCTGCTGGCCAGTAATGTCGTGGATTTGGAAGCAATCACACAAGTAATTCGAGACGACGTTGGCCTGACCACTCAGCTATTGCGTCTGGCGTTGTGCGAATCACCTCAATTTTCTCGCCGGTCGCTTAAGTTGGAAGAGCTCGTAGTCCACCTGGGACTGCAAAAGCTCAGAGCCATGGCTGCGGGAACAAAGCTACTCGGTTGTAAGCCGGGTGACGATGTTGATCTCAAAGGCTGCAGTGCATTTTGGGCGCGGGCTCGACAGACGGCCCACACCGCCGAGCAGGTTGCCGCTGAGATCTCACCGCAAGATCGGGACTTGGCTTATCTTGCCGGACTTCTGCGCCGTTTAGGATCGCTTCCGACTCTGCTGAGATGGAGAATTCCTGGACTCGACCTAGCCGGCCCTGGGGAAATCGGTTGGCGCATGGCGAAATCGTGGAATTTTCCGCAGGTTCTTGTGGAGATCGTTCGCGGAGAGGAGCAGGCGTGCAGATCTCGCAAGTCGCGTTGGTTGTTGCGTCTGGTCAATTCTGCTGAGCCCACAACCTGGTGCGATTAGAAATTCTGATCGGGCAGTTCCTCAAAAGTTTTGGCAAGGCGCCAGGCTTTAATCTGTTTCTCATCGAAAAGTCCAGCGCCGACTATTGTTCAATCACTTAGAAGCAGTCAGCCCCATGCCCATGTGGCCGTGATCGTGCTTCATCCGGTCGCGGGGTTTCATGGACAGCGGCTTCTATGCGGCATGCACGGCGCTGATGGCGCGAAGTCAGGCGCTGGACCTGGTTGCCAACAACCTGGCTAACGTCAGTACGCCAGGTTTCCGCGCACAGCATGACGTGTTTCAGTCCTTGCTCGCAAGTTCTTCCGGCTTCCCGATGTCCGGCCTGAATCAGGCTGTGAACAACTACTCGGTCCTTGGGGAAAGCCATTTCGATCTCGGCCAGGGCAGTCTGCAGAAGACCGGCAACGATTTCGATCTGGCAATCCAGGGATCCGGATTCTTTGTAGTTCGAGCTGCATCCGGCTTGCTATACACGCGCAATGGGAACTTCCACGTTTCCCCGAAGGGCAAACTGGTAACAGCTCAAGGCGACCTGGTGATGGGCGTCACAGGTCCTATCGACATCGTTGGCGGTCCCGTGTCGATCAGCCCGGACGGAACTATCTCGGTCAACGGAGCCCTCGCTGGACAACTGAAGGTCGTGGATTTTCCGGCGGGAACGGCGCTCGAGAGTGTTGGTTCGACTTACTATTCCGCGCCACCCAAGAGTGAGGTCGCGGCCACCGACGCGAGCATTCAGCAAGGATCCCTGGAGGCGTCCAACGTCAACCCGGTTGCCAGCGCAGTAGAGTTAGTGACGATCCAACGCTACGCGGAATTAATGCAGCGTGCTTTATCGATGTTCCACTCCGATATGAACCAAATCGCGGCCCAGGATTTGCCGCGAATCTCACCGAACCCTTAAGGGGAGAACGTTATGCTTCGTGCGCTTTATACGGCGGCCAGCGGGATGGTCGCGCAGCAAATGAATCTTGACAACATCGCCAACAATCTGGCGAACTCCAGCACCGCCGGGTTCTATGGACGGCGGCTCCAGTTTTCGGATCTGGTTTACCAGAATCTGGTCATGCCCGGTGCGGCCGCCACACAGCAGACGACCATCGCTGCCGGCCTGCAGGTGGGACTCGGAACCATGCCGCAAGCATCCGAAGTCGTCCAGACTCAGGGAAACTTTACCCAGACCGGTAATCCGCTGGACCTGGCCATCCAAGGGCTCGGTTTTTTCCAGGTGACAATGCCCGATGGCACGATCGCGTACACGCGTGCTGGCTCATTTCACTTGGATGCGCAGGGGAACATCGTGACTTCCGACGGCAACCCGCTGCAACCGAATATCACGATTCCGGCAAATGCCACCACGATCACGATTGGCTCCGACGGCACTGTGTCGGTAACGCAAACCGGCCAAACTGCGGCGCAGCAGGTTGGGGCCATCCAGCTTGCAATGTTTCCCAACCCGGGCGGCTTGAATAGCGTCGGCAATAACCTCTTTCTTCAAACAACTGCTTCAGGAGACCCAATTGTGGGGCAACCTGGAGCAGCGGAAGGACTGGGAACTCTCCAGCAGGGAATGCTGGAACAGTCCAACGTTGACATCGTGTCGGAGTTCGTCAACATGATCGTCGCCCAGCGTGCGTATGAGTCCAACGCGCGGGTGGTCACTTCGGCAGATCAGATGTTGCAGGATCTGACCAATATAGGCCATTAATCGCAGACTATGTTCGATCGAAGAAATTTCAAGGCGCTTACTTGGGGGCTTTTGTTGCTGCCGACTCTGGCCCCGGCGGCAGTATCCGGCTCCCGCGATGCCAGGTTTGCGATTTCGTCGCAAAGCGTCGCCAACGCCTTGACCGCTGCGGGAGTACCGGTTAACTCCGCCCAAGTCAGATTTCTCTCTCCAGTGAGCGCCACTGGCCATGACTCCAGCTTGCAGGTCATCGAGATTGCAAGATGGGCTGGAGACACAGCCAAAGTCCAGTTGCGTTGCCGTGACCGCCGCGCGTGTCTGCCGTTCTATGTGCTGCTAACCGGCGCCGGGAAGGCAGACACGCGAGGTCAAACTCTGCAACCAACAAGCGGAATCCCATCTGACGGGCAGGGTGCTATTGAGGCTTTTGCAAAGCAGACTCTTATCCGCGACGGCGACCCGGCGACTCTGGTGTTTGATGACAGCCGGCTGCGGATCAGTCTGCCTGTGATCTGCCTGCAGAGTGGCAGCCGTGGGCAAACGATCCGAGTCGAAAGCAGGGATCACAAGAGATTTTTCAAGGCCAGAATCGTCGAATCTGGACTGCTCAAAGCCACACTTTGAGATTGGGAGCGACACGAAGATGAAAGGCTTAATCCGGCAAAGCGTCATCGTGCTGATGGACTTAATGTTCCTCTTTGGTCCGCCGGTACTGCTGGCGGGCACACCCCCCAACCAAGATTCCGAGCAAAACCGGGAAGCGTACATAGCGCGCGTACAACAGCAAGCCAGTTCACTCCCTCCTCAGACTACGGTGGGCAGCCTGTGGCTGCCGAGCGGCGCTCTCGCTGATATAACCGCTGATTACAAAGCGCGGAACGTAGGCGACACCGTCACGCTGCTGGTGGCTGAAACAACCACCGCACAGTCTACCGGAGACACAAATTCACAGAGGACATTCCAAACTGCCTCCGCGATTACCGCATTGCCAGGGAAGCTGAAGACGGGCGGAGTGAACCCCTTGTTCGGTGCGAATTCATCCACTGCCCTCAAAGGACAAGGCGAAACCGACGCCGGTTCCAACTTGACGGCGATTCTCGCCGGACGGGTCATTGCTCTCCTGCCCAACGGAAACATGGTGGTCGAAGCCGAACGCCATGTTCTGATCAACAGCCAGCACGAGACCATGCTGGTCCGCGGCGTACTTCGTCCGGGTGATATTGGCCCCAGCAACACTGCGCCTTCCACGGCACTGGCGAATCTCGAGATTGAACTCAAGGGCAAAGGCGTAGTCACGGATTCCATCAGCCGTCCTAACCCGATTATGCGGGCGTTGCTATGGCTGATTGGTTTTTGACATGGAAGGATTCCCGCGAATGAAGCGGTTTCTCGTCAATTTGAACGTGTTGGCGGTTCTGTTGCTGGTCCCGCTTGTCAGCGGCCACGCAACCACGGCCGGAGAAGATCGCCAGGTGCTCATCCGTGATATCGCAACCATCGCCGGCATCCGGGAAAACCCGCTGATCGGATACAGCATTGTAGTTGGATTGAAGCGGACAGGGGACAGTCAGCAGACTCTTTTCACCACTCAGACGCTCGCCAATGTTCTGCAGCGTTTGGGAGTTCAGATTCCCGCGGCGACGGTACAAGTGCGCAACATAGCGGCTGTGATGGTAACCGCTTCTCTTCCCCCCTTTGCCGAGGCTGGGACGACTCTCGACGTAACCGTTTCTTCGGCGGGAGATGCCAAGAGTCTGGAAGGCGGGGTGCTCTTGCTGACAGCTCTTCACGCGGCTGACGGAAATGTTTACGCGGAGGCCCAAGGGCCGCTGACTCTGGGTGGTTACACGGCGGGCTCCAGCGCCAATGTGAAACAAGTGAACCATGCGACCGTCGGACGAATATCAGGAGGCGCCGTCGTAGAACGGGACGCGTCGGTCGACCTGAGTCGACTTACAACGCTGTCTCTGGTCCTGCGCGAACCCGATTTCACTGCAGCCCGTGACGTTACGGCTGCCATTAACAAGGATTTTGACAAACCCGTCGCTTCGTTCGTGGACAGCCGCCGGATTGACTTGAGTGTACCCGCGTCCGGCATCGCTTCCGTTCCACTGCTCATCACCAGAGTTCAGAATCTTGCCATATCCGTCCATCCTCCCGCTAAAGTGGTGATGAACGAGCGTACCGGGACAATCGTGATGGGTGGGGACGTCAAACTCTCACCGGTGTCAGTGATGCATGGCGATCTTACGGTTGAGGTTTCCACCACGTTCGCAGTTTCGCAGCCCGCTCCGTTCTCAAAAGGAAAAACCGAGGTTGTACCCCAGACCGACGTTCAGGCTAAAGAAGGTCCAGCTCGTTCCATCCAGTTAGACGCCGGGGCGAGTGTCGAGGAATTAATTAACGGCTTGCACACGATGGGCGCCACGGCGCATGACATCGTGGCCATCCTACAGGCGATCAAGGCTGCCGGAGGATTGCAGGCCGAACTGGAGATACTGTGAGCGTAACTGGATTTCCGTCGAGTGCCTCAAGCGTTGCCGCGCAAGATTTAAATCCTGGCAGAAGTGAGCAGGCCGCTCGCCTTCTGCGATCGCAGGCCAAGACCGGTGATTCGGCGAAGATCGACAAGGCAGCCAGAGACTTTGAAAGTATTTTGCTCGGCGAGTGGCTCGAAAAAGCAGAGAAGTCCTTTGCCACTGTTCCGGGCGAACCAGCAGACGAGAATAGCGACCCCGGTCACGATCAGTTTCAAAGCATAGGATGTCAGTTTCTGGCCGAGGGCCTGAGCAAGGCCGGAGGGATTGGCATTGCCGCGATAATCAGTAAACAGTTGAAAGCGGTGGAAGCGCGCCGAAGTGCCGAGAAAACGGCCGATCCAGCACTCCCGGCGAGCGAGGTGGGGAGACCGCAACAGTAACAAAAATTAACTGCTTAGGCATCGGCCCAGGGGGCTGAAGTTTACCCCCGAAATTGCCGATTAAGAACTGACTACTTGTGAGGCTTTTATGAGGATAGGACCAGACATACCCGACCTGCAGGGGGCATCGACGGCACGCACTGCCAGCTCCTCACCTGCCGGACAGACGACGCGGGCAGCGTCCGAAGCAGAGACCGACACATTTCCTGAGGACATGGTGAGCGTAAGCAGTCTGACAACAAGAGCATTACAAACCCCAGAGGTTCGCCAGGACCTGGTTGACAGCCTGCAACAGAGCTATGCCAGTGGACAGTACTCCTTGGATCCGAGTGCAATTGCCGCCGCCATGCTCGGCGAAGCATAAACGTTTAATGGGCAGGTAATAAAAGAACATGTCTAAAGCGAGCACAACCGCAGAGCAGAACCAACTTGAGCATTTGGAACTGGTGCAAGCCTTGTCTCGCGAAGTAAGCGCAGCTATCTCGGCTATCGAGCGCAATGACCTTCAGCAGTTTCAGACTGCGCTTGCAAATCAGGAAAACATTTGCCACGAACTTGCGTCCAGGAAGTGGTCGCCCGGTGGAATCTGTGGAACAAACAGAGATGCAGTGCAGCAGGCTTATGTGGCATTGTCCCAGCTGAATCGCACATACGCGGGCGTGATCAAGCGATCGAAAAGATGTGCTGACCTGCTTTCTTCCGTCTATGGGGCATGTGACAAGAGGTACGGAAAAGAACTGCCGGCCTTAGCTGATCGGCAACCGTGGAGTTGCGAGGCATAACACGATGGGATCGCTAGATTCCGCATTATCGATCGCTGCCCAGGCTCTGGATGTCGACCAGGGCGCGCTCGACGTGACGACAAACAACATCGCCAATGCCAATACACCTGGGTATAGCCGGGAAGTGGTCGATCTCTCCGAGCAGACACCCGTAGAAATCGGGAACATCACGTACGGCACCGGCGTCAATCTCCAGCAGATCCAGAGTGTTCGTGATCAGGTGCTCAGTCTGTTGATCGCAGAACAGACCACGCAGCAAGGTGGAGCGCAGACTCAGCTCAATGCTTTGCAGCAGGTGCAAGCGTTATTTTCGGATCCCACTCAGGGCATTGGCGCGGATCTCTCGGCATTCTTTAATAGCGTGAGCCAGCTTTCCACCGATCCCAGCGACGGCGCACAGCGCGCCGCGGTGATTACGGCGGCACAGAATCTCGCTACCTCCTTCAATCAGACGGCGCAAAGTTTGACTTCCAATCAAGCGAGTCTGAATCAGTCCGTGTCCGCGACCGTGGATCAAATTAACGGCCTGACGCAGCAGATTGCGCAAATCAATGGGCAGGTTGGGCAGATGCAGCAATTGGGCCAGGATCCGGGCGCACTCCTGGATCAGGAAAATCAGCTGATCAACCAGCTTTCGACGTTAACCAATGTGTCGGAGACCCAGACCCAGGAGGGTCTGACCCTGACCACGGGCAATGGCACTGCGTTGGTAGTCGGCAATCAGAGCTACGCGCTGCAGGTCGGGACTGGGACCGACGGTATGCAGGATGTTTTCTCGCAAGGGCAGGACATCACCAGCACGATTCAAGGCGGAACGCTAGGCGGGACCATTCAAGTGCGCGACCAGGACATTCCCGCTCTCATGACTCAGCTCAACACACTGGCCAGCCAGTTTGCCACCAGCATCAACTCGGCACAGGCCCAGGGTTTCGACTTAAACGGAAATCAGGGACAGGCCTTGTTTACGTTCAACGCTTCGGGAGCAGCCGCAAGTTTGAGCGTTGCGACGACTGATCCTAACGCCATCGCCGCCAGCTCCGATGGCACACCGGGAAGCAACGGCAACATCGCAAATTTAATGGCTGTCGAAACCCAAGCGTTGCCTTCTGGTGAGACGCCAACCGACAGCTACGCAAGCCTGGTCGCACAAAGCGGGAATCTGGCTGCCCAGGCCCAGGCTGAGGTGACAGCCAGCACCACCAGCTTGAATCAACTGAACGACCAATTGGGAGCGATTTCCGGCGTCTCTATAAACGAGGAAACCACGAACCTGTTGAATTATCAAAATGCCTTTTCAGCAGCAGCTCAGGTGGTTACAACCGTAAATCAGATGACGCAGACCGTACTTGACATGGGAGCCGGCGTCACCGCCGCATCGTAAAAAACTATGCGCGTAAATCCAAATTTCGCTCCAGATATCCTCGCCGACCTTTACACGGTGCAAAGCCAGGAAGAGACGGCTCTTCAGCAGTTGGCCAGCGGCGAGCTGATCAACATGCCTTCCGACAATCCCGCGGGAGCGGCGGAGCTGGTACAGAATCAAGCCGAGCAGCAACAAACCGACCAGTTCCTGCAGAACACCAGCAGCGTTGAAGGCCAGCTTCAGACTGCGGATTCGACCCTGAGCTCGGTTGTGGAAGCTTTGAATCAGGCGATTTCCCTCGGAACTCAGGGAGCCAATGGCACCAACTCCCTGGCAGACATGCAGGCCATCGCCCAGCAAGTTCAAGGGATCCAAAGCCAGGTTATACAACTCGCCAATACTTCTTACCAGGGTAACTACATTTTTGCGGGCACCGCTACCAATACTGTGCCATTCTCGTTGGATAGCTCAGCCCCCGACGGCGTCACATACAATGGCAACACTGACACGAATTCGGTCGAGGTCGCCGAGGGCAACAGCGTCCAGACCAACCTTCCGGGAAGCCAGATCTTTCAGGGAGCGGGCGGCGATGTGATGGGGGCCCTGCAGCAACTGAGTACGGCTCTGCAAAGCGGGAATACGGCCAACGTCGGCACGGCTACAACCCAGCTGGGCAATGCTCTGAATTACTTATCTCAACAGCGAGTTTTCTACGGCAACGTGGTCGCGCAACTCGAATCCAACCAAACGTTCTTACAGCAAGAGCAGGTAAACCTTCAGTCGCAAGCCAATAGTATTGATGGGGCGAATCTGGCTCAGGTCGCGACCAATCTATCGCAGGCTGAGACCACGCAGAGTGCAACCCTGGCAGCCCTGGCCAAAGTGATTCCCCAAAACCTGCTGCAATACTTGCAATAGCCGTCCCGTCAACCACCCAGCTTGCCCAATAACTGGGAGCATTCTTCATGTCATCCCGAACTAGGCTTCAGCCGATGAGGGATCTTACGCCAGCTCGAAACTACCGATGCCGTAGACAGGCGCACCACTCCCCGCCGCGTCTGTGATGGCTCCACGCCTTTCGTAGGATCCCTCGCGCCAAAGGCGCATCGGGATGACATAGCTAGCTTGGCAAACGCCACTTATTAGGCAAAGGCACCTCACTAGCGCAAGGACTACAGTTGTTAGAATCCTGCCCGGCTCGGGATCAGGCAGTCCAACTGGCATTCTCGTTCCCATGGTCCACTCCCGTGGACGCCAGTGAATCAGAGGCAGCGCTCGAGACATTCGCTCCGGCGGCAGGGGGATTTGCGGGATCCAGTTGCTGCCAGATCCCTCGCAAATCAAGCAACCGGAGGACCTGCTGATTGAGAATTTCCGGTCTTACTTTCATGTGCCCTTCGAAAATCCTGCAACGCATAAGGGCATAGAATTTCGCAAGGTATTTGGCGGCTTCGGCGCCGTTCTCCTTGTCGAGCGACCCTTCCAGTTGTTGGAGCACAAGGAAGCAATGCTTGATTGCTTTGGAACGGGCTTCGATATCCCGCTTTTCGATCGCGGCGATCGCCTGCCTCAAGTCATCGATGAGCAGGTCATACAGAATAATGGTGAGCCCGGCCGAACTCGCGTTCTGCACCACAGCTCTACGGTAACTTAATTCAGTTTCTCTGGGGTTCATAAGATTGGGGTACTAGAGCTGCTCGGCTGGTAACCCAGCTCGGCATTGAGTTGCGCTTCCTCGGTAGGCAATTCTTGCAGCGCGATATCGGCCTGGTTGAATTCATTCGTAAGAATTGTCTGCTGATTTTGAAGATACGGTTGAAAATTGTTGATCTGGTTCTGTAAATCAGTGTTTTCGTTGCTAATGCTTTGCAGGTCGACGGTAAACGCTCCGTTCGTGGGGTCGGTAAGCGACGTCATCTGGTTGTTTAGAAACGATACAAAGCCGTTTGAAGACGTTCCCTGCATGAAAGCCTGGACGGCAGAGTAATTGTTCTGGACAGCATTGTCGAGAGTGGCGCTGTCCAGGGTCAGGGTGCCGTCATCATTCATGGAAATCCCGAGATCGGCCAGAGTCGCAACTCCGCTGGCGCTGCCATTGCTGTACGCTCCCGCTGACAGCAGGTCGCTCTGCAGAAGGCTTATTGTGCTATCGCCGGCGAGTGGACCTTCCATATTGTTTGCGCCCACAGCATATTGGTTGTTGACGTCGCCAACGACGGTGTTATAGGCGCTGACAAAATTGCTGATCGCCGTTTCCGCTGCGTTCGTGTCAGGCTGTATCGAAACATCGACAGCGGTACCCGGAGACGCCCCCACCAGATTGAACGTCACCCCGCTGACCGCGCCGGTCACGGTATTCGACGCGCTGTCGATCGGGATTCCATCCACCGTAAGGGACGCGTCCTGGCCCGCGGTAGCCTGCGTGAAATTAATCGTCGTATCGTCGCTGATGGTGAAATTGCCTGCCGCGCCTGAGCTGTTGCTCACGATTGATAACCGGGAACCGGCCGAGTCGGTGATGACGTTGGCCGTCACGCCAAGGTTCATTCCGTTGATGGCGTTCGCTAGGTCGCTCAAGGTATCGACGCCACTTCCGACCGTAATTTGCGTAGGAGTACCGGAGCCCACGGTGATGGTAAACGTACCGGGGGTGAGATCCGTTGTGGGACTTGCCACCTCGTCGGAATACCACGCCGCCGTGGTCGCGAGGTTATTGACCACTACCGTGTGATCGCCAGCAGTCGCGCCGTTGGCTGCGGTGGCAGTGACAATACTCGAATCGGAAGATGACGTCGTCATCGATGCCAGCGCACCGGCAGGGTCGCCAAGGGCTGTAAGCGCGCTTTCCAGCGCCGTAACGTCGTTCTGGATTGAATTGAGATCTGTGGTTTGCGTCTGCAGTGTCTGCTGCTCGTCCTGCCACTGCACCTCGGGTGCGGCATCCGCCGCCAGCGCCTCGGTAACAGCTGCCTGCACATTAATGCCTTGCGACGAACTGAACGCTGCCAACAGTGAACTCAGGTTGAGGGGGTTTACAGTACCCATAATTGCTGGCTAGTCCTCTTGCCGAAATCAAGAAAGCGAAGTGGTGGAACCGATTGGTTCCACCACTCTCAAGTCAACTATTGAAGCAGCTTCAATACGTTCTGTTGCAAAGCGTTGGCTTGCTGCAGGGCCGCGATACCAGTCTGCTGCAGAATGCTGTACTGCGACAGGTTCGAGGTCTCCACGCCCATGTTGGCGCCCATGATGTCATTCTCGGCCGACGTCAGGTTGGTAATCTGCACGTTCATGACGTTAACCGCCGAAGAAAGCTGGTTGGAATCAGCACCAAGATCGCCACGCAGGCCTGCGATGCCTTGAATGGCGTTGTTGAGATCAGTCAACGCAGCCTGTGCACCTGTAGCTGTGCTCAGGTTGTCGCCGGCGATGCTGATGTTGCCGGTTACCCCGCTGACCGTGCCCAGGTTCGAGGAATTCACGGTTCCAAAGTTGATGCTAACTGTGTTTACGCCGGCGCCGGACGAATCGCTCATATAGATGACCGTGGTCGCCCCGCTGAAAATCGCCTGGCCGTTGTACGTCGTACTGCCGCCGATACTGTCGATTTCCTGCTGGATGGAGGCAAATTCAGCTTGCAACGCGGTGCGTTGCTGGTTGCTGACCGTGCCGTTGGCCGACTCAGTAGCCAGACTGACCGCGCTGTTCAGCAAGGCTGTGATCTGAGACAGAGCGCCGTCGGCGACCTGGAGCTCGCCCACGCCATCGGTGGCGTTCTGTACTGACTGAGTGAGGGCCGTAACGTTCGCTTCCAATCCGTTCGCAATCGCCAGTCCGGCCGGATCGTCTGCGCCGGTATTGATCCGCATACCGGAAGACAGAGCCGTCAGGGTCTGGTTCAGGTTGTTCTGAGTTACCCCCAACTGGTTCTCTGCTTCTAGTGCCGGAATGTTATTCAAAATGCTGAGTGCACCCATGCTAGATTCTCCTTGTTTTCGAATTCCGCCTGCACCGAGGTTTCCGGCTGACCTCTAAATGCCGAGAACTGTCACATCGAGCAGGAGGTTTTTTGACGGGTTTACATATCGGCACTTTGCTCTTGGGTAATCAGCTTCCGCTGTCACTGAAGTACAGTCACCTTTAGTACTCCCGAGACCTAGCATTGAAAAATGACATCCGCACATCCTCGAATACTGGTTTAACCTTTCGCTCGCATGTTTTCCGCTTCCGCGTGCGCGCTGCGCAACTCCGGTGATTGCGGGAACAGGCCAAGGCCTCTCGCGAGAATTTCGACCGTCTGATCCCACTGTTGCAACTGCGCTCTTATACTGGCGGCGCGCAAATAAAGTCTCGGGTTATCCGAAGTATTGGCCAAACGCTCTGCTACCTCGGCGGCTTCCGGCAAGCGATCGGTCAGGACACAAGCCTTCATCAGCCGATCGTGGATGGCAAACATCCCTGGGACAGCTCTTGCCGCGCGTCGTAGTTTGGCCAGGCCGGTGCTTTTTTGACCGGCTTTTACTTCGCTGTATCCCAGCTTGCTTTCGACCAAGGGATCGTCACCTGTCAATTTGAGGGCCCGGCGATATGCCAATCGCGCCTCTTTAAACCGGCTCAAACCTTGCAAAGCATCCCCTTTTAGTTGTTCGCGCAAAGCGGTGACTTTACCTTCGCGCCGATCGTTTTGCAGAGCAGTCAGCGCTTCCTGATATTTCCCGAGATCGACATAAATCATTGCAGTGAACAGCCATGCCTCTGCGGTTCGCGGCTCCAGCGCCAGGCACTTAGCGAAGCAGCGCAACGCCTCTTCCGGATTCTTGAAGTACTCGTACTCCTGCAAACCGAGCTGCACCCAGCCCAGTCGATCGTCAGGGTGGTCCTGGACTCTCAAACGAAGCAGGTCACGATAAAATAATGCCTTCGCATCTCTGGCTTGCTGGTCGGCAAGTTGCCCAAAATGGTGTATACAAAAATTTGCGAACTCCAGCTTGTACCCCGATGCCAAAATCTGATTTTCGACCAGTTCGTGGACCCGGCCTGTGAAATAGATTCCTGGATCGCGCCGGAAGAAACGGCAGTTCTCGTGAGTGAAGTATGCGGGGGCATCCTTTGCCCGCGGGTGCCGTCCATCGTTGGGAACAGAAACGCGATCCCACCCGCGACTAAACCGCATTCCCACGTAATTGCGAATCGGAGTCAGATAGCCGCCCACGTCCGGGGCTTGCAAAAGCGCCGGAATGTCTCTCGTTGCATCGCGGTCCAACTCCTCGTCCGCATCCAGGATCAGAACCCAATCTGTTTTCACCGCTGCCAGCGCTGCATTCCGAGCTTTCGCGAAGTCGTTTTCCCATGGAAACGAAATGATGTCCGCATTAAATTCCCGCGCGATGTCGCAGGTGTTGTCCGTGCAGCCGGTATCGGCGATAACGATCTGCTCGACCGTTCCTCGGACACTCTCCAGACACGGGCGAAGCGTAGCGGCACCGTTCCTTACGATCATTGACAGGCCAACACTGGGCATAGTGAATCTTCTGAATTCAAGCTCCAGGCCGCTTGCAGCACTCACTGTGTTCTGTTCCGGTTTGCGTTTTTTGTTGTGCAACTTCAAGGTACGCATTCCGCAAATCGCTGGAGTCCGGGAACAGCTGCAGGCCGCGCTGCAACAGCTCCTCCGATCGATCCCAGTGCTGGAGCTGTGCCCGAATGCTGGCGGCGCGGAGGAACGTCTTGGGGTGGCCAATACAGGTTGCAAATCTCTCCGCTGCTTCCGCCGCTCCAGCCAGATCTCCAGCAATCAAGTGGGCTTTCACCAGCCGGTCATGGAGCTCCGCTTCGTGCGGGGCTTCCTCCACGGCTCGCTGTAACCGCGCGAATCCGGATTGCGTTTCACCCAATCGCACTTCTGCAAGTCCCAGCCGGCTTTCTATCGAAGGCCCGGTTCCCCCGAGTTTCAGGGCATTGTCATAAGCAGTGCGAGCTTGCGAGATCTGCCCCAGGTTAAAGAATGCGTCACCTTTCAGTTGCTCACGAAAGCCGGCGGCTTCTTCCCGGCGTTCGGCCTGCTCGAGAGCCAGGAGAGCGTCGAAGGGTCGGCCCGACTCAAGGTAAATCTCTGCCATAAACAACCAGGCACGGGTGAACGGGGGGTGTAATTTAACCGTCTGCAAGAAGCACGACAATGCGACGTCCCGATTGTGGAAAGTCTGATATTCAAGCAGGCCGAGCTCAAACCAGGCAAAAGGGTTGTCTGCTTCCTCTTTGACTTTAAGCCGCCCCAGATCACGGTAGAACATGGCCTTCGCGGTCCTGATGTCCACGCCACGAAGATGGCCAAAGTGATGGATCAGAATGTCGGCGGGGATATATCTCAGGCCCAACAGGCAAATTCGATATTCGACCAGCTCATGCACACGACCATAAAAATAAATATCGGGATGGCGGCGAAACAGCCGAATGTTCTGCTGGTCATGATAAGAGGCGGCATCCGAGGCGCGTTCGGGACCGCATAGGTTCGGCTTGGCTGCCCGCTCCAGGTAATACGATGTCTTCTCCCGTACGTAGTCCCGGATCGTAATCATGTACGCGGCTATATCCGGGGCAGCCAATAATGCTGGGAGTGCGGATTTAGCCGAGCTATCCAATTCTTCATCCGCATCCAGCACCAGAACCCAGTCTGTGGTCGTGGCCGCGAGAGCGGCATTGCGAGCCTTGGCGAAGTGGTTCTCCCACGGCACAGAGATTACGGTGGCCCCAAACTCACGTGCGATCGCAATCGTGTCATCGCTGCAGCCGGTATCGGCGATCACGATTTGACTGACAACTTCACGCACACTCGCGAGACAATCCCGAATCGTGTGCGCCTCATTTTTCGCGATCATCGACAAACCGAGGCTCGCCATAAATCCTTCGCGCGAAAATTAGGACTGGATTGGAATTTCAGCCTGGCTGCAACAAACGGTTACTAAGAGAGCACGTGCGCTACCACGCGCGTCGTCGGACCCTGTCTGTGGTAACCGGGCCCGCAACCGCTCACGGGCTAAACAAGAATTTTCGCTTGCTCACAATACCTCCGGCTTCCACGTCGAATTAGAACCCGATGAGGCAGCGTGATTGCAGGTGTCCAGCCAAGTCCCCGTCGGGAGTAATGAGAGAAGATCGTCCATTTCCCGTCGCGAGGTCTTATCTGGGTACGTGAAATCCAGCGAACAAATGTCCAAATTTCAGATTGTGCTGATTCGGCCACCGGCTTACCTGCATACTGAGGCGTTTCGAGAGATTGCCGAAACCCTGCAATTCGGATTCCGCAGTGTTGGCCATACGGCGGAAATCGTGGAGAACGTGTTCGACTCCGCGGCGACGAATCTGATTTTGGGAGCACACCTGCTCTCGCCCGGCCAGACGCGGCAGGTTCCTCGAGGGTCGATCCTTTACAACCTTGAACAGATTGGTGGCGCGCAGCTGCAGCCCGCGTATTACGAGTTGGGCCGCCAGCATCAAGTATGGGATTACGACGCGAGTAACATCGAAAAATGGAACGCTATGAACTGCAGCTATGCTCCAGTTCACGTGCCTGTCGGCTATGTGCCTGAGCTAACGCGGATAGCCAGCAGGCCTCATGACATCGACATCCTCTTTTACGGATCGCTCAACGAGCGCAGGAATCAGGTTCTCAACTCGCTGAAAAACTCTGGCGTCAAGGTGCAAACTGTATTCGGCGTGTACGGCCGCGATCGGGACGAACTGATCGCCCGTTCCAAACTCATCCTGAATATTCATTTTTACGATGCGAAAGTGTTTGAGATCGTCCGCGTTTCCTATCTTCTTGCGAATTCAAAAGCAGTAGTTACCGAATGCGCCTCACACAGCTCGGCCGACGAAGGACTTGTTAACGCGGTTTTGGCCTGTCCCTATGAGTCTCTGGTGGATGGGTGCCTGTCCTTGCTGCAGCATGAGGAAGAACGCCGGAAGCTTGAGACGCGAGGATTTCAGTGGTTCTCTCGACGAAAGGAGTCCGATATCTTGAGCAACGCACTACAAGAATCACCCGTCACCACCAACACAACAGAGATCGCTGCTGGCATTCCGCGAAAATTGAATCTGGGAAGCGGGAAAGACTGGCGCGAGGATCATTTCAACGTCGATATCGACCCTTACTGGCAACCAGATGCGGTGATGGATTTCAACCTGGAGCCGCCCATCGGAGAATCTCTGGTGACGCAGCGTTTCGGGACCGTGATTTTGGAGAACAACTACTTCGACGAGATCATCGCCAATGACGCCCTGGAGCACATTCGGAACCTGACTACAGCGATGACCTCGTGTTTGAATTTGCTGCGGGTCGGAGGGTTGTTCAAGATTGCAGTGCCCTACGATCTTTCCTGGGGAGCCTGGCAGGATCCCACGCATGTGCGCGCCTTCAACGAGCGCAGTTGGCTTTACTACACCGACTGGTTCTGGTACATGGGCTGGACGGAAGCGCGTTTTGACATTGCCGCTTTTGACTTGGGCCTGAGCCCGATCGGCGAAGCTCTGAAGCGGCAACAGGTCAAAGGCGAGGACTTGGTGCGTCATCCCCGGGCTGTCGATCAGATGCGGGTGACGCTACGCAAACGGTTGTTGACTGGAGCGGAGAAACGCCACGTAGCCAATTATCTGAAACGTCCGAGTCGCACTGATCGGCCATCTTCCGCCGTGCAGGTTCCGGCCGCGATGGATTCGCCCGGCGTCGCTCCAGTGTGGTGATGTAGGGATTTAAGAGAACCGCCATGCGAAATGCCAGCGACTCCCGTAACGGTCGGCGCGTTACTGAAGTTCGGCGGACTCTTTTCAGAATCGCCCATCGATTGCCGATTACTGGGACCGGTTTGGAGTGCCGGTCAGCGACTTCACCCGGAAAGATTGTTCTGTGATACGCCTCACCCGACTGAACGGCCAGGAACTTGAGGTCAACTCCGACCTCATTAAGTTCATTGAGAAAGCGCCTGACACCGTGCTCACCCTGACGAGCGGCGAGAAGATCATCGTGCGCGAAAGTTGCGATCAGGTCGTCGAGCGTGTGATTGCATTCCGGCGCAGGGTGTTGGCTGGGATGGTCTCCCTGGCACAGGATCCGAACACAGCCGCAGCCCTGACGCGGGCGGATGCGGCCAACTGCATCGATTCTCCAGCGGGGGGCACGCGTCGTGGATAAGAGCACCTTCGCCGGAATTTTCCTCGCCATTGGCGGCATTGTCACAGGTCTGCTCATCGAAGGCGGCAAGATTGCGCAAATTCTTCAACCTACTGCCGCGATGATCGTTTTCGGCGGGACTATCGGCGCTGTCATGGTGCAGTTCCCGCTTCCCACGGTGCTGCAGGCATTCAAAAAGCTGGTGCACGTATTTCTCGACAAGAATGAGGATCCCACTGCTTTGGTAAAGGAGCTGGTGGGTTATGCGCAGCGGGCTCGCAAAGATGGAATCGTCGCTCTGGACGGTGAGCTGCCAAAGATCACCGATCCCTTCTTGAAGAAAACTCTGATGTTGGCTGTGGATGGCACCGAGCCTCAGGAACTGCGCAAAATTATGGAGCTCGAGTTGGATAACCACGCGGAGCGCTCCGAAAAAATCGCCCAGGTGTTCGAATCGGCGGGCGGTTTCGCGCCTACCATCGGCATCATTGGCGCGGTCCTCGGCTTGATTCAGGTGATGCAGCACCTGCAGAACATCGATGAGGTAGGGCGGGGCATTGCCGTGGCTTTTGTGGCGACCATTTATGGTGTGGGCTCGGCCAACCTCCTCTTTCTGCCATCCTCGGGAAAGTTAAAAATCAAGAGCCGAAATGAGCAGCTGTTGCGCGAAATGACGCTGGATGGGGTGGTTTCCATCCTTGAGGGTATGAATCCGCGCATGCTGGAAACCAAACTGTTCGGGTACTTGCACGAAAAGAAGCAGGAGGAACCCCAGCAAGCATGAGCCGCCGCAAGAAACAGCACGCACACGCCAATCATGAGCGCTGGCTTGTCTCTTACGCAGATTTCATCACTCTGTTGTTCGCTTTTTTTGTGGTTCTCTACGCTTCTGCTCAAGTCGACAACAAGAAAATCGCACAAGTCTCTCACGCAATTGAGGGAGGCTTTCAGCAACTCGGGGCGTTCACACGTGGCGGCGGAACCCTTGTCCTTCCTTCACCCGAGGAAAAGCCCGGGCCGCCACCACCACCGTCAAATACTGTCGATCTGGCACATGGTACCCAGGCCGGAGGCTACAGTCCCGATGTCAGTCTCCTCAAGCGTCAGTTGGAGGAAGCCCTCGGTGAGGAGATCAAGAGACACGAAATCGAGATGCGAGTCACCCCCGAGGGCTTGGTTGTGAGCTTGCGAGAAGTCGGTTTTTTTAACAGTGGAGACGCCACCCTTCTCGAAGATGGACGAAATACGTTGACTCGCATCGCCGGTATCCTCAATGAGAAAGGGTTTCACATCCGGGTGGAAGGGCATACCGATAATATGCCCATCCACACCAGCCGGTTCAAATCGAACTGGGAGCTATCTACGGCTCGCGCGACGGAAGTGGTTTCTCTCTTGATTGAGAAGCATGGCTTCAATCCTGAGCAGGTTTCTGCCGCCGGATATTCCCAGTATCGGCCAATTGCCAGTAACGATACGGAAGAAGGCCGCAAAACTAACCGTCGCGTGGACGTGGTCGTGGTGGCGCGAACTTATCGCGACGGAGCGAGCGCAGACTCCTCGAAGTCGGTATCGGGGCAGTAGCAACAACTTCACATTGCACGTAGGGATCCTCGGCTCTTACTCATCAACAGCGGTTACTGAAGTTTTACCAGTCTTCTGCCGATTAAGAATCGCCGGAAAAGGCGAGTTGTTCCGCTCGCTTCTGAATGCCGGCGCAGCAGGAAATTTATCCGCTATGTTCGCGATTATCGGAATCGTGGTTGTTTTCGGCGCCGTAATTGCCGGATATCTGATGGAGCACGGCAACTTGAGGGTACTGATGCAACCGGCGGAATTGGTAATTATCGCCGGCGCTGCCATCGGAACCGTGCTGGTCGCCAATCCGTTGCACATCCTTAAACAGATTGCGGCAGGAATCGCCGGAGTGTTTAAAGGTTCCAGAATCACCAGACAGTACTACCTCGAGTCGCTAAAGATGTTATACGCGCTGCTCAGCAAGGCGCGCACTGAGGGTCTCATGAAGTTAGAAGCGGACGTGGAAGAGCCAACCAAGAGCGCAATTTTTTCCAAGTACCCGAATTTCATGAAAGATCACCACGCTCTGTATTTTCTATGTGACACCTTGCGCATGGCGGTAACTGGAACGGACGCGTTTGCGTTGGACCAACTTATGGAACTGGATATGGAGGTCCATCACCACGACGCGACTCAACCCGTTGCGGCCCTGAGCACCATGGCTGACTCGCTGCCTGGCTTGGGAATCGTAGCTGCCGTGCTGGGAGTGGTCATCACCATGGGCGCCTTGGGCGGCCCTCCGGAGGAAATCGGGAGAAAAGTGGCGGCTGCGCTGGTCGGCACTTTCCTTGGCATCCTGCTTTGCTATGGATTGATCGGCCCCCTGGCGGCCAATATGGCAAAGACATCCGAAGAGGAACGCGCATTTCTCGGGGTCCTGAGGGTCGTCGTGATCGCATTTCTAAAGGGGACGGCGCCCATCATGGCGGTAGAGGTTGGGCGCCGAGCCATTCCCGGCCATCTGCGCCCGTCGTTCCAGGAAGTTGAGAGAACTTGCCGTAGTAGCGGTGGGGAAGCGAAAGCAGAGGCAGCAGTAGTAGCAGCGGCTGCGGCGGCTTCGTCGTAAGAAGGCAGGGGATGGCCACGACTCGTCCAATCATCATAGTCAAAAAGAAGGTGAGCCACGCCGGGCACCATGGAGGCGCCTGGAAAGTGGCCTATGCCGATTTCGTGACCGCCATGATGGCCTTATTCATCGTGCTGTGGCTCATGAACAGCAGCAAACAGATACGTGAGGCGGTTGGGGGTTATTTCAAAGATCCATCTGGAACTTCCAAGATGGTGGGTACCGACCAGCAAGGCTCAGGGGACAACTTCACGCTGAGCAAGGAGAACATGGCGCTGCTGAAAGAGCAGCTCCAGAAAAGCATCCGGCACTTGAGCGATTTTGATAAGTTAAAGAACCAGATCGAGATGACCGTAACCGCCGAAGGGCTGCGCATTGAGCTGTTAGAATCCGCATCCGGTACCTTCTTCGAGGTCGGGAGTCCCAAGCCGAACCAGGATTGCAAAGAACTACTGACGCTCCTCGCCGCAGAACTGGGAAAACTCCCCAACAAACTTTCAATCGAAGGCCACACCGACTCAAAACCTTACGCCGGTAGCGCGAACTATGGGAATTGGGAGCTTTCTGCCGACCGTGCCAATGCCGCTCGACGCCTGATGCAGCAGAATGGCGTGCGGCCGGATCAGGTGGCTCAGGTCAGGGGTTATGCTGACCAGAGGCTGCGCACGCCAGGCGACCCTTTGGCCCCTTCAAACCGGAGAATCTCGGTCATTATTCAGTACGTCCAGATTACTCCCGATGAGCATCCGGCTGCTGAGGAGACCAGCACGAAATCTACTGCAAACGCGGGGGAAAGAAACTGATCACTCGGTTCCGGTGCACAAAAGAACCGTACAAGTCTCCCTTCGAGCACAGAGAACCTATTTGGTTGGTCAAGTTGTGCGAGCACACGTTCGAATCCATGACACCGTGTCCTGATTTAGAGCAAACACAAGAAGATCCTTCTTCACGATTTCTCTCATCAGTCGTTCAGAAGAACCAGTAATTCATAGACATCGATTAATCGAACATTAAGGCCCTCTAATTGCAATGGCACTCCGTCCAGGAATGAACGATCGTGACTGCTCCCCCAAGCAGTCAACGGATCAACCATCTGCGATGGCGTGAGCTATCGCGCGACATCGTAGAGGATCCTGGAAGAACGTACTCTGTATAGCGAAAATTGTCGGCAACCATTGCAATGCTTGACACTCTTGGTCCCGGGGAAATCTGGCACCCAAGGAACAGGTTTATAGACTCGCGCATGGCATGAGCGAAACCTCTTGCGCCAATGCGCCACTTCGTTGATCACATGCTGTAAGAGCTGTGAGCTTAATTAAGAACAAGGGGATACGACATGCTAGCGGCCACTTCCTCGGTGCAGACCGAGTCTGTTTCACAACCTCAAACCGTAACTGCTGTACCACCTAATACCGCACGAGTTCTGGTTGCCGATGATGATGTTCCGCTGGCACAGTTCTTGCGTCGCGGCTTGCAGAGTAACAAATACGATGTACGGATCGCGCACGACGGAGAAGCGACGTTACAGGAAATCTCGACGGCTCAGTACGGGTTGCTGATCCTGGATCTGAATCTTCCAAAAATCGACGGCCTCTCATTGTTACGGCGTCTTCGCCCGGTGGCGCCGAAGTTGCCGGTCATGGTGCTTTCGGCCCGCAGTGGACTGGAAGACCGGATCATCGCTTTGGATGGCGGCGCTGACGACTACCTGGTGAAGCCGTTTTCCTTTCAGGAGTTGATCGCCAGATCTCGCGCGCTTTTGCGGCGCAATGGCCAGAATTGCAGCGACGTGTTGCAGGTAGGCGATCTGATTTTGAGTCGCTCCGAATTCCGGGTCGAACGTTCGGGGAAGAAAATTGAACTCACCGGCAAGGAATTCGCGCTTCTGGAATACCTGATGATGAATGCGCGACGAACCCTGACCCGAGCCATGATCATGGAAGAGGTTTGGAAGACTCCCTACGACGATAGCACAAACCTGGTCGACGTATACGTCAAGTACGTTCGTGACAAGATCGATGCGGGATTCTCAACTAAGCTTATGCGCACTGCCCGTGGCGTAGGGTATGTCATTACTGATAACTAAAGGATTGCGATGACAGTGGATTTGCGAAAAGCCCTATCGGCGACGCATCTTGACCAGGAGAAGTTCGCCGAAATATCACGCGGCCTGCACCAGGCGGCGCAACCTCTTACCGCGCTTCAGGGATGGATCGAACTCGCGCTGAATGGAACTCACACTGAGCACGAGTACAAGTCATTGATGAAGCATGCGGGAGAGGAATGGCGGCGTGTTTTCAGTTGCTTTGATCGCGTACGGGAGTCGGCGCGACTGCAACAACTCGCATTGTGCGGCCCGGATTTTGCCGCATCGTCTATGGTGCGAGTCGTCTTGGAAAAGTTTGAGAGCAGTTTCAACGCCGCCGGAGTGACGGTTGTGTTTCATCCATGGCGCGCCAGCGATGCCGCGAACGATTTGGTAAGAGTTTCCGAGAATCAAGCCTCTACTGCGTTATCACTGATCATCGCTAGTTTGTTTCCCTTCCTTAAGCGCGGAGACACGATCGAGTTATCGATGAAACCTGAGGAAGCGACGGTGAATATTGTTGTGCTGGTTCCAAAGCGGACTGGGGCGATTGGGAGATCTAAACGCGACCTCAATTGGGACGTTCCTCTGTTGGATATGGCCCGGTCCCTGTTACTCAGTGCGGGTGGAAAAATCACATTAGGTGAACAGGGGCTCTCGGTGCAGATCACTTTGCCCAAGACGTCCCAAACTCCGACAATGCAAGACACGCAAACGACAAGGTGCATCCATGTCTAGCGCAATCGCAGTTCCTCAAGTCTTTACCGACGGGGCAGGTGAGGCGGACCCGCTTGTACTCCTCGTAGTCAGTTCCAATCCGGCTCTGCGTCTCGATTTGCTCGCTTGCCTGGAATCAGACCGGTGGACACTGGCCCAGGCGACCAGTGGCGCCGAAGCACTGGAGAAGATCCACGCCGGGGAAACATCCCTCGTGTTAGTGGACCCGGGGCTTCCGGATCTCAGAATTGATGAGTTCAAGGCGATTGTGCAGGAACAGTATCCCCATGTAGTGGTCATTCCCATCAACCCGCACACCGGTCTGCCGATTGTCGCGACTCCCTCGCCCGGTTCGGTTTGTTTTGAGATCGTGCGCAAAATCGAGCGCGGCTCGCCAGTCAGAGCCGGAACAGCGATTTCCAGCGCCATCAACGAAAGCCAGGACTTTCAGTTTGGTTTGCCGGGGTTCCTGGGAAAATCTCCTTCTGTGCAACGGTTGTGCTCCATGGTCCGGCTGGTGGCACAGCGCGACACGACCGTGCTGATCACCGGCGAGAGCGGCACCGGAAAAGACGTTGTAGCTCGGGCGCTTCACCAACTCGGCACCCGGCGTACAAAACCGTTTGTCGTAATCAATTGCGCGGCGATTCCAGAAGCGCTGCTCGAAGCCGAATTGTTCGGATTTGTGAAGGGAGCTTTCACCGGCGCTGTGCAGTCGAGGATCGGCCGCATCCATGCAGCCCACGGTGGAACTCTGTTTTTGGACGAAATCGGAGACCTGCCTTTAGGGCTGCAATCCAAGTTGTTGAGATTTCTTGAACAAGGTGAAGTGCAGAGGCTTGGCAGCAGCGATTCCTTTCGTGTAGATGTTCGCGTCATTGCCGCTACCAACGCCAATCTCCGTCGTCTGGTCCAGGAACGAAATTTTCGCGAGGATCTCTTTTACCGGCTTTCCGTCTTTCCCATCGAGCTGAGCCCGCTACGGGAGCGCATGGACGATCTGCTCCTTCTGGCCGAAGCTTTCCTGGCGAGATTCTGTCCTCACAACGTGGTGCTCAGTCCTGAGTCCGTTCAGCTTTTGCAGCAGCATACCTGGCCCGGTAACGTGCGTGAATTGCGAAACGTGATCGAAAGGTCGAGCATTCTCGTGGGCCAGGACCGTGAGATTCGACCAGAGCATATAATCATCTGACTCGCGAAGCTTGTCCGTCGCGACACGGGTACAGAATCGCTCGTCGACCAGTGGCTGGGATTTTGAGCGCAAACGCCTGGTTACAGAAGCTACGGGCAACAACCTTCGGCAAAATGCAAAAAAAAAGCCGCCCAGAGATCGGGCGGCTTGAAGTGGTAACCTTCGTTTCCGAGGAGCTATCGCGGCCAGATCGGTCCTCCTTTGAAACTGCCGAAGGGCCTGCGTTGTTGCACGGCGCGGCGAACATTTTCGGGAACAACGATGTGCGGTCTGGGAGCGTTGTCCGTGGCTTCAGCGGGTTGACCATAAACGGGCGTCAGCAGAAAGGCATGGGTGTCTCCTGTGCTGATCTGCAGGGCCGAGCCGACGATCTGTCCCCAATCATTAATCCCACCGTTCGCCTCTAACAGATACAGAGGAGAATTAGGAGGAATGAGGGTGTTGAGGTCCGTCATCACCCCGTTTTGCCAGATGTAGGCGCGGGAGTTGCCCGCGGCATCGTATGATCCTCCCACAACCTGGCCCCAGTCATTGACACCATCGGCATCGCTGGAGACGTCGCCAGGAACCGTGCCGAGATCGGTCATCACGCCCCACGTCCACAGGAAGCCGTGATAGTACACATCCCCGAGCAGGTCGGAGACGCCAGCCACTTGGCCGTAGTTGTTGATGTCTATCCCGACGTTTCCCATCACGCCGCCGAGGGTGCCGAGGTTGATGGCCTTCCCGTTTTGCCAGAGCAGGGCATGATAAGCGTTGACGCAATCGCCGGAGTAGCCAGTGGCCTGGCCAAAGTTGTTAATCGCCCAGGCTGCGCCAACCGGATCGCCAGGAAAGTTCGGGAGTTGGTTGATGCGGCCGTGGATCCAAAGGACTGGCTCGAACTGGAAGACTTGGGTGGTGCCAGCGCAGGTCGGCTCCTTGGTGGTATTCTCTGCGTTTCCGGTAACGATGTCGAAATCGTTGACTCCCGCGCCGTAGCCATTATTGCCGCCCAGTGTGGGCAGTTGCGTCATCTTTTTTGTGCTGTGCCGCCAAAAGAACGGCAGACAGATGAGATTGTCATTGTAAGCGCAATAATTTTCCGCGTACGGGTCGAACGCACCGGTTTCTGATCCACCGGCGACATCGCCGCTGTCGCTGGGAGGCCATCCGCTATCGCTGTTCGGACCTCCCAGTGTGCCCAGGTCCATGATCTTGCCATTGCGCCAGAGAACCGCGTGATAGTAATCGTCCGGCAAGGTTGAGTAGCCTTCCACCCAGCCAGTGTTGCTAATACCTCCGGCCAGGCTGTAGGACCCGCCGAGCGTGCCGAGGTCGACGACGGTGTAGTGAGGGAGTTTTTGCTTGTGTTCCTGTGCGAGGCACCGTGTGGGCAGCGCCAGCGCAGCCAACAGGGTTATCACAGTGAATATTCTGCTTTTCATGTTGCCTCCATGAAATAAAGTTCGAGTCGAGTTGAACTGCGTAACTGGAAGAGAGGCGTCATGCTCTCGCATCAGCGGGTGTGCGTCTCAACTGGCGGGAACTGCGCTTCGGAGAAGCGAGACCAGATTAATTGGTTCACGGATTCGTCTGCTTTGTCAGTGACCTCACACTCATGTGTGATAGTGGGCTTGGGGTGTCGACAGTTGGTGATAAATCCCGATAGCACTCGTTGACCCCACAGCGGGGGTTTTGAGTGCAATCGCTGATTGCGTCAACAAAGAGGCGGCGTATTGGAAGAAAACCCTAGCAGATAAGACCTCCGTAGACAATGGAGTATCGATGGACTGAACGGCCATCCATTCCTTGCACTTCGGCGTTCTTCATGGCTGAACACCGGCGTACAAAGGAATCACGCCGCGAGCGGAGTTCTTGTAAACAAACCCGCCCTTCATCACAAACAGAACCCGCCGAACCGCGGTGATATCTCGCAGTGGATCGCCATCGAGCGCGATGATGTCTGCCTGCAAGCCGGGAGCAATCGAGCCAA
>DASPSE010000331.1:0-8218 GCA_035624085.1 Terriglobales bacterium
ATATTACTTGCCGTACTATCTGAGAACGGATGCGGCTGGAGCGCTGCACCGAGACGGCACCTACCAACTAGTTTCTCTCTTTGCCGAGCAGACTGGTACGCGTCTCGCAACCGACTCTGACCTCGAATCAGGAGTAACCGCCCAACCTATTGGGATGCCTTTACCGTTTCAACTTTCCCCCGAAGCGCGCCGGCGCGGCGCGCGTCTTTTGCGGCGGGAGCCTCCCCGCCTGTACCGGAACGCAGACCTCCACGAATTCCTCAAAAGATGGGTTTACGATGACGCCGGACTCTTGGCTCTCTTTCGCGTTCCGCTGCTTTGCGGGGTGATCGCTGTATTTTTGCAAATTCCGTTTTCGGTCCGCAAAGACGTGAGAAGACGCCAGCAAATACGCTATGGGCGTCGGCTCAAGGGTCCCTTGTTAGTGTCTGGAAGTCAATTCTCAAAGGCCTTAGACGGGGACGGAATCGGGCTGGTGATTGATGGAGAAAACAGGCCTTTACGGATTCCGCGAGCCGCCGAAAACAAGCACATTCTAACCGTCGGTGACACTGGCGCCGGCAAGTCCACGATCATTCGCCAGATTCTGTTTCAGGTTGCGCAACGCGGACACAGCGCAATTGTTTACGACCCCGCCTGCGAGTTTATTCAGCAGTTTTACGACGAGCACCGGGGCGATATCGTACTCAATCCGCTCGATACCCGTTGTCCCTACTGGAGCCCATCAGATGAGCTGCAACGCAAAGCTGAGGCCAAGGCTATTGCAGTTTCCCTCTTTCAGCCATCCGGTGTCACGAATCGTTTCTTTGTCGAAAGTCCACAAAAAATCTTCGCTCATTTGCTCACCTTTCTCCCTACGCCAAGCCAATTGATCGAGTGGATGTCCCACCCCGAAGAAATCGATCAGAGAGTGAAAGGAACCGAGCTTGCGGCCATCATCGACCCTCGTGCTCCCAATCAGCGCACCGGCGTCCTCGGCTCCCTGAACATGATCGCCGACAGCTTTCGCTTGCTCCCCAAGAAAGAGGAGACCAGCTCAACCTGGACGGCGACAAAATGGGCGGAGGACCGCAGGGGTTGGATCTTCATTACCTCTCGACCCGCCCTCCGGGATGCCCTGTTACCGCTTATAAGCCTGTGGCTCGACTTGCTAGTCTTGAGGCTCTTGACCGAGCCGCATCCCCATCAGCGGCCGGCCTGGTTCGTGATCGACGAACTCGCCAGTCTGCAACGACTGCCGCAGCTCCACACGGCAATCACAGAGAATCGGAAATCGAACAATCCGATCATTTTGGGCTTTCAAGGCCGTAGCCAACTCGAATCTCGTTATGGCCACGATGCCGAAGCCATGCTGTCGCAACCGGCAACCAAGATCTTCTTGCGCACGAGCGAGCCGAGAGCCGCCAAGTGGGTTAGCGAAGCCATCGGTGAAGTTGAAGTCGAACGCTTGCGAGAGACGCACTATGACGGCACCCGCCGGGGTAGGAATTTTGCATTGGATCGCCAAACGGAACCGCTCGTCATGCCCTCGGAAATCTCGGGGATGGATGATCTTCGCGCTTATCTGAAGTACGGAAATTACGTGGCCCGCTTTTCCTTCCCGTATATAGAAATGCAGGCCAAGGAGCCGCCATTTATTGAGCGAGAGATGGAAGATTTCTTGCCCCGCTCGTTCTCCCCCGATGACGTAGAAACGACTGACGAAAGCCTGTCGCAGAGTTGCAGAGAGGCAGAGCAAACGGTGATGGATTTCAACTCGGAACACATGTGAGTCATGGATGCTGACTCTCTCAAAACCGCTCACTGCTGGACAGGCTCAGACATACCACAAGAAGGAATTCACTTCGCAGGAGCAAAGCTACTGGGCGCGCGGGCAGGAGATTGAAGGCGAGTGGCAGGGTCGACTGGCCCAGAAATACGGACTCTCGGGTCCAGTTGGAGCAGAGCAATTTGCGCGGTTAAGCCAGGGGCAGCACCCGGTCACCGGAGAGCAACTGGTCCGACATCGCGCCGCCCACACCTTCGAAAAAGCCAATGGCAGCACAGGTACGACCTCCGAACACCGGGCTGGATGGGACGCCACATTCTCCGCGCCAAAGTCTGTCTCCTTGACGGCTCTCGTCGGGGGTGATGTGCGTGTCCGCGAAGCACATCGCGAGAGTGTCCGCATCGCACTGAACGAGCTTGAGCGGTATACCCAAGCTCGAATCGGAGGCAAGCATCCGGCGGAAACTACAAGCAAGTTCATTGCTGCCAAGTTTGAGCATGACACTGCTCGGCCGGTGGAAGGGTATGCCGCGCCTCAACTGCACACACATGCGGTCATCTTCAACCTCACTGAATTGGAGAATGGCCAGTCGCGGGCTTTGCAGCCGCATAGCTTATTCGCCTCCCAGCAGTTTGCGACCGCAGTTTACCAATCGGAGTTGACGTATCGGCTCGCGCACCTCGGATACGAATTGGAGCGTGGACGAAGCGGCGCGCCCGAGATCAAAGGCTACACGCAAGAGTATCTCGACGCCTCTAGTCCGAGGAGCCGACAGATCAAGGCGCACCTCGAGAAACTAGGGTTGAGCAGCAAGGAGTCAGCTGAAATTGCGGCACATTCGACACGAGATCGCAAACAGATTCTGTCGCCCGCTGAGGTTCTTGCGGCCCACAGACAGCTCGCGGAAGAGTTTGGAAACCAGCCCGATCGGGTTGTTGCGGAGGCACGCGCACGCGTCCAGTGTATCCAGGAACGGGAGCCGACAACTGCGTCCCTGCGGGCGCAAGAAGCAGTCACCTTTGCGCGCGAGAGGAACTTTGAACGGGAGGCAGTCGTCGACGAGCGTTTGCTGATGCGCGATGCATTACGTCGTGGCATGGGCAAGACTACCTATCGAGAAGTGCGACAGAACCTTGAGCTGCGGATCGACAGGGGTGAATTCGTCCTGGCGAACCATCCGCGCAGAGCTTGCACCCGCTTCTACACCACCCCGGAAATGATCGCCGCTGAACGGGCTGTCATCAATCACATGCGTAGTGGGCTGGCCCAAGTAGAGCCGATTGTTCCGCATGGCGAATCTGCCGTCATCAGGGGTGGCCACCCTCACTTTACGACAGCGCAAACGGCTGCAGTCGAGCACGTTCTAGCGTCCCGTGATCGTATCCTCGGAATCCAGGGTGTTGCTGGTGCGGGAAAGACCGAGGCCTTGAAAATCATCTCCGCTACAGCTCAGCAAAGGGGGTACGAAGTCGAGGGGATTGCCCCGACCTCGCGCGCTGCGAAACAGCTGCGCGATGCAGGAATCCCCGCTGAAACGCTACAGGCGTTGCTTATTCGCGGGCAAACTTCCGACAACGTCGGCGACCGAAAACGACTTTATCTGGTCGACGAATCAAGTCTGGCGAGCACAGAACAGATGAGGCAATTCCTGAATCGCCTTGGCCCCCAAGATCGTGTCGTGCTGGTGGGAGATACCCGCCAACACCAGGCCATCGAAGCCGGCCGACCGTTTGAACAACTGCAAAACGCTGGTATGAGTACCGCCAAACTTGACCAGATTATTCGCCAGAAAGATCAAGGCCTGAGGACAGCCGTAGAGCACTTGGCGCGGGGCGACGTGCGGACCGGAATCACAACCCTCCGGCATCAAGGGCGGATCACCGAAATTGGAAACCTGATCGAGCGAATGCAAGCGATTGCCAGAGATTATGCCGAACACCCCGGAAAGACCCTTGTAGTATCCCCGGATAACGCCTCGCGGCGTCAGCTGAATGAGGCCATTCGATCCGAACTGCAATCGAGACGTATCGTTGGCAACGAGAATTACTCGTTCAAAGTTCTGGTTCAGCAGCAGGACGCGACAGGCGCCGACCGACGGTGGGCGGCTCGATACGCGACCGATGACGTTCTTCGTTACTCACGAGGGAGCAAAGTCCTCGGAATACGAAGAGGCAGCTACGCCCGAGTGATCTCAACAAATCTGCAGGAGAATTTGTTGACCGTTCAATTGACCAATGGCGGCCCCTTCACCTATGACCCAAGGCGGTTGTCAGGTGTGAGCATTTACCGAGAAACCGAGCACGCTTTTGCCAAAGGTGACAGGGTGCAGTTCACGGCACCGGATAAAAAGATTGGAGTTGCTAACCGAGAACTGGGCACGATCGAGCACATCTCCGCAGAAGGAACTCTAGGCATTCGTTTAGAGAATGGCAGTATCGTCAACCTAAACCCATCGGAAAACCGTCACTTCGACTACGGCTATGCGGTGACAAGTCATAGCGCCCAAGGGAGCACGTCAGACAGAGTTCTAATCAACGTCGATACCGGGGCTCCTTCAGAGCTCGTTAATTCGCGCTTCGCCTACGTATCGGTCTCCAGAGGTAAGAATGATGTCCGGATTTATACGAACGATTCTGCAAGCCTGGAATCGCGGCTGTCTCACGATTCTTCGAAGTCGTCGGCAATCGCCCAAAGCAGCCTGCAACAGATTGCAAACCAAGACCTTAGTCTGGCGCTATGAGATCGACAGGCCGATAGGATCGCACCGCTGGCCGCCTACGCATAGCCTCCGAATATTGTCAGCCTCGGATCGAACCAGATGTTGACTTCTGCAGAAGGCTTGCCCATCGGGGCTTTTGGCTGATTTTTTTTGGCCTCGTCAGCAACTTTTGGACACGGATGGGGTTGCTCAGCCCATAAGCAAGAGCGCTTCGTATCCAACAAGGATACGCGGCGTCTTGCCTAGTGGCGAGTTTTCTTGGGGTTCGACCGTGGTCCCCGATGGCGAAGATTCGTGGTCTGCAGCCAAAAACTGCCTTGGCTTTGGAGCGACCGATCATCGTGTTCGGCCAATGCTCGAACTCTCTGACTTCCACTGCGTTCCACCAACAAAGCGCCGACGTCTAACAGCTGAACAATTTGCACTTGCATCTCGCGGAATCGAATGGTTGATAACCAATCGATGTCGATAGTTCCGACGAGTAGGCATCAGCATTTGCTTAAGAGCGCATGACAACAGCTAAACGGACAGAGCGGAGTTTCGTCACCGGTGAATGCACAAGAAGTCATTGTCGTCGTCCAACTAAAGCTCGATGTCAACCACCGTGAGGAATTCTTGCAGACGCTCTTCGAGGTGGTAGAGCGGTCGCGCATCGCGCGGGGCTGCCTCTCCTACGAACTGTTCACTCGCGCGGACGATGAGAATACGCTGTTTGTCTTTCAGATGTGGAGTACGCGGGAAGCATTCGAGCAGAACTGGCTCTATACAGACCTGCCCAGAATAAAAACCAATTCCCACTTGTTGCTAGGGCCACCGGAATCCTGGGAGCTATCTCAGTTGCAATTGTGATGCGTTCCTGACTCCTGGTTTCCGCATTGCCCGTGACTCCGCCGGAACCCAGACCGGCCAGACCCGAGTCGTAAGTTGCGATCGCCTGGTCTCGACAACTATCTTTCCTGTTTGGGGTCTGCCAATAAACGAGTTGTACACGTCAGGCCCTTGCCGTCCATTGATCCGATATCCGTCAGAGGCAAATCTTAGCGTGATTTTTCGGTCAAAAGTTGAGTAATCCGCCGCAACTTAACCGTATACACGATATATGTCGGCTCTGCCTATGACATTGAATACGCCAGCCGAAACCGAAACGGCAAAGATTGCGCGAGGCTTACGAGAGAGGGATATGGAGCTTCTCGCAGACCTGGTGGAGCGCTGTCAGCGTCGACTGGTGCGCTACCTGCTATACCTCACCGGGAGGCGAGACTACGCTGAGGACCTTGCGCAGGAGACCTGGATTCGCGTGCTGCAACGGGGCAGCCAGTACAACGGGAGGCAGCGGTTTGATCCATGGCTATTCGCGATCGCCCGCAATTTGGCAATAGATTACCTCCGGGAAAAACACAAAGCGGTGCAGACAGCTTCCTTGCCAGATGACGGCGATGCAATGCTGCTGTTACCCTCCTCCGGTCCTTCCCCATTCGAAGCCGCGGCTCGAAGCGAAGACGCAATACGTCTAGCCGGTCAACTGCAGATTCTGTCACCGCTGTATCGCGAGGCTTTGCTGCTGAGGTTTCAGGAGGACCTGTCTCTTGCGGAGATCGCTCAGGTTTTGGGCGCCCCTGTGACGACGGTGACGTCCAGAATCTATCGCGGTCTTGCGGCACTGAGATCCGCATTTGAGGAAGGGGGTGATTCGCCTGGAGTGTGACAAGAGATTTCGCGAGCTTATCGACAGGTCTTTCGTAGAAGAGGTTTCAGAGAGCGAAAGACGGCTCATGCATGACCACATCCGCGACTGTGATGGCTGCAAGCGCTACGTCGAGCTAACCGCGCGCACGATTCGGGGGCTGCGGGAATTCACCTTTACCAGTGAACCAGATTCGAGTGCCCAGGTCCGCGAGATCCTTGCGCATCACACCGAGACAATGCGACAGCAGAACGGGCAATTCAAGATCTGGGCTGCATTTGCGGCAGCACTCTCGATGTCATTTGTCGGATCGGCACTCGTGTACCAGATGGCCAAGCACCTGGCGGTCCCAATGCATTTTGACACTGCTCAAGTCCAGGCAAGCGTGCTCGTCTTTTGGCTGCTGCCATCTTTTTGCTCGGCCTTATACCTGCTCGCGGCGCGTCGCGAGAATAGAGGCATTGCATGACACAGCAATCGGCGGTGCTTTTGATAGCGTTCTTGGTCGGGCTGGCAGTTGCGGCTGTCTTATTGGGAACCGCAAGACGCAATATTCTACCCAGGTCTGCAATGGCCATCGCAGCACTGGCGATCCCGATTTGGGTGGTCTATTTTGCTTCCAGCCAGGGCCGTTCCCTGCTTGCTTCCGAAGGATTTCTCAATACCATGCCGGACGCGCTTTGGTTTGGCTTAACGTTTGGCGTCTTCACTGCGGCTTTTTTCCTTGCCCTCGGATATATCTATGGGGACGCAAAACGGCGTCAAATGCCTGCTTGGGCCTGGGTGATTGCCGCTTCCTTCATACCCAATCTGATTGGATTCATCCTCTACTTCGTATTCCGAGGGCCTCTGCTTAGCCCTTGCAGTTCCTGTGGCAAGCCGATTCGAGGGGGAGAAGCATTCTGCTCACACTGCGGATGCTCGCAAGCCAGTATCGGACGCATCACAGCCGACAATCGCACAATCTGACGTAAAAAAAGGTGGTAACAACCTCGCATCGCACAAAACGGAGGACGGTATGAAACGTGAGCGCGCCTTACAGGTAGTGTTGGTGTTGGTGGGCTTGTTTTATTCCTTTTGGGGATATCTCCTGTTCGACGATCTGTGGCACGCTAGGTGGCTTAGCGGGCATAGTGACGCCGTGCCGATGTTCCTGAGCCTTAACACGGCGCTTGGGGTCTGTCTGTTGGTGGCCGTTAAGCAGCCGGCCAAGCATCGCTTGCTGATCGCCTATGGGGCGTGGTCAAGCCTCGCCCACGGGTTCACGATGACAATCATGTCGGCGCAGGCCTTGGCGCACGGGATGCACAGGAAGGATAGTCCCCAGGACATTGTGATCTTTGGCGTGATTGGAGTCACGCTGCTTGCACTCCTCCCGGCAAAACAACCATCGCCGGCCAGCGCGCCTGTCAGTGAGCCGCGCTTTGCCCAACGCTAGGGGAACCTTCCACCGTCGCGCGGGTACGGAGATACAAGGACTCCTCAGGGGAACGCGGCGATTCGCTTCGTTGAATATATGCTTGGACTTGCCGCAGTGTTAATTCTGCATTGTCGGCAAACCGGAAGTTGCTCTCGTCGGCGCAATGGCGGGAGCCAAATTGCCAATTGCACTACAACCTATGCGACCGACCGCAAGGATGAGTGAGCCTGCCCGCGAATTCTTGCTGTTTGCAGCACACGGTTGATAAATGTTGTGATTACTGAAGAACGCCGACCTTTGCGCACGACTAGCGCGGTTTGGGTTCGCACAGCATCGGAATGAAACAGCCGGATAACCACTCCTTCAAGAGAAGTTCTGAAGGCTCCTGAATTTGAGAGGGCGATCCCGGTCCCTCGTGTAACCAGGTATTGAGCCTCGTGAGGATTCGACGCTTCTAGCACGATCCTCGGTTTAACGCCATTTTCGGCAAGCCGATTGAGCAGCCACTCGCGAAAATGTAGGTCATGGCGTTGGAGGATGAGACTCTGGCTATCCATGTCCTCAAGCTTCAAAGCTCGGCGCCTGGCTAGTCGATGCGTTTTCTGGATTGCCGCAGCCAAGGGCAAT
>DASPSE010000354.1:0-2971 GCA_035624085.1 Terriglobales bacterium
CCAGTCCGCACCATGGTATTGATTGCGGTCCTGACCGGCTTGCGAATCGGCGAGATTCTCGGTCTGCGTTGGCAGAATGTAGACCTGGAACGGGGAGAACTGCGCGTCGAACACTCGGTTTACCGTGGTTCGTTTGGTTCCCCGAAAACCAAAGGCAGCAGACGCACACTGCCGTTGCCCGAAACTGCAATCGCGGCGCTCAAGCGTTTGGCTCAGCAGTTGCCGGACGCGAATCCGGAGAGGCCCGTCTTCGCTTCGCGCAAAGGCACGGTGCTTCACGATACCAATCTGCTTCTACGGCATCTGAAGCCCGCCGGAGAGCAGGTCGGTCTCCGCTGGGTGAGTTGGCACACCTTCAGGCGTACGCATGCGACGCTTCTGCAATTGGCCGGAGGCTCGGCCAAGGATGCCCAAGCGCAGCTCGGGCATTCGCAGATCACGACTACTCTCGGGATTTACACCATCCCTGTGCCCGCCCATCAGAGGGCGGCGGTAGAGAAACTTTCCCAATTGGTGACAAATGGTGACGAGTTCAAAGCCAAGCGGGAAGCTGGGGTCAGCGAACCCCAGTTGTTACAGTGAGTTCGATGGTGGGCGCTAGAGGATTCGAACCTCTGACTTCCACCGTGTGAAGATGGCACTCTACCGCTGAGTTAAGCGCCCAAAGCTTGAATGGCAATCACTTGCGGGCCATCCGAAATTGCCCACCATGGCAAAGCGTACCAGATTTTGCGAAGTTCAGCATACTGGGATCATCGGGCAGTTCGTATGCGCAACGGACGCCGGATCTGCTGATCCTGCGCACAGCGACGCTATGACCAAGGCGATCTAATTCAGGTCCGACCTGTGCTGCAGGAGTACGGCCGGAGACCAAGACCGCCCTTCGAGAGCTCCACGGGAGTCTTCAATCGAGAAACTGCAGGCTGATTCCTTCCTTGGAGAAACCGGCATTGCTATGTCATAGCAAGGAAGCAGCTTTCAGGTTAGGACCGCCCGTGGTAGCCTTGGGGTGCGAAATTTTGGCAGGGGGACTAGAAAGCCCCTGCGCTACGGCAATCTGATGTCTGGCAAATCCATACCGGCCCGAGGCCCCCTAACTCCCTCTTCCACTGGGACTTCCGAGGCAGGTCCCACCGCAGAGAAGGCGCAACTTTCGGTACGCAGAGGGGTTAATTCGAGTGTGAGCAGCATTGCCATCGATCGGGGGTTGCTCGCAATGACGGGCGTGGCGCCTGATACCGAGGCGCAGTACGCCGTGGCTCGTGGAGTAGAGGCCACGAGCGATGCGGAAGTAATGCTGCGGGTAAAAGCGGGGGACGATTCCGCTTTTGCCTACCTGGTACAGAAATATCGCCGGCCAATGGTCAGCTTTATGTACCGCATGGCGCACAGTTCGGCGGCGGCGGAAGATCTGGCGCAAGAGGTGTTCTTACGTGTGTATCGCTCGCGGGAAACTTACGAGCCGAGCGCGAAGTTCAGCACCTGGTTGTATCGCATCGCGACCAATCTGGCGGTGAATTACGCGCGCGATACCCGGCACGAACGGCCGGAAAACATGGTCAGCATCGATGAACCCGATGAAGAGACCGGGTTGACCGTGGATGTGGCCGATGGGTCTCTCACGGCAGAGGAGGCGATCCTGCGGCGGGAGCGCATGGCTGCCATCCGCCAGAAGGTGCAGGTCCTGCCGGAGCGGCAGAGGCTGGCGGTCATCATGCACAAGTATCAGCAGATGGATTATCGGCAGATTGCGCAGGTTTTGAAGTTGAGTGAGTCAGCCACCAAGTCGCTGTTGTTCCGCGCGTATGAAACATTGCGCGTGCAGTTAAAAGAGTTTGTGTAAAGGTGCGGTTATGAAATGCCATGATATTTACGAACTGATGCCGGACCTGGCCGCCGGCTTCGATGCGGTCACTCCCGAAGTGAGCGATCATTTGAAGGCTTGCGCTGGTTGCGCAGGCAAGCTTGAGGAACTCCGCCGGACGATGGCGCTGCTGGATGAGTGGCAAGCGCCCGAGCCCTCCCCTTATTTCGATGTCCGGCTGATGGCGCGGGTGCGGGAAGAACGAGCCAAACCAAGCGGATGGTTGTACTGGCTGCGCAAACCCGCACTCGCGGTTTCGCTGGCTGTGCTCATGGTGATGAGCGTTACCTTGTTTCGAACCGATGCGGGACTGAACGGCGGCGGCGAGTCTGGGACGGTGGCGATGGCTCCTCCGGGAACCGCCGTGGGAGACTTGCAGGCGCTGGATAAGAACGGCGAGTTGTATTCGGATTTTGAATTGCTGGATGATTTGACCGTCCAGCAGGACGTAGGCGCGAATCCATAAGTGAGTTGGGGTTGGTGCGGTACGGGGAAGGAAGAGGTGTCGCGGATCAGGTCAATCGCGAGGGGCATGGCAACCGCCGCCGTTGTGGCGCTGGCCATTACCACTCCTTCGTGGGCGCAGAACCGGCATGAGGTGCCTCGCCCGCAGAATCAGGGGCGTCCACAAAACCAGGGACATCCGCAGAACCAGGGCCACGCCGGGGAATGGTTGCGTCAGCACCGCAATCTCCCTCCAGAGCAGCAGAGGAGGGCGCTGGAAAGCGATCCGCGCTTCCGTTCCTTGCCGCCGCAGCGCCAGCAGCAATTGCGCAATCAGTTACAGCGGTTCAACAGCATGCCGCAGCAGCAGCAGGACCGCACGCTGCATCGCATGGAAACCTGGGAGCACCTGACACCCGAGCAGAAACAGCAGGCACGTCAACTGCACGAACAAATGCAGCAGCTCCCGCCGGATCGCCGACAGGCCATTCGCAACGCGGTACAGACTTTGCGCGCCATGCCACCCGAGGCGCGGCAACGGGCAATCGAGTCCGATGCCTACAAGAACCGCTTCACGCCGCAGGAACGCGATATGCTGAACAAAGCCTCCCGGCTGCCTCTGGCTCCCGCCGAACCCCAATGAGCACGGTCCGGAAGAGTAAC
>DASPSE010000355.1:0-3164 GCA_035624085.1 Terriglobales bacterium
GATATTCCTCAGCTGCTGCCGGTTTATCGCCTTGTTGTTCCAGCAGTGTTCCCAGCAGGTAGTGAGCTTTGAACGCCGGGGCATCTTCAACGGTGGCGCCGGAAAGGTAGTGCCGTAGGAGCCTTATCGCTTGCGGAATGCTACGTTTGGCGCGGATCAGGATTTCGGCGGCCGGCAACAAAACGTGCCTGTTGTTCTGGGCCGCGGCGGCGTTTTGAACCGCGTCCTGCATCTTATCGAGTTGTCCGGTGCGCCGGTAGTACTGGGCAAGGCTCAGCCAAACACCCGGCTTGCCGCCGCTGGCCTCAATCGCGATACGGTAATTGTTTTCGGCGGCTGAGAAGTCTTTGTTCTTTTCCGCAATCCGCGCGCGTATCAGGCTTGCCTCGCGAGGATCAAGCGTAGTGAGCTCCCGAGCTTGCGCTTCAGCTTTATCCTTTCCTCCGCCCACGATGCCGGGAGCTTCCACATAAAACTCGGCAAGATCGGAGCGTGCTTCCAGATTTCCGGGGTCGAGCCGGACTGCGGTCTCGAACTCATTGTGGACCTTCTTGGCCAGTCCGGCAGCCGATAGGAAGCTCGAATGGCTGGCCTTTTCGCCGTAGATGCGGCCCAGCCACAGGTGGTACTGGCTATTGCCAGGCTCCAGGTCGACGGCTTTCTGGCAGTCGGCGATACCCCGGTCCCAGTGCTCGAGAAGCAAGTGAGCGCGGCAGAGCAGATTGTAAGATTCCGCGTCGTTGGGCGAGTTATTGATTTTGCTTTGTAAGGAAGTTATGGCGTCGTCCACTCGTCCTTCTGCCAGGAGAGCTTCGGTAGCCGGAGCGGCGTTTGCGGCTGCAGATAGAAAACTGAGCAGCAGAGCGAGAATCAGTATCGGAAATCTTTTCAAGAAACCCATGTTGTTTAGTGAACCACTTTCACGGCCAAGCCGTCGTGAAGAGGTTTGGTATTAACAAGAGGGGACAGGGCGACGAGCGCATTTTCCGGAATCCCGCCGGTAACCTCAACCTGCGTAAGGTTCGAAATGGAGATACTCACATCGCGGCGATGCAATTCGTTGTTCACAATCTGATAAACATACTTCGTGCTGTCTTCCTGATGCAGGGCCTCGCGTGGCACGGTGAGCACATTGTGGTGCTCCGCCGTGATAATGGTGACACCCACATTTACGTTGGGGAGGAGTTTGAAGTCGTGATTGTCCACGATGCAGGTGGTCTCTCCGACGTTGCGCGTTTCATGCCGCTTGATCACGGTTGGAATGGCGCTGACGGTCCCTGCCCAGATGCGGCCCGGCAAGGCGTCCCAGGTAACCTCGATGGGGTCGCCGGGAATCAGGCGCCCCAAATCCGGCTCATCGACAAAGGCTCGCACACGGACCTTGGATAAATCGGCCTCCTGCAAAATCAAGTCCCCGGGATTGACGTAAGCACCTTGTAAAATCGGAAGCGAATACACGATTCCATCAAACGGGGCCTTGATGTTCAGTTGGTTGAGAGTATCTTCAGCGGCATCGTAGGCAGCTTGCGCTTCTGATTTCTGCGCCTCGACCTTTGCGACTTCCGGTTTCGAATAGCGATCCTTCTGCTTCTGCTGCAACAGCGTGAGGTCGGCATTCGCTCTCTGGAGCTGATCCTCCGCTGCTTTCACCTCGCCGGGGGAGGCCGCACCATCGTTCTCCAGGCGTTGCAGAGCATCCAGATTCCGTTGCGCGGTGTCACGGGTGGTGCGCGCCTTGCTAAGCTGAGATTCCAGAGTCAAGACTTCTTCCTGAGTTCCGCCGGTTTCCACCGCGCTGAGATCGGCTTCCGAAGCGCGAATTTGCGCCAAGGCTTGGGCCGCCGTGCTGCGGGCTTCGGAATCATTCATCTGCACTAGGAGCTGGCCCTTTTTGACGTGGTCACCTTCTTTCACCAGCAGCTTCCTCACGGTAGTTCCAATCGGAGCATGGGCCTCAAAATTCTGTACTGGCTCGATCTTGCCGTTGGTCGAGACAACACTGCGAATAGTGGTGCGTTCGGCACTGGCCGCGCGCACCGGCACTGAATCGCCTCGCGACATAAATGAGGCGAGGAACAGAACGGCGGCGACGATGATAGAAGTCCACATTAGCCAGCGATTGCGCTTCCAGAAGCCGCTACTGGTATCTGCCAGTGACATGCGGATGGCCGACAAAATACTGTACCACCGGCAGGCTTCTTTGTAAGTTACGAGAACCTAGGGAATTAGATGCCGAGACTCTACCGAAGACACGCAATTTCGCTGATTTTGGGTGGCGCAGTTTGACAAGGAAAGCGAGCCAAGCGCGCGATTGTTGTGTCGCAAGAAGCGCGACACTTCGCGCGGCTCGCCCAGATCCTTCGCTTGCGCAAAGGCAGCTTGCTCAGGATGACAATCAAACTGCACCACTACCTTGATTTTGGCGGTTTTGCGGCATTGCTGGTTAGAATGAGACATGGCGAAACAACGCCGCTACACGCGGGAGCACGCGGAGGCAGGACTCGATGCCAGCTTTCCGGAAATTGAGACCTGGCCCAATCAGTTTCCCGGATACGAAATCGTGGTTGATGACCCTGAGTTCACGTCCGTGTGCCCGAAGACGGGTCTGCCCGACTTTGGGACGCTCACCATTCGCTACATGCCCGACAAGCGCTGCCTGGAACTGAAGTCGCTCAAGGAGTATTTGCAGGCGTACCGGAATCTGGGGATCTTCCAGGAGAACATCGTGAATCGAGTGTTAGAAGATGTGGTGCGCTGGACAAGGCCGGTGTGGGCGGAAGTGAAGGGCGAATTCAGGCCGCGGGGTGGGATTTCGACAGTGATAGTGGCGAGGTGGCCGCGCACGAAAGAGAGAGCCCGCGTAGGGAAGTCTAAAACCTACCGCGAAGTGCGCTAAGAGAGTCCGCTAAGATCGCAGAGAGAGGTTCTTGGCGTTCTTTGCTAGGGTTTTGGGTTCTTCGCAGTTAAGACTTAATCTCCGTGCTATATTCCTTCGCGCAGTGACTCCGACCAAGCTCTATCCTCGAACCGCTCTCGCGCTGCTCACAGCGCTGAACCTGCTGAATTACATTGACCGTTCGGTGCTGTTTGCGGTGCAGCCGCTGGTGCAGAGCGAATTTCATCTCACAAACGCTCAGGTTGGTTATCTCACCAGCGCTTTTCTC
>DASPSE010000356.1:0-3134 GCA_035624085.1 Terriglobales bacterium
CCGAGCGCGGGAGTGCTCTGAAAATTTACCTCACGACAGCAGTCCGCGCGCAATCGCGTAGTGTACCAATTCCGCGCGGTTGTGAAGATGGAGTTTTCGAAAAATTCGGGCGCGATAGGTCTCAATCGTTCTCACCGTCAGATGCAGGTGCAGAGCAGTTTGCGCATTTGTGTGGCCGCAAGCCAGATCGCGCACAACTTCTATCTCTCGCTGCGTCAGATATGATGGCTTTGCGGGGTCGTGATCCGCCGCATGAGCTGACTTGAGCGCATCGCCTAGTCGCGGATCGATGAACATCTTTCCCGCCGCAGCCGTGCGCACGGCTTTAATCAGCTCTCGGGAAGGCGAGTGCTTTAGCACGTAACCCCGTGCCCCGGCTGCCAGCACGGAACGCGCGTAGGAAACGTCATGATTGTTGGTCAGCACGACCGCCCGCGCATCGGGCGAGGTCTGCACGATATGGCCAAGCGTACGAAGCCCCGTCGAATGATCGAACGCAGGAACGTCCAGCAACACGACGTCCGGGTTCAGTTCTTGAAATTTCTTGGGTGCTTCAGGCAAATGTTCCGCTTCGCCAACCAACTTGATTTCACGAGCAGGCCGGAGTAGAAGGCGGAGTCCTTCTCGAACCATCGTATAGTCCGAGGCAAGCAACAGCTTAATAAACATATAACTTAAATTGAAGTTTGCAGTGTAACACGCGCTGCTCAGGCGTGCAGCGCTACTCGCAGCGGGCGCAGTGAGCCGGAACCTCCACCCGCGGAGCATGAACCGGGGGAAAGGACCTGCCGGTACGGCAGGTCCCTGAGTTGTGGCTGCATCGCCTACTCGGCGCGGACCCCGACGTAGTTGCTGTCACCTTTGGCAATAACCGTCTGCTTTACATTGGATCGCGGCACGTCTCGGCTGAGATGTTCCGAGGTCCAGATTCGCGTCAGAGAATACTGTTCGCCCTGGTGCAGGAAGATCAAACTCAGCTCATGCGAAGCCGAGACGGACTGCAGTGTGCCCGTCACAACCATCGCCGAGTGATGGTCGCCGAACAACCCCCACACCATATCGTCATTCGGAAAAACTTGCCGGACCGTGTACTGCCCGGCAGGCAGCGCCTTACCATCGACCACGAAATTGAATGGAATATTGACGTGCAACTGTGTTTGGGCAGCGGCCGGAAGGCAAACGGCCACCAGCAGAGCCAGAAACAGCCCGAATTTGCAGAACTTCATGGAACTTTCCCCCTTAAGGTAGTCGCACCGAGTGTGCGCCTGATGCGTTGGTCCAGGGAGATAGTAGGAAAACTGCGGATCGTAGACCAGATTACGTCGGACAGCTAATTCGCTATGCCAAAAGTGATCGTGGAAACTACGATACTTTGGGACAAGCCACCAAGAAGGTCCTGGCTACTTCAGTTGCAAATGGATTCTGCGCTCAGAACGCATCAATCCCCGTCACGCTCTGCCCGATGATCAGCGTATGTATATCGTGCGTGCCCTCGTACGTTTTGACTGACTCCAAATTCATCATGTGGCGCATGAGCGGGTACTCATCGGCCACACCGTTCGCGCCTAGAATGTCGCGTGACATACGGGCACACTCCAGCGCCATCCAGACGTTATTCCGCTTCGCCATGGAAATGTGCTGCGCTGCGGCTTTGTCTTTATCTTTCAGCCGTCCGACTTGCAGCACCAGCAACTGAGCCTTGGTGATCTCGCTGATCATCCAGGTGAGTTTTTCCTGCACCAGTTGATGCGAGGCGATGGGTTGATCGCGGAACTGCTTGCGCAGAAGGGAATACTGCAATGCGCAATCGTAGCAGGCCATGGCTGCGCCCACCGCGCCCCACGCGATGCCATAGCGCGCCTGGTTGAGGCACATCAGCGGAGACTTAAGTCCGCCGCTCCGGGGCAGCAGATTGCACTCAGGGATGCGGACATCTTGCATCGACAATCCCGAAGTCACCGAGGCGCGTAGCGACCATTTGCCGTGAATATCTTCGGCTTTGAATCCGGGCCGGTCGGTTTCGACAAGAAAACCGCGAATCCGATTATCTTCATTTTCAACCTTGGCCCAGATCACCGCGACGTCGGCAATCGAACCTGAGGTAATCCACATCTTCTCGCCATTGAGGATGTAGTCCTTTCCCACTTTGCGGGCGCGGGTGCGCATGCCGCTCGGGTTCGAGCCGAAATCGGGTTCGGTGAGGCCGAAACAGCCAAGCTTCTCGCCTTTCTGCAAAGCCGGCAGCCAGGTCTGCTTCTGCTCGTCGCTGCCGAACGTGTAGATCGGATACATCACCAACGCCGATTGCACGCTGACGAACGAGCGCACACCAGAATCCCCGCGCTCCAGCTCCTGCGTGACCAGGCCATACTCCACGTTGGACATCCCGGCGCACCCGTAGCCCTGGAGACTAGCGCCGAAAAACCCCAACTCCCCCATGGGCTTGACCAGCTCACGCGGGAAGCGTCCGGCGCGGTTGCACTCTTCGATGATGGGAATCAGGTTGTCTTCGATGAACTTACGAGCTGTATCGCGGACCAGCCGCTCATCGTCGTTGAGCAGGCTGTCGAACTCGATGAAATCAACCCCGCGGAATTTGAGCGCCATTGGAATCTCTTTTCTGGCTTTGTGCAGGCCGACGCAGGAGTAGAAGCGGAAACTTTTAAACCTAACAAAGCAGAGAAGGGGCGTCAAACGGTCCGCACCGAGTACCGAGTACCAGGTACCCAGTAGAATCCATCCAATCGGCGTTAGGTCAGGCGATATTGTCCTAAGGATACTCTCGGCCTAACAAGGTCCCTGATAAACTTTACAAACATTTTGCAAGCCGGTGTCAATTGCCGTATTGTTGAGCATCTAACCTTTACGACCAGTGAGGATGTGGGGTTAAACGTGTCCTTGTCCGGCGTAAGACGCATAGTCGGAATTGTCGCATGCGCGGGATCGCTTGGATGGCTCTCGATCTCCGCGATTGCCGCCGACATCCCTACCGTCTCACCTTCGCTGGATCGCGGTTTCCATCTGTTGTACGGTTTGGACTTCACTGCTGCGCAGCAGGTATTCAGGTCCTGGCAGCAGGAGCATCCGGACGATCCGCTCGGACCCGCTTCTGAGGCGGCGGGATTGCTTTTCTC
>DASPSE010000389.1:0-11392 GCA_035624085.1 Terriglobales bacterium
GTCGCAGCGCAAGCGATTACCGGCGACTCCATTAAAGAGAAGGTGCTGGCAATCGTTGCCGAGAAGACTGGCTATCCGAAAGACATGTTGGACTTGGATCTCGACCTGGAAGCCGATCTTGGCATCGACACCGTTAAACAAGCGGAGATGTTCGCTGCAATACGGGCGGCATACAACATTCCGCGGGATGAGACTCTCAAGCTGCGTGACTTCCCGACGCTGGCGCATGTGATCAAGTTTGCCCAGGACAGGTCCGCGCTAACCGCACCACCAGCCCCACAAGAACCCGCAGCATCTTCTGTGGCGAAGCCGGCTACAGCAGCACGCCCGATTCTCGCCAGTTTAGACGCCGCAAGCCGCATCCCTCGCCGCGTGCCGGTGCCAGTGTTGCGACCGGACCTCAAGATCTGTAAGCCGACAGGTGTGACGCTAAGCCCCGGCCGTCGCGTGGTGATTATGCCGGAGAAAGGTGGAGTAGCAGAGGCGCTGGCTCAACAGCTCCAAGCGAAAGGTGTGGAAACACTCGTTATTGAGAACACGCCCACTGCGGAAGCGCTTACCGATCTTGTCAAAACATGGCTGGGCTCTGGTCCGGTGCACGGGGTTTACTGGTTGCCGGCGCTGGATAACGAGGGGCACCTTGCCGCCATGGAGTTGACCGCTTGGCATGAAGCTGTGCGCGTGCGTGTCAAATCGCTTTACAGCACCATGCGTACTCTGTACGAGCAGATTGCGCCTCCGGGAACGTTCTTCGTCTCTGCGACGAGGCTGGGCGGACAACATGGCTATGACGAAGGAGGAGCGATTGCTCCATTGGGCGGCGCGGTCGTAGGCTTCGCGAAAGCTTACAAGCGAGAGCGAGCCGAAGCACTCGTCAAAGCTGTTGATTTCGAATCGCAGCGCAAACCCGACGAGGTTGCCGAGATTCTCATTGGCGAAACTTTACGCGATCCCGGCGCGATCGAGATCGGTTACAAGGAAGGACTCCGCTGGACCGTTGGTCTGCAGGAGCGATCCGCGGGCGATGGCCAAGCCGGTCTGACGCTCAATAAAGACACCGTCTTTCTGGTCACCGGCGCGGCGGGCAGCATTGTTTCGGCGATCACGGCTGATTTGGCAGCCGCATCCGGCGGTATTTTTTATCTGCTCGATCTGGTACCTGAGCCGGATCCGAATAATCCTGACCTGAAGCGCTTTGTAAGCGACAAAGAGAACTTGAAGCGCGACCTGTTCGCGCGCATACAAGCACGCGGCGAACGAGCCACGCCCGCGTTAGTGGAAAAAGAATTGGCAGCCCTGGAACGTGCACAAGCCGCTCAGACTGCGATCGACGCCGTGCGGGCAGCGGGCGGGACGCCGCACTATTTCAGCGTCAACCTCACAGACGCGGACGCGGTTTCGAGAGTGATCAAGCAGGTGCGCGAGCGCAGTGGGCACATCGACGTGCTGCTGCATGCCGCTGGCCTGGACCGCAGCCATTTCCTGCCAGACAAGGATCCGCGTGAGTTCGACCTGGTGTTTGACGTCAAGAGCGATGGATTCTTCAATCTCCTGCGCGCCATCGGCGACATGCCACTCAAAGCGACGGTGGCGTTCAGTTCCATTGCTGGCCGTTTCGGCAACGGTGGCCAGACGGATTACAGTTCGGCCAACGATCTGCTATGCAAGATCACGTCGAGTTTCCGCACGGCTCGGCCGGCGACACGAGGGATTGCCATCGACTGGACTGCGTGGGGTGCTATCGGGATGGCTACTCGCGGCTCGATCCCAAAGATGATGGAGCTGGCGGGCATAGACATGTTGCCGCCCGAAGCAGGCATTCCTTTGATTCGCCGCGAACTGACAGCCGGAGGGACGAGCGGCGAGATTGTCATCGGCCAGCGTCTTGGTCTGCTACTCAATGAATGGGATGTCAGTGGCGGGCTGGATTCGAATGCAGTCGAGGCATTTGTTGATAGGAACTCAGCCCGAGGCCCGATGATCGGCAAGATGGCGGGTGCGGCCATTTACAACGGTTTCACGGTCGAGACGGAGCTCGACCCTGCACTCCAGCCTTTCCTGCACGATCATCAAATCGACGGCACGCCGGTGCTGCCTGGCGTCATGGGCGTTGAGGCGTTTGCCGAAGCCGCACGATGTATGCTTCCCGGCTGGCGCGTAGAAGCGGTAGAAGATGTGAACTTCCTCGCGCCGTTCAAGTTTTATCGAAACGAGCCCCGAGCGTTGACAACAGAGGCAATCATTTATCCGCGAGGCGACGCGTTGGTTGCGGATTGCCGATTAATCGGACGGCGGCCACTGCCGAATCAGACCGAGCCGCAAGTCACCACTCATTTCACAGGCCGGGTGCGGCTAGCAAAACAAGCGCCGGGAGTGCTGCCCACACTACGGTTTGGCACGCCAACTGGCACGGTCATCGAAGCCGCGGACATCTATCGCCTCTACTTCCACGGTCCCGCGTACCAGGTTCTGGAGCGGGCGTGGTGGGATGGAAAGCGAATCGTTGGCCTGATGGCCAAGGGGCTGCGCAACAATCATCATCCTGCCGAGCTTTCAACGCTGATTGCGCCACGGTTGATCGAGCTCTGCTTCCAAACGGCGGGCATCTGGGAGATGGGCGTGCAGGGGCGTATGGGTCTGCCGCAACACATCGATTCAGTCTCTTTATTCTTGGGCGAACCTGACCCGAACCAGGTCCGGCTGTATGCCGTGGTGACACCTGATCCGGCGCGTTGCAGCTTCGATGCGGAAGTTGTGGACATGGCAGGAAACCGCTACCTGCGACTGCTCGGCTACCGCACGGTTGCGATCCCTAATGCGGTGGATGCTGAGCGATTGAAGGCACTGCAAGGTCTCATGACGGCGGAGGCCGCACTGGTGGCGTAACGAATGAAGCTCAATTGGCTTGGCGATCGTTAATCGGAGCGTTTTATGGAACACGATTTTCAACGCATAGCGATTGTCAATCGCGGTGAAGCGGCCATGCGCTTTATCCACGCGGCGCGTGAGTTCAACCAGGAGCACAGCACTTCGTTGCGCACGATTGCGCTATTTACTGACCCCGACCGCCACGCCATGTTTGTCCGCGAGGCGGATGAAGCGGTGTGTCTCGGCACGGCCCACGTCATCGACCCCGGCACTCAGCAGTCCAAGTGCAGTTACGTGGACTATGACCGTCTCGAACGAGCTCTGGCAAGCGCGCGCGCCGAGGCCGTCTGGGTGGGTTGGGGTTTTGTGGCGGAGCACGCCGCATTCGCCGACCTTTGCCGCGAGTTGGGCATTGTTTTTATCGGCCCAAGCGGCGAAGTGATGCGGCGGCTTGGTGACAAGATCGCCTCGAAACTTTTGGCGGAGCAAGCGGGAATTCCAGTCGCGCCCTGGAGCGGCGGTCCCGTAGAAACGCTGACTGATGCGCTCCATGTCGCCCAGCGTTTGGGATATCCACTGTTTATCAAGGCCACTGCGGGCGGCGGTGGTCATGGAATACGGCTGGTGGGTTCAGCGAATCAACTACCACAGGCTTTCGAGAGCGCACGTTCCGAGGCGTTTAAGGCCTTCGGGGACCCGACTGTTTTCATGGAGCAACTACTGCAGGGCGCGCGCCACATCGAAGTTCAGATCATCGCCGATCATTTCGGAACAACGTGGGCTGCAGGCGTGCGCGATTGCACCATCCAGCGCCGCCAGCAGAAAATTCTCGAGGAAGCGCCGTCGCCAGCGCTCTCTCCCCGGCAAGATCAGCAACTGCGCGAGGCGGCCGTGCGCCTGGCGCGGGTGGCGGCCTACCGCAACGCCGGCACGGTGGAATTCCTGTACCAGCCGGAAAGCCAGCGCTTCTCCTTCATGGAGGTAAACACTCGCTTGCAGGTCGAGCATCCGGTAACGGAATGCACCACCGGACTCGATTTGGTCAAACTGCAGATTCATGTCGCGCGGGGCGGTCAGCTTGAAGGAGCGCCGCCGCGGACGACCGGTCATGCTATCGAAGTGCGGCTGAATGCGGAGGATCCGGATAACCATTTTGCTCCGGCCCCAGGCGTGATTGAGCGGTTCAGAATTTTGACTGGACCAGGAGTGCGCGTCGACACCGGCGTCACTGAAGGAGATTCCGTCCCGCCAGAGTTCGACTCCATGATCGCCAAGATCATCGCCTATGGGCAGAATCGAAAAGAGGCGCTTTCACGCCTGCAGCGGGCGCTGCGCGAGAGTGTGGTCGTCATCAAGGGCGGGGCCAGTAACAAGGCATTTCTGTTGGAATTGCTGGGGCGCGACGAGATCCAGCGCGGAGAAGTCCACGTTGGCTGGCTGGACGGTCTGGCGGCGACCGGCGAACACCTTTCCCGCAACTACGCCGATGTGGCCATCGTGCAAGCCGCCATTGAAGCCTACGATGCACAATTAGCGGTCGAGCAGCAGCAATTTTACGCGTCGGCGGCGCGCGGACGACCGCACGTCCGAAGCCAGGTGGGCCGCAGTGCCGAGTTGCGCTATCGCGGCCAGGCTTACTCGCCCAAGACGTACCGCCTCGGCCCACACCGGTACCGCGTCGATGTAGACGGATCGCGCATCGATGCCCGGATCGAGCACCTGGGTCAGTTTGAATACTGGCTCACTGCATCCGGGCGGCGCTTCCACGTCGTTTCTGTAATGCAGGGACTAAGCTGCCGGATCGAGGTGGACGGCGTCGCGCACCAGATTGACCGGGACGACGGCGGCATCGTGCATGCCCCCGCGCCCGCCGTCGTGGTTTCCATTGCCGTCAAGCCTGGGGACGCGGTTTCAGTTGGGGATCGTCTGGCGGTGCTGGAAGCAATGAAAATGGAGATGCAGGTGGTTGCTCCGTTCTCCGGCAAAGTCCGGCAGGTGATGGTCATACCCAATGTGCAAGTGGACACGGGAGCACCGCTTGTGCAGATCGACCCTACGGCGGGCGAGCAAGCGGCAGCTGCTGCGGAGCGGATAGTCTTCGGCGCATCACGCGCTGCTGCTGGAAGCGAGGCGGCCATCGTTACTCGCTGTCAGGAGAGCCTGGAAGAGCTCCACCAGCTCATGCTGGGCTTCGACGCCGATCCAAAGCAAATTGCGCGGCTGCTCGGGGAATGGGACCAGAATTGTCCTGCGGATAGCGATGAGGCAAGGCAGGGCGAAGATGAAGCCCTCAACATCTTCGTGGATATATGCTCGTTGTTCCAGCGTGACCCGGAAGTGGACCACCGCAACAGCGGGGAAGAGCCCAGCGCGGAAGCCTACCTCTTCTCTTATCTGCGATCGATCGAAACCGGCGGCGAGGGACTTCCCTCAGCCTTTGTCGATGCGCTACGGCGCGCGCTGGCCCATTATGGCGTGCGCAGCTTGGATCGCTCGCTGGAACTGGAAGAGAGTTTGCTGTGGATCTACAAATCGCATCAACGCGTGACGCAACAAATCGCGCCAGTCATAAACGTGCTCGAACGCCGTCTGCAGCACGTCGAAACCTGGGCCCCAAAAGTTGGAGAAGATTTTCGCAGGCTTCTCGACCGGCTCATCTCGATCAGTGTTGGACTTTTCCCCGCTGTCAATGACCTGGCCAGGGAAGTGCGCTATCGCTATTTCGATCAGCCCCTGTTTGAGCGGGCACGGAAGCAGATTTATGAGCAAGTCGAACAGCACCTCGCCTCCATGGCGGCTAATCCCGACGCCTCCGACCGGCAAGAAAGAGTACATGCGATGGTGGAATGTCCACAGCCGCTGGCCAGCCTGTTCTCCAGCCGGTTTGCAACCGCGGATGCTGCCATGCGCAAGTTCATGCTGGAAGCGATCACGGCGCGGTTCTACCGGATTCGAAGCCTCATGGATTTTCGTTCGCTGGAGATAGACGGACATTGCTGCGTTTCGGTTGAATACGATCACGACGGTAAACGGATTCATGTGTTCGCCACTCATGCCCAGTATCCGCGGCTCTCCGCAGCGCTGCATGCCATGCTTCCATTGATCGCGGAAATACCGGCGGACCATGACATCGCGGTCGATTTCTACACTTGGCAGCCCGGCGGACTGAGCGAACCGGAAGTCACAAAGCAGGAAATTCAGGCACTACTCAACCAGGCGGGATTCCCGCGTCCGATCCGGCGGATTGTGGTGGCAGTCGCCGGACCGGCTCGCGGTCAGGGCTTGCGCAGCCGGCAGTATTTCACCTATCGTCCCAGCGGAAATGGCTACGAGGAGGAACAGCTTTACCGCGGTCTCCATCCGATGATGGGCAAGCGGCTGCATCTCTGGCGGCTCAGCAACTTCAAAATCGAAAGGCTGCCCTCAGTCGAAGATGTCTACCTCCTTCATGCTGTGGCTCGCGATAATCCCAAGGACGAACGGCTGGTGGCCTGCGCAGAAGTTCGCGATGTCACGCCGGTGCGCGATGAGAATGGGCGGGTTGTGGAATTGCCGCATCTGGAGCGCATGTTGATGGAAGCGTTGGCGGGCATCCGGCTGTTTCAGTCGCACCGGCCGGCCCAGCAGCGACTCCAATGGAACCGGATACTGCTGCACGTGTGGGAGCCGCTCAATCTTGCGCCGGATGAGTTGCACGACATCGTGCGCCGGCTGATGCCTGCGACCGAAGGGCTGGGCCTGGAACAGGTGGTGGTGCGGGCTCACATTCCCAATCCCGCGACCGGGGAGTTGCGCGATATGGTGGTGCGCATTTCCAACCCGGGCGGCCGCGGTCTGCTCATAACCTTCCGGCCCGCCGATAAACTGCAACCCATTAAACCGCTGAGTGAGTATGACCTGAAAGTCCTACGCATGCGCCAGCGTGGGCTTATCTACCCTTACGAAATTATCAAAATGCTCACGCCCGCCCCGCGGGACACGCACGCTGAATTTCCGCCGGGAGACTTTGTCGAGCACGATCTTGACTCAGAAGGCCGTCTGATTCCTGTTGATCGCCCGCACGGCCAGAATAGAGCGAACATCATCGTCGGCGTGGTTCGCAACTTTACCAGCAGATATCCCGAGGGAATGACGCGCGTCATGCTGCTGGGAGATCCGAGCAAGGATCTCGGCGCGCTCGCTGAGCCAGAGTGCCGGCGCATTATCGCAGGGTTGGATCTAGCCGAAGCGAAGGGAGTACCGCTGGAGTGGTTTGCCATTTCAGCTGGCGCCAAGATTTCCATGGACAGCGGCGTCGAAAACATGGATTGGATTGCCCGCGTGCTGCGTCGCCTGGTCGAGTTCACGCAAGCAGGGGGTGAAGTCAACCTTTTGATTGACGGGATTAACGTGGGAGCGCAGCCATATTGGAATGCCGAGGCAACCATGCTCATGCACACGCGAGGCATTCTGGTCATGACCCCGAAAGCGGCGATGGTGCTAACTGGCAAGCGCGCCCTGGACTACTCCGGCGGCATTTCGGCAGAAGACAATCAAGGGATTGGCGGGTACGATCGCATCATGGGCCTCAACGGCCAGGCGCAATACTGGGCGCGAGACATTGATGAGGCCTGCCACATTCTGTTCCACCACTATGACCACACCTATGTGAAGCCAGGGGAGCGGTTCCCCAGACCGGCTGCGACTACCGATCCCATCGAGCGCGACGTGCAGGTTTATCCGCACGGTGAGAGCGGCGATGAAAGCTTCGGGCGGGTGGGCGAAATCTTCTCTGACGAGGCCAACCCCGGCCGTAAGAAATCATTCGATATCCGCAAAGTGATGATGGCGGTCATAGACCAGGATCATGAGCCACTGGAGCGTTGGGCGGGCATGCGGGCAGCGGAAACCGCGGTGGTTTGGGATGCACACCTAGGCGGCTATCCGGTTTGTCTCATCGGCATTGAATCCAAGCCCGTGCCCCGTTTGGGATTTGTGCCAGCGGACGGGCCGGATCAATGGTGCGCGGGCACGCTTTTCCCGCAGTCGTCGAAGAAAGTGGCTCGCGCCATCAATGCGGCGAGCAACAACCGCCCGGTGGTGCTCCTGGCCAATCTGTCCGGGTTTGATGGTTCGCCCGAGTCCATGCGCAGGTTGCAGCTTGAATACGGCGCCGAGATCGGCCGGGCCGTGGTGAACTTCAACGGCCCGATGGTCTTTTGCGTGATCTCCCGCTATCACGGCGGAGCCTATGTCGTTTTCTCGCGAACCCTGAACGAAAATCTCGAGGTGGCAGCTCTGGAGGGAACCTATGCCTCTGTGATCGGCGGTGCACCGGCGGCGGCGGTGGTTTTCGCCAGTGAGGTCGAAGCCCGCGCGCGCAAAGACGAGCGCCTGCAAGCCCTGAGCCAGGCGATGGCCAGGGCCGATGGCGCGGAAAAAAGCCGCTTGCGTGCCCAGTGGGATGAACTGTTCAAGGTCGTGCACTCGGAGAGGTTAGGTGAGATGGCCGCCGAGTTCGACCGTGTTCACAGTGTGCAACGCGCGCTCGATGTGGGCGCGCTGCATCGTATTATTCCCCCCGCGAAGCTGCGTGCGTATCTGATCCAGGCGGTCGAACGCGGTATCGCAAAAGTCGAGGAATCAGCGCGCAAGAAAGCTGAAGCCGAAGTGGCGGAAGCTGCCTAGTCTTGGGCAGGTGATTTTGATGCAAGTCTATTGGCTGGAGCAGGGCGAAGCCGATGCGGCACCGGAGAACGATTGGCTCAGCGCCCACGAAGTCCTTCTTCTTAGCGGCATGCGGTTTGCCAAACGCCGCGCCGATTGGCGATTGGGACGCTGGACCGCCAAGCACGCTGTAGCCGGCTACCTTCACTTAACGGATCAGACTTATTCGCTCCAGGAAATCGAGATACGTTCCTTATCATCCGGTGCGCCCGAGGTCTTTCTTGCGAACAGGCCGGCCCCGGTCACTATCTCATTGAGCCATCGCGATGGGATTGCAGTTTGCGCCGTTGCGCCCTCCAAGGTGGCTCTAGGCTGTGACCTCGAGATTATTGAGCCGCATAGCGACGCTTTCCTGACTGACTACTTCACTGCCGAAGAACAGGCGTTGGTCGCGCGTAGCGCCGACCGGGATCTTCTTCTGGCCTTGCTCTGGAGCGCGAAGGAGAGTGCGCTCAAGGCGCTGGGCACAGGGCTGCGCCTGGATACTCGTTGTGTGGTTGTTCGCCCGAACGATGCATCATTCGATTCGGCTGGCTGGCATGCACTGCAGGTTCGGCACAGCAGCGGTCGAGTCTTCTATGGGTGGTGGCAACAAACAGGGGAACTCGTGCGGACTCTCGTTTCCGATCCAGCCTCACCTCCTCCGATTCTCCTGCGATCGCAGCTCGAGAGAACCGCGGGAAGGTTTCATCAACTCTCAACCGCCATACTTCTGGCCTAGCATTTCTACCAAACTGGCTTCGTATCCCAGAGCCAGCAGAATTTTGTGCAGTGATCTGCCATAGTGGGTTATTACAGGCACGCCGCTGGCCGGAATTTTGGGCGGAGCGCCCTTGAGTGTGTCTTGCAGCTTGTCGCGATTGGCTTCCTTGATCTCGCGGCAAGAACGGCTGGTTCTCCGCTCTCCCAACTTCCTCATAGCTCACCCCTGTGTGTAACATTAGCTTACTCGGTCGCGAAGCATGGTGGAGATCAAAATATCGATGACCGCAATTCATTAAAACGATAGAAGCCGGGGCGGGCCTAGATCCAAACGGCTCGAGGTCGCTTATGTTGTCGCGACTGATGCCATCGAAACAGGAGGCAGCAGGCGGTCCAGGAGGGCTTGTTCGCACTGGAGCCACAAGCGGCTGGTATAAAGTAGCGCGCTGCACTGCAGCGTGATCCAGTCTCGGGTCATCAGGGGCGAACGGTATGCAGCGCGATCGCTGAGCCAGTGCTTAGCGACGTGTCGCGCGATGGTGAAACCCATCCCGGTGTCGGATCCTGCAATGTCGTTCAGGATTCCATCCAGCGTGAACATCACCTTGGACAGCATGACGAGCGGACCGGGAAACTTGACGCCCTTTACCGCAATGCGTTCAAGCAGCTTCATGGCGTCTGCGCCGCTAGGCAGCCGCCGCACGGGCAGTTCCTCAAGAAAGCTGGTTACCACCTCGCGAACCACTGCCGCCCGCGGAGAATCGCTTCTGATGCGCTGCTGGCTGAGCGCCAAAACCTCGTTGCTGGCGCCGATGGGGTCTCGCAGGCTAACCATCAGAAACAGCAGCGCAAGATGCCGGCGCTGTTCGCGGCTCAAGCGCTCTCGCAGCGCCCAATCGATGATGGTCAGTTCACCGGTACGGTTGTCGTAGAGCAGATTCCCGGCATGGGGATCGCCGTGAAAGATGGCGCCTTCCTGCGCCGACAAAAGAGGGACTGCGACCAGCGCTTCGATGATCTGCTCGGCCACCCTACGACGAAGCGGGGTTGGCAGGCGGGCAGCCGCATTCGTCACCTTTATCCCACGCTCCTCTGTGAGTGCGGTAATCTTCGGTGTACAAAGCGGCTTAATCACCCGCGGCACGCGCACGCCAGGCATGGAGCGATAAAGACTCCCGGCTTCGATTAAAGTTTTCTGCTCGCGGACAAAGTTAACCTCGTGTTGGAGCAATCGCCGGACTTTCTTGAAGGTATCGGGGATAAGGTCTGCGGGAAAACCGTAAGTATGGTGCCGATCTCCGAAGTACTCCGCCAGCCGCTGCAAGTAGTCCATGTCCTCGGCAAAGTATTCGGGAATGTGGGGTTTCAGAACTTTGAAAACGCCGCGTTCGCGCTGCCCACTCGCAGGATTTCTCCAGGTGAAGCGCACGACCGCGCTTACACTGGCTTCTGAGAGTATGGCCGGTGCGATGTCAACTTCGTAGGTCTTGAGCCGTAGCCCCAGGTCTTTTTGAATGATGGCGCGGATTTCCTCGGGCTTAACGTCACGAATGCTGTTTTCCAGCCTGGCGAGCGCATTTCGCAGCGCCGGGCGCAGGTGCTGGTTTCGCGCGATGACCTGGCCCAATTTCTGCAGGCCGGGCACCTTTGCAATCAGCCGCAGCAGGCGCGCTTCAGGAGGTGTTCTTGCAGGGAGTTCAAGTTGCTCGAGGAGTTTGGGGGCAAGGCGCGCAGGGGATATTCGCCCGATTACAAACACCATGCAGTCCCGAACCGGCGGCCGCCACTTCAAATAAGCCTCGGGAACCAACGCATCCACCGGAACAATCCCGTCAACGATCCATCGTGCCATGGCTTCCCGCACGGATTGGCCGGCAGGGCTTCGCAACCCAGCTTCGATGGCGCTGATTCGCTCAGCTCTCGTGGCATCTTTGGGAAGGAAGCCCGCAAGCGCAGCTTGCAGTTGTTCCGGCCCCAGTTGGCGAAGACCCGCCTCGATCGCAGACGCATCCAGCATAACCAATTTCAGAATAGAATCTGCGCAAACCATCGGCAGTGACAACGGTCACGCTAAGATGAGATTGGCCGATCAGCATATCGACCTGTAACGATTGCC
>DASPSE010000403.1:0-14667 GCA_035624085.1 Terriglobales bacterium
GCTACCTCGACCATCAGCCAGGTGCGAAAGCGGTTCTCATCGCTCCAAATGCGGCCCATCTCCGGGCGTGTGTAGCGCGGGATCACGTTTTTCCGCCCCTTTCCATGTCAATGGAGGCCGGGCGTCTCCGCCCGGCTGGAGGAGACGTCCTTGCTCCGTAATGTTCCGAAAATATGAGGACTAGGGATTCTAAACGGAGAGTAACCTTCGTGACCAGCGGCGTTGGTGGTCTGTGGCCAGTGGTCCGTGAACAGCGCGCAGTCAGGCAAGGGGGTATTCTCAGCGGGAGGCATGCTTCCCAATTCGAGTTATATCGTGATACGATGTACATCATAGAAATGGTCTTGATACGATATAATTCGCGTCATGGAAGGATCGCTCACCGTGGCTGACTACCAATCGCTGGCGGAATTGCGCTACCAAATCCGCCGCTTCCTTCACTTCAGTGAGCAGGCGGCTCGCAAAACCGGCCTGGAGCCGCGTCAGCATCAGCTAATGCTCGCCCTCAAGGGTCTGCCCGAAGGAGTCCGCCCGCGTATCGGCGAACTCGCCGAGCGCCTGCAGATTCGGCATCACAGCACGGTAGAACTGGTCAACCGTCTCTCGTCGGGTGGTTATGTCCGGCGGCAGCCCGGAAGCGAGGACCGGCGTGAGGTATTGCTGTCTTTAACTCCGAAAGGTGAAAAGGTGTTGAGGGAACTGTCTCTTCACCATCGCGCCGAGCTTCGGATGCAAGGCCCTGCCTTGATCGCTGCTCTGCGGCGCGCTATTCAAATGAGCAAGAGCGGCAACCATTCCGCAACCCAAGCCGCTTCGCGAACGCTCAGGAGAAAGCCGTAGGCATGACGAAAGTTTCCAGCAGCAATCCACCACCTGCGACCATCGGCGCCACTGGCGCGCAGGTCGCAGACGTCAGAGCGGCTGAACCGGCGCAATTCCGCATGGTGCTCATGTCTTTCCTGGCCGCGGGCATCGGCCTGATCGCCGGGCTGATCGCCTATGTGCTGTACAAGCTCATCGGGTTGTTCACTAATATCTTCTTCTACCATCGCTTCGTCGCGGAGTTCATAAGCGCACGGCACAACCATCTCGGCCTGTGGGTGATCCCAATTCCAGTGATTGGCGGGATCATCGTCGGTTTCATGGCGAAGTACGGAACGCCAAAGATCAAGGGGCACGGCATTCCGGAAGCGATGGAGGCAGTGCTGGTCAACCGTAGCCGCATTCAGCCGCGGGTTGCGATTCTGAAACCCCTTTCGGCGGCCATTGCCATCGGAACCGGCGGCCCATTCGGCGCCGAAGGCCCCATCATTCAAACCGGCGGCGCCTTTGGATCCCTGGTCGGCCAGGCGTTTCACACGACGGCCTCAGAACGCAGAGCTCTACTGGCATGTGGCGCCGCCGCAGGCATGTCCGCCACTTTCAACACCCCGATCGCGGGTGTAATTCTCGCTATTGAACTGCTCCTTTTCGAGTTCAAAGCCAGATCGTTCATTCCTCTCGTCATCGCCAGTACCCTCGCTACTGCAGTCCACATGCAACTCCTGGGCGCGGGTCCCATGTTTAAGGTCGCAGCCATGGACTTCGGCGTCCCCCGCGCCTTGCCTTTTTACTTGATTCTTGGCGTCCTTTGCGGCCTGGCCGCCGTGGGCTTCACCAAGCTTCTTTATTGGACGGAGGACCAGTTCGAAAAACTGCCAGTCGACGAACTCTGGTGGCCCGCGATCGGCGCCCTCGGCCTTGGGATCATCGGCTATTTCGTGCCACGCGTTTTGGGCGTCGGCTATGACACCATTGGCGACATTTTGAACGCGAATCTCGCCTGGAAGCTGCTGCTCGTAGTCATGGTCGCCAAGGCGGTTGCGCTGGTGGTTTCGCTCGGCTCAGGAACCTCGGGCGGTCTGCTCGCGCCCATGTTCATGTCGAGCGCAGCCATGGGAGGCGTATTCGCCATGGCGATGAATCGAATCTTTCCCGGCGCGAATCTTTCTGCCGGAGCTTTCGCGCTGGTCGCCATGGGAGCGGTATTCGGCTCGGCCTCCCGAGCCACGTTCTCGTTCATTATTTTCGCTTTTGAAATCACCCGCGATTACAACTCTGTGCTGCCACTCATGCTGGTGAGCGTCATCGCCGATGGCATCGCCATGTTGCTCATACCTCGCGCTTCGATCATGACCGAAAAGCTGGCGCGGCGCGGCCTGCACATCCACCAGGAGTACGAAGCTGACGTGCTGAAGCAGATGATGGTCTCAGAAACCATGGACAAGGACGTCCCCACTCTACCCGCTGATATGCGTGTCAGCGAGCTGTCGGACCGCATTGCCCGCCGTGATCCGGAGGTCACTCAGCACCAGGGTATGGTGGTGTTGGATTCTGAAGGGAACCTTGCTGGAATCATCACGCGGGGAGACGTTATGCGCGCCCTCGATAAGGATCCCAGTGGGTCCATGTCCGTGCTTGATGCCGGAACTCGCAACGTAATTGTGACCTATCCCGATGAGCTGCTGCACGACGCGTCCGCCAAAATGCTGCGTCACAACATCGGCCGTCTGCCAGTGGTAGACCGCAGCGACCATCGCCGAGTAGTCGGCTATTTAGGCCGGCCCGGAATCATGGCGGCGCGGCTGCGACGCTTGGAAGAAGAGCACGTGCGGGAGCCGGGATGGATCAAGAGACGGCGGAAAGCAGCGCAGACGCGCTAACGATGCTTCTGCGCTGAAATGATCAGCGGTTTCAGGGCGCGCACCGAAACCCCCAGCGTACCGCCGGAGAAGCCATCGAGATAGGCGGCATTGATTCCGATCACTTCACCTTGCGAGTCGAACACCGGGCCGCCGCTGGCGCCGTGGGCTGTAGGCGCGTCATAAATCAGCTTGTCCCCGACGACGTCCCCCAGATGCCCGCAAGTAGCCGATGGCCGAATCAGCGACAGCGCGGCCAACTCACTGGCTGCACGCTGATCGTCACGGCGGAAGGCAAGTCTATCGTACACGGCTGGCGGTGACTTCGCGACCATCCCCAACACACCCATCGGATATCCGACCACCGAAACCAATTCCCCCGCGTTCGGCGCAGCATCGGCTATGGGTAAGGGGCGAAGCTGGCGTGCAGCCTGTGAATCCTCGATATGCAACACCGATAAGTCTCCTTCATCCGACGAGGCCGCCAGACTGATATTGACGGGCTGTGGCAGCCCGGGGAAGTAGGCGACTAGTTTCTCCAAATGCGGTGTGGCGCCGCGGCGGATCAGCACGGCAGAATCCGGATCCTGAAACCAGGGCTCCGCAACATGGCGATTGGTCGCGAGAAGTCCGTCCGCGACCACGAATCCGGTCCCAGAGACGCGAGCACGCAGATCAGGCGGCCGGCCGTCGAATCCTACCTGGTACACCCCGAAAATGTAGCAGATCGAGTTGCGATAGTGATTGAGCACCAAAGCAGGCATAGCCTGCTCCTGCTTCAGCTGCTGAACTTCATGCTTCAGCGTCTGCAACTCCTCGTTGAGGTCTTGGGTTGCAGTTGCAGCGCGATAATGCGCAACCAGGGCAATCGTGAACAGCAGAAAAATTCCCAGGACAGCCTGGACTGCCTTTTGCCAGGCGCCGCACACTGGCTCTTCCTGAAGTTGTCGGTCGCTCTCCGCCATAGGGCTGGCCTTCTGTCGCCGATAAGGGGGGAGCGTTCACTTCGGCCAGGCAAACCTGTGAGCTTCTATGCTCTCGCGCTGGCAGGGACTTTCCTAGGGTACGGAAGTGCCTTGTCCGGCAGGAGCCGCCCTGTGAGTCACAGCTCGGGGCGACAGCGGGCTCGCGAAATCTAACGGGGCTGCGGTAGCCAACCCGCCAGTGGCCCAATCTCTACTCAAGGTTTCTTCGCGAGCTTTGCGAATTCATCGCGTTCTCTGCGGTAAAAGTTTTTAACCGTCAAGAATGCAAAGGATCGCGAAGAGCGCCATCGATGATCATTTCTTGTTTACCTTGCGCACGGCCTGGCCTGGCGGCAAAGCATCGCGTAATTCCCGGATGGTCCGCTTGAATACGGGGTGACGGACGTCCGGTGCAATCTCGGCAAGCGGCTCCAGCACAAACCGGCGTTCGTGCATCGCCGGATGCGGGATCGTCAAACCTTTGGTATCGATGATCGAATTTCCGAACAGGAGAATATCAATATCAATCGCTCGCGGACCTTTCTTCTGTGTGCGGCGCCTTCCCATTTCTTGTTCAACATCCAGGATTCCAGCCAGCAGTTGCTTGGGCATCTTCTCGGTGTCGAGCTTGACCGCGCAGTTCAGGAACCAGGGTTGATTCTCGAACTCCACCGGCTCGGTTTCGTAGAATGATGAAACTTTTTCGATTTTGCCCAGAGCTTGCAGTTGCTCAATGGCCGAATTCAGATTAGCTGCTCGATCACCAACATTAGACCCCAGCGAAAGGTAAACGATCTTGTGCACCGGGACCAGTTTCCAGTTTCTGGCTTCCAATTTCCATAGAAAACTCTTCTGGGGTATCGAACTTGAGACTTGCGGTGAGCTTCGCAGTAGCCTGAGGCTGAGATCAACCGCGAAGGACTGCTGGGCTGCGATCCCTTCGTGAACCTTCGTGTCCTTGGTGGTTTACTTAGCCTATCGACAAACACATCCAAATGCTCTCGACACACGCCAAGATCTTTCGCACCCGACGCCTCGTCCAGATGCTGGAAGAAGATGCTCCGTTACTGGCCCGCCGGGTGGCAGAGCTGACCCCCGAACATCAGCAGTCGGCTAAGGAATATGCTGCCCGGCTAACCGCTTGTGCTCGAGCCGAACTCGATAAGCTCATTCAGGAAGACTCGTTCTGGAACTCCGGCGATTTCACGCCCGAACCAGCGGACTAGCTGGCATCCAAAGACGAACTCAAACCAACTGCCGCTCCAGGGCTCGGGTCGCCGCAGGAGCCGGCCTGATATTTTCTTCCTCTACCGTAGTTTCTTCCCACAATGTCTTGTCGCGCAGCAGGCGGGAAACCAGCGCCGTATGCATGGCGTGTCCCGCGCGGTCGGCGACTACGGTACCCAAAATCTGTTTCCCCAGGAGCGCCAGATCACCAATCAGATCCAGAACCTTATGTCGAACGAACTCGTCATTGAAACGCAACGGTGGATTCTCAATCCCACTCGCGCTGAGCACGATGCAGTTTTCCCATGACGCCCCGCGGATCAGGCCCATATTACGCATAGCCTGCTCATCCTCGCGCGCACCGAAAGTGCGAGCCGGCGCAATCTCGCGCAGAAAATTTCCGTCCTGAAGATCCACAGCGAAAGTTTCCTTTCCGATCAGGGGATGAGGGAAGTTGATGGTATAGGACACCGAATAGCTTTGCCCGGGATAGACGGCGATAAACTTGTCGCCCTCCCGCAGCTCCAGATTCCGGGCAATCTTCAGATAAGTGCGCGGGCGGCGCTGTTTGCGGATTCCCGCCTTTTGGATCAGCGCCACAAACGGCTGCGCACTACCATCCAGGATGGGAAGCTCCAGGTTATCCAGCTCAACGATGGCGTTATCAACGCCAGTTCCGATGAATGCCGAAAGCAGATGCTCGGTGGTGGAGATCAGCACGCCTTTTTTCATCAAGCTGGTGGCGTAGCTGACGCGTGCCACGTTGCGGCCAGTAGCTTCCATTTCGAAGCCATCCAGATCAACCCGGCGAAACACGATGCCGGACCCGGCAGGCGCAGGGAGGATGCGCATGTTGACCGGAGCGCCGCTGTGCAGACCGACCCCGGCACACTCCACCGCTGCACGAATTGTTTGTTCGTGTTTCAGTCTTCTGGACTCGCTAGTTTGGTTTATATGAACAGCTTACAGCCTGGCCACGAATCTCGACTGTGGCTGATTTGCCACACTTCGTGGCTTTGCGCGCAAATGAGCGATAAGCCACACTCCGACAACAATTTCTGTGCAGCCTGGCCGCGCCAGAGCACAGAAGGCGAACCAAAGGTCTGAGGTGCAAAAGTCCTTACTGGAATCGCCCGCGACGGTATAAAATCAAATCGCGGTTGTAGCCATCTTTTTAAAAGTTTGGGGTGGGCACTCGGGGACGATCCGAGAAGGCCGGGGCCAAAACCCGGTGTTTTGCCAATTAAACTATGCCCACCACAAACGGGTCTGGGTGAGAGTGCGCGCGGCCAAGCTTGCCTCTCACCGGACCCGAACTTAAAACGGAACTTCTGGAACGTAATCAGGGTCGTAATGCGGCCCTCTCCACGTCACCTTGTTTTGATCATCCGTAACCTTTGTGATCTTCCCACTCTTAGAGAGCCTATTAAGGATCGCGTGGACGGACGCGGATGGGTTCTTCTGAGAGCCAAGATCGAAGCCCATATTTTGGAGTTTCGCAACAACGTCTGCTGTGGTGACTTCTCCCTGTTCTTCGTCCATGATTTCCGCGCAATACTCAGTGATGCCCATGTCATCCAGATATGGCGATTCACTGCACATGGCAGCGAGAGCCGTTATCGTACGGCGCAGCCTAGCCATCTCGCTCTTGAGTTCGAATTCCTCGATTTCAATCTCTTGGACGCGCAAGTGTGCCTTGTCAAAGGCTTCCCGGGCTTCCTTAAGTGCAGCCTTGTAGGTGGAAAGTTGATCCTGTGCCACAGCCGGAGTATACGACGAAGCCAAACAATGTGTCAAATGGTTCGCAAATATGTAGTCAACCAACTGAAAACATGTTGGATAAAGCAATTAGCGATGCAGAAGAAGAGATCGGGTTATTTAACCGCAAATGCAACAAGGCTTAAGCAGGCCATCCGCATTTTCCGCGAGAACAAGAGAGAGAATGTTCCTTGGCCAACCAAAGGCGAAAAACCGGCGTAGGGTCGCGAGCTTGTGGGCAGCACACCGAATATGTGGGCAAGGGTGAGTATGTGGGCAAAGCCACACATCGTGGGTATTTTCCCGACAGGGCAGGAACCGGTTCAGGCGAGAGCGCCAATTACTTCTTGGGCGGTTGTTTATTCGGATCGTAGGTGATATTGGCCTCAAACAACGAATCGCTCAATCCTTTGTTGTACGTCACCGAATGCAGGAATCGCTGGTTCGACATGTCTCCGTTGTAGAAGCGGGTAACGCTGAAGGGCGTCATAATTCCCTGCACCAGGCGGTAGTTGTCAAACACCTCTTCCTCGATGTTACGTTGTTTGTCCGTGGGATCGCGCCAGGAGAAGCTCTTCTTCACCGGCAAGTGAGTGTTGGATTCAATATTCAGAGTTACCGCCTGATCGCGCGAATTCATGATGGTGACCTGCTGCGTATCCTTCTGCGCCGCTACCGTCGCACCCTCATAAAACAGCGCAATGCCCGGTTCGTTCAGCCACTTGCGCAAGACCCAATCGAGCGAGTACCGGCGCCGGCGAATATAGTCGCTTACGCTTTTGGGATCGTCGGCGCGCGTGCCTTTATAAGTAATCTCGAAGCCTTCATCGCCTCGATATATATAGATCACATCTCGTTGCTTGGTCAGCTCGACGCGGTCTTTGTCGGGATATTTGTAAAAACGCCAGAAGAGTATGCCAGCTCCTTCCGGTCGTCCGGCGTGAAACGCGTAGGTGCGGCCCTCCTGGCTGATGTCTTGGATGCTTAGGTAGGCTTGACCGCCCAAAGCTTCAATCGCTTGGTCGAGGAGAGCTTTGGCCTTGTTGGCGTTTTCCTGGTCCACAGGAATGGACGGGGTGGAACTGGACGGAGCCGTTTGTGCCAGCGCGACAGCCGTCAGCAGCAATAATGAAAAGACGTATTTCATAGTGCGCAACTGTTAAGACGCTCCGGAACCAATCGCAGCTGCCTCAGGCCGAAGACGCGGATCCCCACGCGACCATCAACCTACCAACACGGCCCCGCCGTTCACGTTGAAAACCTCACCGGTGATGAAACCCGCGTGTGCGGTACACAAAAACAGGATCGGCGCGGCAATTTCCTCGGCCGTGCCGACGCGGCCCATCGGAATCGTGGCAAAAACCCCGGAGCGGCGCTTGGGATCACCTAACGCGGGTGTCGACATATCCGTGTCCACCCAGCCGGGAGCCACAGAATTCACGTAGATGCCAGCGGGCGCAAGCTCGGTCGAAAGGCCCTTCACCATGCTGATCAGCGCGCCTTTAGTGGCGGCATAATCACAATGAAAAGCCTCGCCGCGCTGTCCGGCGGTGGAACTCAGCAGCACAATGTGCCCCGCTACTCCGCCTGACTTCCCCTGCTTTTTCATTTGGGCGACAGAATGCTTGACCAGAGCGAACACCGCATCCAGGTTGACGGAAAGCGTGCGCCGCCACTGCGCTTCTGACATTTGGTCGATGGCGGTATCCTCCGGTGGCCAAATGCCGTGGTTGGCCACCAGAATGTCCAACCGTCCAAAGCGCTTGACTGTGGCCTCAACCAGGCCGCGCGCAGTCTCCGTGCCGGAAAGATCGCAAGCGATGGCGGCACAGCGATCCCCGCCGAGTTCCTTTACCAGCTGCTCGGATCGCTCTCGCGATTTCTCGTAGTTGAACACAACCCGTGCTCCAGCCGCGACGAACATCCGTACTGCCGCTGCTCCGATGCCGCGGGAGCCACCGGTGATCAGTGCGACTTTTTTCTCAAGGGAAAGAGATATGGACACAAAGCTAGTTTCCCGTTTCTGGTTTCCAGTTGCAAGAGGAGCTTGCGGAATGAGAATAGCGGATCGAGCAAAGATTTCGCAAAATGTTCGGAAGCCGGAAACTAGAAACTCGAAACTAGCTTCCGCTTCCCAAACTTGACGGCGCCCGCTCGCTCTTCAATTCACGGGCAAGAATCCGAACTAACAGGCCATCGTAGCGGGTCCCGCTCAGTCTTTCCAGCTCCGCGAACGCCTGTTCACTGGTCCTGGACCCAGCAAACGTACGCTCGGTGGTCATGTTGACATAGGAATCGGCCACCGCGAGAATGCGCGCCCACAGCGGAATCTGCTCTCCTGCCAGCCCATCCGGATATCCGCTGCCATCAAACGCCTCGTGGTGGTGCTCCACGGCTTTCTGGAGCGCCTCGCTGCCCGGGATGGTTGCTAAAATTTCCGCGCCCACATGCGGATGCAGCTTCACCAGATAAAACTCGTCCTCGGTGAGCGGTCCGTTCCTGTTCAGAATGCGATCCGGCACGAAAACCTTTCCCACGTCATGCACTCGAGCCGCATACGCAAGGTCATCGAGTTCTTCCGGAGGCAAACCGAGGGCGCGCGCCATGAGTTGCGCGTATCGTGAAACCAGGTCCCCGTGGCCAGTGCCATTTGCCTCGCGCAATTCGGCCGCGCGGGTCAAAGCTTCAATCGATTCCCGCAGCACTTCCGCGTGCTGCCCGTGTTCCTCCTCTTCGCCACTGGACAGCTTCTTAAGCGTGTTGAGAAGCTCGCTGAGATGTTCGGGACCGGTATGCTCGCGTTGCAGAAAACCTTCGATATACGCCGAGACCAGTTGCCGTTGCACGGCGCCATGCTCGTCGACTCCGAATTCGTCTGCCGTCGAAACCCGGTCTCCGCCCGCATGTTTTGATATATACATGCCGGAATCAGCCACCCGAATAATGTCTTCGGCCGACAAGCCATGCACCGGAAAACTGGCTACACCGAAGCTGCCGGTTATGTGGTGCTCCTGCAGCATGGGATCGGTCGCCAGCCAAAGCCGGAGGCGCTCCGCCAGAACTTGGGCTTGTTCCACCCCGGTTTCCGGCATAAGGATGATGAACTCGTCGCCTCCGTAACGGGCCACAACGTTCGATTGCCGGCACTTCTGCTCCAGCAACCGGCCCACGCGGGCCAGCACCAGGTCGCCCTCCAGATGGCCGAGGCTGTCGTTCACTTCCTTGAACTTATCCAGATCGATCAGCACTACGGAAAATGGACGCCCCGAGCGCGAGGCGCGCTTCCATTCCGAAGTAAGTGATTCCCAGAAGAACCGCCGGGTCTTGATGCCGGTCAGCCCGTCCGTGATGGATTGCTGCTGCAATTTCTGGAACACGATCGAGTTGTGCAGCGCGGTGGCCAGCAGGTCAGCCAGCGTATTCATAATCAAAACGTCTTCAGGCGAGAAGGCATCCTCTTCCCGGCTTTCCACGTTGAGAACGCCCAACAGGGTCTCACCGTAAGCAATCGGAATGCACAAGACAGCCCGCGATTCGGGCAATACACCTTGCAACTGCGCATCCCCAGTCGTCTGCACCAGCGCGCTCTCTCCGGTTCGTGCTACGCGGCCCAGGATCCCCACGCCCAGCGGGATACGTTTGCCCAGGGCTTTGGCAGTTGTGCCAGCCTCGGCCTTGATCTCCACATCTTTGCGGGCGTAATCAAAAATTCCAATGCCAATGTGGTCAAAGCGAAAGTTCTTTTGGATGTGGCCCACAATCTCCAGCAGCATCTGCTCTGCGTCCTCGCTGGAAATAGCAGTCTTCGAGATGCTGTTGAGAAATGCGAATTGGTGCGCGCGGCGCTGTTCTTCCGCAAACAGGCGAGCGTTTTCGACTGCCACCGACACCTGCCCGGCCGCCGTCTGCAGCACTTCCATGTCACGCTGCTCGAACACGTATTCTCGCTCCGTGCTCAGAGCCGCCATCACCCCGGCCGGCTTACCGGCGAGTAGAATGGGCGCGCCACAAAAACACTTTGCAGGATTCGGCGGAATGAAGGTCGTGCCCAGGCGTTCGCGGGCTCTCTCCAGATCGGAACGGATCAGCAGTGGCTGCCCCGTTCGCAGAATGTACTCGGTGAAGCCATTATCGTATTGGCGCGAGCGCTTCGGCAGAACCTGCCCCTTCACCACTTCGAGTTCGAAGTGAATTCTGTCTCCGTCGTGGAACGCCACATAGAAATCCGTGGTATCGAAAATCTGCCCCAGCTCTTTGTGAACGGTGCGTAAGATCTCATCCTGGTCGAGCCGGGAACTTACCGCCTGGCCAATCTGGGTGAGCAGCTCATATTCCTTGGTGCGCCGCTGCGCGTCGTGCATCACCACGTAGTTTTCCAGCGTCAGCCCAATCTGCAGCGCCAGACCGATCAGCAGGCGCAGGTTCGACGATCCGAACATGTTGCGGGCAGCATGAGGAAAGAAAATCACTCCAAAGCTGCGTTCGCGAGTTTGCAGGCTGACGGCCGTAACATGCCGTATTCCTTCCTCTGCCATCAGCTGCCGGAATTGCTCGAAGCGCGCACCGGGGAAAGCGGGCAGCGGCTCGGAAATCTCCGCCACATTGCGGAAGGTCACGAATCCGCCGCGCCGGTAGGCCAGTTCGGCGATGTATTCGCCCGCTCCGCTTTTTTCCATTTTGCTGATTAAATCCGCAGAGAAACCGCGCTGCACGGTGGGCAGAACGGCGCGCCAGCGCTCTGAAATGTAGATGACCGCCCGTCCCGTGGGCAGCGGCGCCACCAGCCGGTCGAGAATGTTCTGCAAGCTGGGTACAAGCTCTTCCGCTGAGAGGAGCCGCATGGGATCGACGCCCAGTGTTGAGAACGCCAGTGCGTTCTCCTGTACCGCAGTGCGTTCGTTCTCAAACAGCACCATCACCATGGCCACGCCCAGCAGCATCTGAGGAATGGGGCCGAGGAAATGGCCCGCCGTGCCTAACATCGCGACGAACGGATTGCGCAGCTCGCCAAATACCATCAACACCGCCCATAGCGCCAGCGAAACTGCCAGTAGCTTGAAGGCGAGGGAATTCTTTCGATGGGCGTGGCGATAGAAATAAAAAGAACAATAAAGCAATACAACACCCATCCCTACATCCAAGGGCAAACGAGGAGTCGCGGAAGTGTCCGGACGAAATATTCCTCCCGCAATCTGCGCCCGCACATTCCACCAGGCGAGAACAATGCCGGCTAAACCCAGGGCCACGTCTTCCCACCGCAGAACGAATTTCTCCCGCATCAATCGGGTTGAAACGAAGATGCAAAGCGTCATGGCCACCAGCAGCAAAGAACCCACAAAAGCCACTAGCGCCGACGGGCGATAGACCGCATCCAGGGCATCGAGGCAGTAGTGCAAGGCATAAAACGCCCAGGCCAATTGCCAGGCGCGAAAGTATTGCTGACGGCTTTGCTCGTAGAGGTAGGTAAACAGCAGGAAGAGCAGCAGGGCCACGATCCCTGGCACGACGACCATGCTGATGGCGAGGTTATTCATGTCGCTGGAGACAGCTCTCCCGGCTCCTCATCTTGTCCGACTGGCACGTTGGTGCCATCATCGTTTCACACCATACTAGACAAAACAATACTTTTGGACGGTAGTTCGGGAGTCAGGGTCCTCTTGGTAACCAAGCTGAGGTTACTGAAGTTTGGATAGCGACAATGGGGCCTGCGGAGTGCTAGACGTGCCCGAGTCGACATCTCGGGCGACTGAGTCGCGCTGGCGGCCCGGAGGATCTATGTAGGAGCGAGCAGTTATTATGGATAGTACGCGATCTGGCTCATGCCTACGATCGGAAGCAAAGATATAATCAGCCAACCCGATTGACCAGCCGCTGGACGGTGACTTAGCCCAATGAGCTCACTAACCCCAGAAAAGGCTCTAATTTTCAGAATTTCGCATGTCGCCAACGTAAGGTGGATCCTCGCCAACGGGCTACACTGCAGTACTTCCGACGTTTTGGATCCGGATTATCACGAAATTGGGAATCCAGACCTGATCGCAAAGCGGTCTGGGCGCGGGGTACCTATACCGCCGGGGGGCACGCTAAGCGACTATATTCCTTTCTATTTCACGCCCTACACTCCGATGATGCTGAACATCAAAACGGGCTATAACGGTATGAAGCAGACACCAATGCGGGATATTGTCATTCTAGTTTCCTCCTTGCGCAAACTACGCGAGATGGGTATTGACTTTGTCTTCTCTGATCGCCATGCATATTTGTGGACGGCAGATTTCTCGAGCGAACTTAATGAATTAGGACGGATGATTGACTGGAAGATACTTCAGGCACGCGACTTCCGGCGCGATCTCAAGGACCTAGAGAAGGTGGAGCGATACCAAGCTGAGGCGCTCGTTCATCGGTATATGCCTATCACTGCTTTGTTGGGGATAATCTGCTACAGAGATGATCAGCAGCAGGCTATTAGGGCCTTGATCCGAGATCAAGGTGTGAATTTAGAAGTGAAAGCGATGCCGGGATGGTATGTCTAATGATCAGGTACACTGAGGGCAATCTGCTGGACGCACCCGCCGAGGCGTTGGTAAACACAGTCAATGAGGTCGGCGTAATGGGCAAGGGCATCGCGCTTATGTTCAGCGAAGCCTTTCCCGAAAATACGCGCGCTTATCAGCAGGCATGCAAGCGCGGCGAAGTTAAGATCGGCCGGATGTTCGTCACGGAAAATCCTTCTTTAATCAGCCCGCGGTGGATTATCAACTTTCCTACCAAGAAGAACTGGCGACAGCCCTCGCGTTTGGAGTGGATTCGTCAGGGCCTTAAAGATCTTGTCCGGGTCGTTCAAGAAAAGCATATTCACTCGGTGGCCTTGCCTCCACTCGGTTGTGGAAACGGAGGACTAGACTGGCAGCTTGTTCGCCACGAGATAGAGACCGGCTTGTCTGATCTTCCCGAGGTTGATGTCCTGGTGTTTGTGCCGACGAGCGCCTATCAAAACGCGCCGAAGCGCGACGGCGTCGAGGAACTGACGCCAGCAAGAGCACTAATTGCCGAACTTGTTCGTCGCTATTCTGTGCTTGGGATCGAGTGTACTAACCTTGAGGTTCAAAAGCTTGCGTGGTTTCTCCAAAGAGCAATCGTCGGCCTGAAATTGGAGGACCCGCTCAAGCTTACGTTTGTCGCAAACAAGTACGGCCCTTATGCTGATCAGCTTCGTCATCTGCTCAACGGTTTGGACGGTAGCTACCTCCATTGCGAGAAACGGCTCAGCGACGCCGGTCCTTTTGACCTGATCTGGTTCGAGGATACCAAGCGCGACCAGGTCGCCGATTATCTCCGGAGTGGTGCTGCTAAGGACTTCCTACCAGCTCTAGAAAGAACAACAAAGATCATTGATGGTTTCGAGTCACCCTTGGGAATGGAACTGCTGGCAACGGTGGATTGGTTACTCTCAAATGGCGGGCGACAGCCCACTCTTGCCTCAGTTCGTGACGGACTATCGGTGTGGCCGGGTGGGCGGACGGCAGCCAAACGCAAGCAATCTTTGTTCGACGATAGGTTGCTGAATCTCGCATTGGAACGTCTCCAGACCTCCGATTAAAGTTCGGCCGCATCTGTCCCCATCCCTAGATGTCCCCCGTGCTAGCATATGGTGTTCTAGGCAGATGTTGGGCATTCTCCGTGTGTTCCATGAGTCTGTCGAATCCCCCTGCGGAGGCTGGCGTTAAGATCGCGCCCTCGTCCGCCCCTTCGAACTTTATCCGCGACATCTTTCTCGAGGACCTCAAGACCAACAAATACAACGGGCGGGTGCAAACTCGCTTCCCGCCCGAGCCCAACGGCTATTTGCATATCGGACACGCCAAGGCAATTTGCCTCGATTTCGGACTGGCTGACGAGTTCGGCGGCAAAACCAATCTCCGTTTCGACGACACCAATCCCGAGAAGGAAGAAACCGAGTACGTCGACGCGATCATGGCGGACGTGAAGTGGCTCGGCTTCCGCTGGGACGGCCTCTTCTACGCTTCCGATTATTT
>DASPSE010000220.1:0-2171 GCA_035624085.1 Terriglobales bacterium
CGCAGGTTTAGCCGTTCAAGCCATGGCGGGGTCGGTTCGCTGGCTGGGAACCTTGAAGATCGCGGATACTCGCGTGCCCACGCCCGGCATCTCGCTCATTTTCGCGGCTACGGCAACTTTAGTCCTGGCCATGATCCTGGCCCGTCGGCGTCTGGCGCTCACGACCTTAGGCGTAGCTGCGCTGACTGGAAGTGCTCTCTGGATCTGCTTCGTGCCTCCCCGCCCGCAGATACGACAGGGCGTACTGGAAATCACCTCGATCGATGTCGGCCAAGGTGATTCGATTCTGTTGGTCTCACCTCAGGGCCGAACCCTGCTGGTCGACGCCGGAGGGATCCCGCACTGGATGCACTCAGAACTCGATATCGGCGAGGATGTCGTATCGCCATATCTCTGGTCGCGGGGATTTCACCATCTGGATGCAGTCGCCGTCACTCATCCTCATGCCGACCATATCGGGGGCATGAGAGCCATCTTGGCAAACTTCCATCCGCGAGAGTTGTGGCTGGGCGTGGGTCCGACGAATTCCGAGTTGGAGTCCCTGCTTCGAGAGGCTAAAGAGCTGCGCATTCCTGTCGTGGTACACCAGGCGGGAGACAGCTTTGAAACCGGCGGACTGAAGTATCACATACTAGCTCCTGCGGCAGATGCAGCAGTCTCGGCGCGGAAAACTAATGACGATTCTCTGGTGATGACCGTCAGCTACGGCGGAACCTCTGCCTTACTGGAGGGTGATGCGGAGAAGGAAGTCGAGCGCCGGATTGCAGACGAGCAACCGACCGCAGATCTTCTCAAAGTGGCTCACCACGGTAGTGCAACTTCCACGATCCCGGAGCTATTGTCCGCAGTGAATCCCAGGTTTGCGGTGATTTCAGTTGGCGCGCACAACACTTATGGACATCCGCGACGAGAAGTGCTTGAGCGGCTAGCGGAATCCCACGTCATCACTTACAGAACCGACCTCGACGGCGCCGTCAGCTTTTATCTGGACGGTCGCGCCGTCACTCCTTCTCTGGCGGCTCTTCAATCACATTGAACTCCGCCGTTTCGAGATCAGCCGGTGATCGCCTGTAGGCCTCGATCACACGCCGCGCCTCCTCGGCATCTTCCTCGCGGACCAGGATGATCGTGCCACCCACGCCCGGCAGAATGTCCTGCGGCGCATCCAGCGCAGTCACATCGCAATCGATTCCGGCCGACTCCAGCAGACCTCGCACAACCATCGCTTCCGATTCCTGTTCCGTGTCAAAGACTCGCACCAGCTTCTCATTCGGATCGGGGCGTTCCTTCCGTTGCGCAGAACCAGAGTCTGCCATGGCTACCTCCGTCAGGGCTAATTGTCCCCCAAGGCCCGTAAACTCTCCCTGCATGGTGATTCTAACTCTCTGTGGCAGAAACGTGGGACAGAATCACATCCGTGTCACTTTTCTGGGGATTTCCGGTTGCGGTTTGCCGGGCTTAGGTAACCGAAGTCTTACACCGTCGAGCCATTGCGTTTCAGTGGGATTGCCCCGAGAATAGCCTCAGCAGGCCGCGACGCCGGGGTGGAGCGGGACATCTAAACTTGAGGCGATACTGCGCTGCCAGCACTGCAAGTGGGGACCCACATGAATGGTTCGCAACCAGCTTCCGGAAACCTGAACGAGAAAGAGCAAGAAGCCCGACAAATACGCCGTCTGCAAGTCATGATCAGCATGGTGATGTCAGTGATCAGCCAAGACCCCAACCTCACGGTAGAAGAAGCCTCCGAGTTGGCTGCCGGAGCAAAACGGGCGGCCCTGGCCATGTTCCCGGACAAAGAACTCGCCTACGACATCCTCTACAAGCCTCGCCTGCAACGCCTGATGAACGAACGCTTCCGCCTGCAATAGGCGCGATCCCGGCCCCGGCAACGGCGCCTGCCTGCGTAAAAAGCGCGTCAGAGTGATCGCGCCACTGATAACATCATCAACGTGAGCAGGATGCGAATTGGGTACGGCTGGGACTCGCATGAATTCAAAACCGGCATTGCACTGAAAATCGGCGGCGTGACCTTGCCGCACGTCAAGGGCCTAGGCGGGCATTCTGATGGAGACGTGCTTCTACATGCCATCACAGATGCCTTGCTGGGCGCCATAGCGGCGCCGGATATTGGGACTCTGTTTCCTCCCTCGGACCCACAATGGAAAGGC
>DASPSE010000445.1:0-2754 GCA_035624085.1 Terriglobales bacterium
CACTTCGCCCTCCGTCGGGCGGACGCCGCTTGGCCGCGGCTCGGTCGGTCGCTCGGGCTGATGCGCCGGTGCCGCGCCAAACCATAAAGCAAGAGCGGTTTGTCACGCACCGCGCCGCCACTCGCGCCCTGCCACCCTCCCCTGGCTCCGTTCTGTCCCTTTCACCGTCCCGGCTTGGTTTTTTCTCGCTGCCGCTCCAAGTGAAAGAAAAAACCAAGCCGGAACGGCGGAAGGGAAAAAACAATGAAGTTAGAAGACATCAAGAGCAAAACCAAAGACGCAGTGGATTATCTCGTGCAGTCGCTCGAATCCGGGCACAGTGAAGTGCTCACGCAGTATCTCGGCGCGATGGCCCGATTCCATACCTACTCCTTCGGCAATGTCATGTTGATCGCCAGACAGAAGCCGGATGCTACCAACGTTGCCGGAATTCGAGCGTGGAACTCGCTTGGCCGCTTCGTCAAGCGCGGGGAGAAAGGCATTCTCATTCTCGCCCCGATGGTCGGCCATCGTCGGTCGCGCCAGAACGAAATCGCGACCGATATTGACACCGAGAACACTGCCGACGAACGCAAGCCGGAAGCGCAACTCATCGGCTTCCGAGCTGTGTACGTGTTCGACATCACCCAGACCGAAGGCAAGGAACTCCCCACGTTGACCGAAGTGCAGGGCGACGTGAGTGGATACCGCGAACGGCTGTTTGAGTTCGTGCAGTCGCAAGGTGTGGAATTGAACTACTCCGAGCGCATCGCTCCCGCCAAAGGTCTATCTCACGGCGGCAAGATCACCCTGCTTTCCGGGATGCAGCCAGCCGAGGAATTCTCGACGCTGGTCCACGAGATCGGCCACGAAATGCTGCATCGTGGAGATCGCCGCACCCTGACCACCAAGAAAGTCCGCGAAACCGAAGCCGAGGCCGTGGCCTTTGTGGTTTGCAAGGCCGTCGGACTCCAAACCGGAACCACTTCTGCCGATTACATCCAGCTTTGGCACGGAGACGCCAATCTGTTGCGGGAGAGCCTAGAAGCCGTTCAGCAAACCGCTGCGGTGATTCTCGGAGCCATCGCCCCGAAGCCAGAACCGACACAGGAATCCGAGCCGAGCACTTCGGAAACGGATTCTGCCGCTTTCAGCCCTCCGCCGATGGCGGAGTCTGCGGCAGCCGAAAACATCCCGTTCTGAATTCAACCAGCCACAACCCAACGAAACTGAAAACCTCAAAGGAGATTACACCATGCAGAATCATGCGACCGCGAATCACAGCGAATATCGAGATGTAGCCGTGACGGCTCTCACCGAGTCGTCGAGCAATCCACGGAAGCGGTTCGATGAGAGCAGTCTCAGCGAACTGGCAGCCAGCTTCAAGGCGCAAGGCGTTCTGGCACCGCTCTTGGTGCGTGAACTGGACGAGAGCAAGTATGAAGTGATCGCCGGAGCACGCCGTCTACGAGCGGCGAAAATCGCAGAACTCAAGAACGTCCCTGTGCGCATTGTCCAACTCACCGATGCTGAGGCAGTCGAGGCGCAGTGCGTGGAAAACCTGCAACGCGAGGACATCCACCCGCTGGAAGAGGCCCTCGGTTTCAAATCGCTTTTGGAACTTGGAGCACCCTACAACATCACCCATATCGCCGCCCGTTCGGGCAAGAGTGAGGCGTACATTTACGGTCGACTGAAGCTAGCCGACCTGATTCCGCCTGTGGCCGAAGCGTTCCTGAAAGACGAAATCACCATCGGCCACGCCCTGTTAATCGCCAAGCTCCAAGCCTCACAGCAGCAGGAAGCGTTTGCAGCCGCGTTCCGGGGCATGTGGACGAGTGAAGGCAATTCCCAGGTGCTCATTCCCGTGCGGGAACTCGCAGCTTGGATTGAATCGAACATCCTGCTGCAACTCGCGTCCGTCCCATTCGATAAGCAGGATGAGACGCTTGTTCCCGCTGCGGGATCATGCGCGAATTGTCCAAAGCGAACAGGATTTAACAAACTGCTTTTCGCCGACGTTCGCAAAGACTCCTGTACCGATCCGCAGTGCTTCCGGGCCAAGGTGGACGCTCACGTCGCAAGAACGACGGAGAAGAAACCGGAGCTGGTGCAGATTTCCTCGGCATGGAACACGCGCGAAGGCGCACCGCTGGGGCGCAATCGCTACGTGGAATTGCAGATCAAGAAAGGCAAGGCGAACGGAAGCGCGGCCAAGCAACCTCCTGTCCAGAAGCCTTGCGAGAAGATGACCGACGCCATCGTAATGGACGGCGGCAGTCGCGGCCAGATCGTGAAGGTCTGCGCCGACCCGAACTGCAAGATACACCACGGCGACCGACCGTCACTCCAACAATTGCAACGTGACCGAGCGCAGGAGCGGAAGCGCATCGAGAAGGAGAAGATCGCGGTCACTGCACGGCACCGAATACTCGCTGCCATCTTGGAGCGGGTTTCGGCCCCAATGAAGAAAGCTGATCTGCTCTCGGTTGCACTGCACGTCCTCAGCAGTGTCCCGTACAACAGGCTTCCACTACTAGCGAAGCGCCACAGGGTGGAAGTCGAGAAGGCCAAGGCAACTCCCGCAGAGCTTTTGCTGAAGCACATCTCACGCTATGACGAGAGCGGCCTATCGCGTTTGCTGCTCGAAATCAGCTTGCTCGAATCGGCGTATCGAAGCGGCGGAGACCCCGACTGCGATGTCCTGCTAACTACGGCAAAACGTTATCGGATTGACACTGATAAGGTGCAGAAGGCCGTGGCTCAGGAGTTCGC
>DASPSE010000448.1:0-2869 GCA_035624085.1 Terriglobales bacterium
CCGAGGAATCGTTCATCGTGACCTCAAGCCGGGCAACATCATGCTGACTTCTGGCGGCGCCAAGCTGATGGATTTTGGCTTGGCCAAGCCCGCCGCTTTGACTACGGCGTCCAGCGCCGAAATAGGTGGCGGCTTCTCGCCTTCCAGTCCCACCAGCCCACTCGTGGTACCCACGGGTGGGGCAACGCCCCTTACCGTTGCGGGCACGATTCTCGGCACCTTCCAATACATGGCGCCGGAGCAGATCGAGGGAAAAGAAGCTGATGCTCGTTCCGATATCTTTGCCTTCGGCGCCGTGCTTTATGAAATGTTAACCGGCAAGCGGGCATTCGAAGGTAAGTCGCAAATCAGCGTGGCCTCGGCAATTCTGGAGAAAGATCCTGAGCCGATCTCGACCGTACGGCAACAGATTTCGCCCGCGCTCGAACACGTAATTTCACGCGCTCTCATTAAAGATCCGGCGAATCGTTGGCAAAGCGCGGGTGACATCTGTGCGGAGCTGGAATGGGCAGCCAGTTCCGGGGCCGCACTCGGCGCAGGTGCAGGTGGCGTCCGCGGCATTTCGCGTGGGCTCAGGGAGCGCTGGTTGCTGGGAATTGTGGCTTCCATCGCGGTCTTCGCGCTGATCGCGCTCGCAATCGCGCTCTGGAAGAAACCTTCCGCAGGCACCCGTCTCGTCGCCTCCATCCCGCCGCCAGAGGACACTCCGTTCCAATTAATCGGCGATGTCGGTGCTCCGCCCGTCCTCTCTCCGGACGGCCAGAGTCTTGTCTTCGGGGCTGGTGACCGCATCTGGATCCGCTCTCTCGAATCGGGCGAGGCGCACGCGCTGGACGGAACCGAGAACGGCATGTTTCCTTTCTGGTCGCCTGACAGCCGCAGGATTGCATTCTTCTCCGCGGGAAAGCTAAGAGTTATGGACACAGCTGGAGGTGCTCCCGTGCCTCTCTGCGATGCCTCGAACCCGCGTGGCGGATCCTGGAGCACCAAGGGCGTGCTGCTGTTCACGCCCAGCATTCGCGAGGGCCTGTACCAGATCCCTGCCACCGGAGGAACGCCCGTCTCCGTTACCAAGGTCGACACCTCTAAGCACAGCACGCATCGCTGGCCCCAGTTCTTGCCGGATGGCGACCACTTCCTCTATCTCGCCACCAATCACGCCGGGCAACAAGAATACAGCGGGATCTATGTCAGTTCTCTGAGCGCAGCCGGATCGCCGGGCCGATTGCTGGTCCGCACCGATGCCAACGCGCTTTATGCCTCGGGCTATCTGGTGTTTTTGCGCAAGTCGGATTTGATGGCGCAGCGCTTCGACCCCGGTCGCATGGAGTTGCAAGGCGATCCCGTGCGCGTGGCAGAAAAAACTCTTAACGACCAAGGTATTTGGCGAGGAATGTTCAGCGTTTCCAGCAACGGACGGTTGATTTACGCGAATGGCGCCAACTCCGCCGAGGAGGGCCAGTTGACATGGTTCGATGTCACCGGAAAGGCTCTCGGGACGGTTGGAGAACGCGGCAACAATGATCCGCGCATCTCGCCGGACGGGCATAAAGTGGCGCTCACGAAGTATGGCGGTCCGAACCCGGAGGTCTGGGTTTTCGATACCGCCAACGGCCTTCGCACTCGCCTGAGCACCGAGGCTGCCGGCACCACACCGGTTTGGTCGCCAGACGGCAAGAACATTGCGTACATGGTCATTCCGCAGAACACCAGCAAGGCGCGTCTCGCAGTGCGAGCGGCGGATGGGAGCGGGAGCGATCGCCTGCTCTACCAGGAGGAACAGTGGCAGTCGCCCAGCGATTGGTCTCCCGACGGCAAGTACATCCTCTATAACCATGGTGAACCGGGAGCCTCTAACGTTTACGTTATGCCCGTGGCCAAGGACGAGAAGCCATTTCCTTTCGTGACAGCACCGGACTGGGAACGCGACGGGGTGTTTTCACCTGATGGTCATTGGGTCGCTTACACGTCGCGCCAATCCGGCAGGGATGAAATCTATGTTGCTCCGTTCCCCGGAGCCGGCCAGCGATCGCAGATCTCGTCAGGCGGAGCCACGACTCCACGTTGGCGTCATGACGGCAAGGCGCTCTACGCGGTCAGCGTGGTCAACGGAGACGAGATCCTCGAGTTCCCGATTAACACTACTAACAGTACGATCCAGACGGGTGATCCCAAGGTCCTGTTCCGGACCGCCGTTGGAGAGACGCTGCTGTATAGCGCGGGGTACGACGTGGCGCCAGGCGGACGTTTACTGATCAATACCTTGGGACAGTCGCGAGCGGGAACTCGTCCACTAACGCTGATAGCGAATTGGCCCGCAGCCATACCTCATTAAAGAGCGATTCGCTAATCTGCGCAGGGTGGCGAGCCAGCTCTTCCGGCGGCAACCCTAAATCGATCAGGTTTCCACCTGAACTCCAAGGGCTTCTCAATTGCCGCTGATGGATTTCCTGCCGGCTTTCCCCGAGTCGTGGCTGGGATTTCGGGTCAACTTGCGTATGAGAAATTCCTGCAGCAGATTGGTGATGGAACCTGAGCCAATCCCGATGGCCGCATTTTCGAAAGTTAACTCGGCGCCATTACGATCCTGAGCTGGATAGTAAAGGTTGGAGATTCCGCCCGAAGCCAGATTTCCTAACATGTTGGAGTAATTGGGCTGCCAGCGTCGGTTGTCTCCCTTACAGATCACTGAATTGGCGACGGCATACAAAAACCGTGATCCCACGCTGCCGGTTCCCTTATAGAAATAGCGCGGATCCTGTTTCAGCAGCGTTGCCAATATGGCGCCGCCGATGAAGGTGCTGCTGACCGTGTCGGCATAGTTGGCGCCGAAGCGCTTTGCATAACCCTGTGCACCCTGCCCATACCC
>DASPSE010000456.1:0-6516 GCA_035624085.1 Terriglobales bacterium
TCGGCAAAACCAAAGAGTCTGCCATCCAAACACTGACCGATGAATACCTGAGGCGCCTGAGCCGCTACGCCGAGGTGCAACCGACTACCCTCAGAGATGAATCTGCTCTTTTGAAATTGTGCGCCCGCGATGCGCGTCCAAAGCACTCGCTGGTGCTGCTCGATGGCCGGGGGAAGCAGTTCTCTTCGGAAGAGTTCGCGAAATGGCTGGGCGAGTGTCAAGAACGTTCTTCATCGCCACTGCTGTTTGCGGTAGGCCCGGCGGATGGATTCAGCGATCAAGCTCGGCAGGCTGCCACACTTGTGCTCTCGCTGGGCAAGATGACGTTTGCCCACGAATTAGCCCGAGTCGTGCTCCTCGAGCAACTCTACCGCGCGTTTACAATTCTGAAGGGGCATCCCTACCATCTGGGACACTGACGCCATTGCATCGCGAACAGGTACAATCAAAGTTCAGCCAACATGCAGGATGTCCGCCGAGGACTGATCATCGTGAATACCGGGCCGGGAAAAGGCAAGACCACGGCCGCGATGGGAACTGCGCTGCGCGCCGTGGGCCAGGGTATGCGCGTCCTCATGCTGCAATTTCTCAAAGGCTCCTGGCATTATGGCGAACTCGATGCCGTTCAGGCCTTCGGCGACAAGTTTGTCATGAAGCAGATGGGCCGCGGCTTCGTAAAGGTCGGAACTGAGAAGCCTGATCCGGAAGATGTCCGGATGGTCGAGGACGCGTGGGCTGAGGCCGAACGGGCGATCCAATCGGGCGCGTGGGATTTGGTCGTTCTTGACGAGGTCAACTACGCGATCAGCTATGGAATGCTCGACGCGGCGAAAGTTGTAGAGGCTTTGAAGAAGAAGCCGGAGATGGTACACGTGATCTTGACGGGCAGGAATGCGCATCCGACAATTGTTGAACTGGCTGATACCGTGACCGAGATGCGCCAGGTAAAGCACGCCTACGAGAAGGGTGTGATGGCGCAGAGAGGGATTGAATACTGAGCGGCGAGTAGCTAGAAGCTAGTAGCTAGGAAAAGCCTAGCTACTAACTACTCACCACTAGCTTCTGTTTCTATGACCTGGTTCAAGCGACAATCCGGTGAGTTGGATACCTCGGGGAAGAAAAAGATCCGCACCGAGGGATTGTGGGTGAAGTGTGACGATTGCCGCCAGATCATCTGGAAAAAGGATCTGGAAGAAAATCTGAACGTTTGTCCCAAGTGTGATAAGCATTTCCGCATTGACGCGCGAACCCGGCTGGCGCTGTTGCTCGATGACAACCAATATGAAGTTTTCGATAGCAATTTAGCCTCGACCGATCCGCTCGGGTTCGTGGATCTTAAGTCTTACGCTTCCCGCTTGGAGCAGGCCAAGGCCGAAACCGGACTGACGGATGCTGTGATCAACGCGCGGGGCAAGTTGAACGGACGTCCGGTGATTGTGAGCGCCATGGAGTATGCGTTCATCGGCGGAAGCATGGGGGCGGTTGTCGGCGAAGCCATAACTCGCGCCATCGAGCATTCGATCCAATCCAAAGCGCCTCTGATTATCGTCTCTGCGTCCGGCGGAGCACGCATGATGGAAGGCGTGGTCAGCCTCATGCAACTGGCCAAAATCTCCGCCGCTTTGGCTCGGCTGGATGAATCGCGTGTGCCCTACATCTCCGTGCTGACTGACCCCACGACCGGAGGCGTGACTGCTTCGTTCGCCATGCTCGGCGATCTCAATATTGCTGAACCCGGCGCCCTGATTGGATTTGCAGGACCACGAGTGATCGAGCAGACCATCCGACAAAAACTGCCGCAAGGCTTCCAGCGCAGTGAGTTTCTGCTCGAGCACGGGATGCTGGATGCGGTCGTACCGCGCAAGCAATTGAAGCCGTACATCAGCCGCGCGCTGGAGTTTATGAGCCCGGCAGCGGCGTGAGAAGCTTTCAGGCACCAGCCGTCAGCTTTCAGCTCAACCCCATCCCAGTTCCGTTGGCTGCTTCTACCTGCTGCTAGGCCGCGCCTTGTAGCGCATCGAAGCCGAGAATCTTAACCTGATAAGCTGAAAGGGATGGCTGAAAGCTCCTATCAAACCGCAGTTGCGCGCATGTATGCGCTGGGCCACGAACTGGCGCAGACGCCCATGCACAAGTTTGACCTGGCGCATGTGCGGGTGCTGCTCGCGGCACTCAACAATCCCGAGCGGCGTTTTCCCGCCGTTCTGATTGCCGGAACCAATGGCAAAGGCTCGACGGCTGCAACATTAGCTTCGATTCTCAACGCATCCGGGCTCCGAACCGGACTGTACACGTCGCCCCACTTGATTCGGATCAACGAGCGCATTCGCATTAACGGCGCCGCAATAGCTGATGACGACTTTGCCTTACTTCACGATTTGGTGGACCGCACGGCTGAGCGGCTGGTCGAAGAAGGCGAACTGCCTTGGCATCCCAGCTTTTTCGAGATGCTGACGGCGATTGCCTTCGAATATTTCGCGCAGAACAGGATCGACATCGCAGTGCTGGAAGTTGGGATGGGCGGCCGATTGGACGCGACCAACGTGGTCGAACCGCGGGTGAGCGTGATTACCGACATCTCGCTCGACCATCAGAAATTTCTGGGCAATACAGTGAGCGAAATTGCGCGGGAAAAAGCAGGCATTATCCGGCGCAATGGCATCGTAGTCACATTGCCTCAACAGCCGCAGGCGAATGACGTGATCGGGAAGACAATCCTGGATCTAGACGCGCACGCTGTGAGTGCTGTGCCGTATGTGCCGCCGCTCTCGCCGGCGAGTAGAGAGTGCCTTGTACCGAGTACCGAGAAAGAAGATTCTGTTCTGTTTTCCCGCTATCCCCTGCAGGTCATGGGAAAGCAAATCCTGGTGGAAACGCCGCTGATCGGACGGCATCAGTTGAGAAACGTGGCTCTCGCCATTGCCGCGGTTGAGGAATTGAACAAGCAAGGCTTTGCGATCACGCCGGAGGCCATTGAGCGCGGGATTCGGCGGACGCGCTGGCCGGGCCGCTTCCAGTTTGTGCCCTCGCAAAATGGAGCGCCGGAGTACGTGTTCGATGTCGCTCATAATCCGGCGGGCGCGTGGGCACTGAGATCCACACTGTCGGCGTGTTATGAGGACCGTCCTCTCACATTTATCTTTGGTGCGATGCGCGACAAGGCCATCGGCGAGATGGCTGAGATTTTGTTCCCCTTGACCAAGCGGGTTATCGCCACGCGAGCTGAGAACCCACGATCAGCAACCGTGGAGGAGATTCGGCAGGCAGCAGCCCGTACCTCCACCGACATCCAACCTGCTGAAGATGTCGCTGCTGCGCTCAGTCAAGTGCGCGGGCTGGTTCCACCGCACGTGGTGGTTATCACCGGTTCGATATACATTGTGGGAGAGGCCATGAGGCAGTTGGGAGTGAAGGTTTAAATTGCCGGAAGTAAATACACCGGTCGACGAAGAAGGAAAGAGCGCATCTCGGATATCTTCGGATTGTGACGATGCCGGATGGACGGGCGAGGAAGCCCGTGTCCAGCTTGGCGTCCCGTCGAAGAAATATGGCTGGCTCAGCCGCCTGCGTTCGTACTTCATCTTTGATCCGCTGATCTGGGTCTACACGGTTGCCTTCGGGATTATCTCGCTTCCAGTCTCGCTATTCAGAGATGAAGAACGGATTCTGCATCGGTTTGCGCGGCGCTGGTCGCAACTGATCATGAAGACCATTCTTTCGCCGGTGAAGGTTACGGGCCTCGAGAAAATCGAAACTTCGAAGCCGCACGTTTACGCCGTGAATCATGCATCAGCGCTCGATATCCCGGTGCTCTATGTGTATTTGCCGTTTCAGTTTCGCATCGTGTTTAAGAAAGAGCTGCTGGCGTATCCGGTGATCGGATGGCACCTGAAACGGTCAGGGCAGGTGTGCATCGACCAGCAGGCGCCTTCGCGGTCTATCGCCAGCATCCGCTCAGCGGTGAAGAGCCTCAAGGCGGGCATGCCTTTGGTCATTTTCCCGGAGGGTGGCCGCACGCCCGATGGTCGAATCAGACCTTTCCTGCAGGGCGCATTCTTCCTGGCGATCAAGGCGCAGGTCGATATCGTACCCATAGCCCTGGTGGGAACATACGAACTGCTGCCCATGGACACCTATCACATCAAGTGCCGCCCCCTGGAAATGCGGGTCGGAGAGCCAATCATTACTGCTGGCCTGAAACTCGACGATATGGAAGCGCTGTCGGCGAGAGTGCAGAAGGCCATGGAAGATTTGTACTACCGAGGCCGGACGGCGCTGTCCACATAGTCGGACACGGCTCGTGTCGATTCAGGTTCCAGTTTTGCGCTCTTGGCGATCCTTTGCGCGCTTCGCGGTTAAGAGCTTTTAGCAACGTGCTGCGCAAAACTCGCGGAGATTCCTCACCTCCTGAAATCACTCGGTCGCCACTGCCGCTGACATTTTCTTCCCTCTCATTCATAATCATTGACCGGAGGAGTTAATGAAATTTCGCCTTTTGGTATCTTTCTTACTGCTTCCTTTCCTGATTCAAGCGCAAACTTCCTCGAAGCCGACCGTAGCCGACGCCGAGAAGTTCATCAATGATGCTGAGGCCCGGTTGAGCGATCTCAACGTAAAGCTGAACCGCGCCGCGTGGGTGCAGGAGAACTTCATTACCGACGACACGGAAGCTCTTTCGGCTGACGCGCAGGACCTGATCACGGCCGTCACCACAGAACTGGTGGATCAGGCGAAGCGTTTCGAGGGGCTGCAGATGCCGGCGCCATTGGCACGGAAATTCCTGCTCCTGAAATTGAGCCTTACCGCGCCCGCACCGCACGATCCCACGCTCCGCAAGGAGATGACCACGATTGCCATCTCGCTCGACTCCGATTACGGCAAAGGCAAGTACTGCCGCACTCCCGACGATTGCCTCGATATCACGGCGATCGAGACGATGATGGGGGACAACCGCGATCCCAACGAGTTGAAAGATCTTTGGGTGGGATGGCATAAGGTGGGCGCGCCCATGCGCCAGCGCTATGCGCGCTTTATCGAGCTTTCAAACCAGGGGGCCCGCGAGATCGGTTTCAAGGACGGCGGGGCGATGTGGCGCGCTGGTTACGATATGCCCCCCGAGCAATTCAGCGCTGAACTGGAGAGGCTATGGCAGCAGGTGCGGCCACTCTATCTTTCGCTGCACACGTTCGTGCGAGCGCGGCTCTCGCAGCATTACGGAGCAAGCGTAGTCCCGCCGGATGGCCCGCTTCGCGCGGATTTGCTGGGCAATCCCTGGGCGCAGGAGTGGGGCAATATTTTCCCGCTGCTCGGCTTGCCGGAGAACAGCCGTGGCTACGATCTCACCGAACTGCTGAGGGCCAAGGACGTTGATCCCAAAGACATGGTGCGCTACGGCGAAAATTTCTACAAATCGCTGGGCTTCGCGCCGCTGCCGGAGACCTTCTGGGAGCGCTCGCTTTTCACCAAACCTCGCGACCGCGAAGTCGTCTGCCATGCCAGCGCCTGGGACATCGATAACCAGGATGACGTGCGGGTCAAAATGTGTATCCAGATCCGCGACGAGGACTTTGTCACGATTCATCACGAACTGGGACACAACATGTACCAGCGGGCCTACAAAGATCAGCCGCCGCTGTTTCAAAACGGCGCCAATGACGGTTTTCATGAAGCCATCGGTGACACGATCGCGCTGGCCGTGACCCCGGAATATCTGAAGCAGATTGGATTGCTCGACAAAGTGCCGTCCGCTGAGGCCGACATTCCGCTGCTGCTGAAGCAAGCGCTCGATAAGGTCGCATTTCTGCCCTTCGGGCTGGTGATCGATCAGTGGCGGTGGAAGGTGTTTTCGGGCGAGATCGCTCCGGCCGATTACAACAAAGCCTGGTGGGATTTGCGGCTGAAATACCAGGGAGTGGTGCCGCCGATTGCACGCAGCGAAGCCGATTTCGACCCGGGCGCCAAATATCACGTGGCCAGCCACACACCCTACATGCGGTATTTTCTTGCGGACATTCTGGAATTTCAGTTCTATCGCGCCATGTGCAACGAGGCAGGCTATACCGGGCCGCTGAATCGATGCACGTTCTATCAGTCGAAAGAAGCAGGTGCGAAACTGAACAAGATGCTGGCGATGGGAGCGAGCAAGCCCTGGCCCGACGCCCTGGAGGTCTTAACCGGTCAGCGCCAGATGGATGCCAGCGCGATTCTGGATTATTTTGCGCCGCTCAAAAAATGGCTGGATGAACAGAATCGGGGGCTGAAGAGCGGCTGGTAGAGAGCGCTCACCGTCCCTGAACTTCGACGGCGTCCTCCAGCTGCATAAAGCCTCGGGGCCGTTCGGTGACGGCCACCCCGCGGCCATGCTCGCAATAGTGGGCGATCACGGCGGGCTTGGCCCAATCCAAATCCCAGCCGTTCTCAATGGCGCACACGGTATATGAGCCGGGAATCACGTTGAGCAGATTGAAGCTGCCATCCAGGTCGCTCTGGTCTCTGCGGAAAAGGTCGCGGTTCGCT
>DASPSE010000463.1:0-3660 GCA_035624085.1 Terriglobales bacterium
CATACTGGACCAGCAGCGGGGCCGGCCGGTACTTTTCCCCTAGCGTCTTGTGCAGATATTCAAGAATGTGCAGGCGGGTATCGAGCCCCACCAAATCCACCAGCTCAAACGGGCCCATGGGATGGTTAAGACCCAGCTTCAAGGCTTTGTCGATGTCGCGCGCAGAGGCAATCCCTTCCTGCAGCATGTAGAACGCCTCGTTGCCGATCATGGCGTTGATCCGGCTGGTGATGAAACCGGGCGATTCCTTGATCACGACAACTTCCTTGCCCATGCGCCGGCCGACTTCGGCAGCGGTGGCCAGCGTTTCGTCGTCTGTCTCGAGAGCACGAACGATTTCCAGCAGCTTCATCTTGTGAACGGGATTAAAGAAGTGCATCCCCAGACATTTGCTCGCCCGGTAAGTCACGCTGGCGATCTCGGTGATGCTGAGCGAGGAGGTGTTGGAGGCGAGAATCGTGTCTGGCCGGCAAATTTTGTCGAGCAGGGTGAAGATCTCTATCTTCGATTCCATCTCCTCGGGAACTGCCTCGATCACAAGATCAGCCTGGCGCGCGGCTTCTTCCACGCTGCCCGCATATTCAAGACGCGCAAAGGCTGCACTAGCATCGCCAGCAGAAACTTTCCCCAGCTCGACGGCCTTGTCGAGGTTAGTGCGGATTTCGCTCTCGGCTTTGCGCAGAGCGTTGGGCAGCAAATCCTCAAGGATGGTGCGGAAACCGCCAAGCGCAGCCACATGGGCAATACCGCGGCCCATGGTACCAGCACCGATTACCGCTAGGGTGCGGACCTCGGCCACTACTGCCCTCCCTTTTCGAGCTGCCCAAGAATGCCTGCGAGGTTCGAGTTAGCGGCGCGCAGATGTTCCGCCAGACGTTTTTTCTCTTCCGCATCCATCATGGGGATGGAGGCGCTGATGCGCCGCAAAGTGGTGACGATGTCGTCAACGTAGTTGATCAAACGAATGAGTTCTCCGGTCGCTGCCATGATGCTCTCGCTCCTGTGCCCCCGCCGGACCACGTAAGTCCAAGCACCCTGACCAAGTCCGAACGCGAGGGCGAAGCAACTATTCTCAATGCTGCGACGGATTTAGTAAAGGCAGGTGGCAATGCCGAGGTAATGAAAGCAAGAGTAGACTGAGTCAGTAGCCCTGGCGGCACCTCGAATGCTTCGTGACAAGAGCCTGATTCCGCTTTCTCATCAGCACCAGCATGCCCTCGCGCTCTGCGTGCGCCTCGATCGCGCTTTGCAAACGAAAGACGTGGATCTGGAAGCCTGGCAAGCGGAAATCCAAGCTATATTCGAACAAGAGATCGGAATCCACTTCGCGGCCGAAGAGAAGGCGCTGTTTCCCGTCGCCGAGAGATATTTAGAGATGAAGCCTTTGATCCGGGAGTTACTGGGGGAGCACGCGGATCTGAGAGGCCTGTTCGCCCGTGCGGGTGCGCGCGATCTTCAGTTAGAAGACATGTCCCTTTTCGTCAAAACGCTGACTCAGCATGTTCGCAAGGAAGAAAGGCGACTGTTTGAAGGATTGCAGGGGGCCATGAGCCCGGGCGAGCTTGCAGAATTGGGCAGGGCTTTGGACGAAGCATTGCAAAGCGCAACCAGAGCTTGCGCCGTGCCGAATCCTGCTACCCGGCTGCACGCCAAACGCTGAGCGGATGATGATCTCGTACGCTTAAGCGCATGGCACCTCGCGCGGCATCAGGCGGTGGGCATCAGCTTCAACACGACCGCGGTCACGTCATCCTGTGGTCCGAAGTCCGAGAATCCTCCCATCGCATCAAAAAGGAACTGGAGGGCTTGGGCTGCCGATTTCTTTCCGCATTGCGACCAGATTTCGGTAAGTGTCTTGGTGGAAAATTCTACGCCCTCTGGATTGCAGAATTCGTGCAGGCCATCGGTGGCGAACAGAACAACGTCGTCGGTGCGGAGTTCCACAGTGTGCAGATCGTAGCTGGCATTCGGGAACATTCCCGAGGGAAACCCGCCGTCGCCAAGGCGTCTGCATCCATTCTTCGACAACAACACAGGGAGTGGCAATCCGGCGTTGGAGAAGGAAAGTCGGCGGATCGTAGGATCGAATCGAGCGTACAGTGTCCCGCAAAACCTCCCCGGAACTGGCCGCGTCCACAAGCGGTCGTTGAGCAGGGACAGTACCGAGGACGTGTCCTTCCCCCTCTTGTGGATCCCTCGGACGGTGCCCATGACCAGCGCGGCATACAGGGCCGCAGGAAGACCCTTGCCCACCACATCACCAAGATAAATATCGATCAGGCCATCGGGCAAAACGAAGAAATCGGCGAAGTCACCGCCCACTTCGGCGAACGGTGCGTAGCGAAATGCGATCTCAACCGGCCCCACCGTTAAGTCTCGCGTGGGCAGTAGCGAAGCTTGAATGCTCTGTGCCTCTTTTTTGTACTCGTCGCAAATACAGCCACAAGGATGGCTCTCGATCCTCGAATTATTCGTCGTCAGGTCCATGCGACGAGAAACGAAGGGTCCCGCAATTGTCTTATCGGCTCGAAACTCGTGCCTCTTCAGTGGAAATTGACTCCTGACACTGACCCTGAGGGCTCTGCGGTTTACAGACCGAATCCGAAAGCACACCGCCGTCATCTAGCTGCTATGAACCTCCAAAACACAGCTAACCCTTTCGGCGAGCGTCCTGAACCTGCGCTCCGGCCGAATGCTGTTTCCAACTACGATTCGGCCTTGCTTGACGCGTACTCGCAAGCGGTAGTTGGAGCGGCCGAGAAAATCAGCCCGTCGGTGGTGAAGATTGATGTCGCGCAGGCCGGCAGAAGCCGCTCGGGAGAGCCTCGCGAGCGGCAGGGCGGCGGTTCGGGATTTGTGTTCACTCCGGATGGCCTCATTCTTACAAACAGTCACGTAGTTCACGACGCTACTCGAATCGTGGTTTCGCTTCCGGACGGGCGGCGGTTCCCTGCTCACACCATCGGCGACGATCCAGCGACTGATCTCGCCGTGATCCGCATCGACGATCCAAACTCAGTCGCCGCTCCGCTGGGAGATTCGCAGCGCCTTCGCGTCGGCCAGTTGGCCATCGCCATCGGCAATCCTTACGGATTCCAGTACACCGTGACCGCGGGCGTAGTCAGCGCTCTGGGACGCTCGTTGCGGTCTTATTCCGGAAGGCTGATCGAAGACGTCATTCAGACCGATGCTTCGCTCAACCCAGGAAATTCTGGAGGGCCGCTGGTCACTTTCGACGGACAGGTCGTCGGAGTCAACACTGCGACGATTATGGGAGCGCAGGGTCTGTGCTTCGCGATCGGGATCAATACTGCGAAATTTGTGGCCGGGCGACTGCTGCGGGAAGGCAGAATCCGACGCAGCTACATCGGAGTGGAGGCTCAGACCACGTTGCTTCATCGCCGCCTGGTGCGCTTCTACGATCTGCCGAAAGAGAGCGGCGTTGTGGTCATATCCGTTGAGAACGGCAGTCCCGCGCAAAGAGCAGGATTGCGAGAAGGCGATGTAATCGTCGCGCTGGATGGCAAACCGGTGGCCGGCGTGGATGACTTGCACCGCTTGCTGACCGACGCACGCGTAGGAGTGAGCAGCTCGATGACCGTGCTCCGCTGGACCGAGAAGCTGGAGCTGAAAGTTGTGCCCGAAGAAGCGAAGGGATAG
>DASPSE010000467.1:0-2599 GCA_035624085.1 Terriglobales bacterium
GCGGGAAATGCTCGCCCGTCACGACTGGATCACACCCGTGCTCGGCGGGAAGCCCTGGCTGGAAAAGTCGCCTCTCTCCTATTGGCAGGCGATGCTGGCGTACAGCTTCTTCGGAGTGAGCGACTGGGCGGCGCGATTGCCTTCGGCCATAGACGCCACGCTCATGGTGATTGCGGTCTATTTCTTCCTGCGAAAGTTCCGCCCGGGGCTGCACCTCGACGGCGCGCTGATGACCGCGTCGGCTGCAGGAGTGATCGGCTTTGCGCGCGCCGCTTCAACGGACATGACTTTGGCCGCAATGTTCACGATCGCGTTGCTGGCGTGGTACGCGTGGTTTGAACGCAGTTCCGAAGGATACTTAGCCGCCGCCTATGCCTGTCTGGGATTGGCGACGTTGGCGAAAGGGCCGGTCGCGCCTTTTCTGGCGGCAGTGATCGTTGTGATCTTTGCTGCACTGAAGGGCGATTACAGGATGCTCTGGCGTACGCTTTGGATCCCGGGGATTGTGCTCTTTTGCCTAGTCACGTTGCCGTGGTTCATCGCGGTACAGATAAGAAATCCGGAATTCTTCCGCGTATTCATTCTTGAACATAACCTCGCTCGCTTTAGCAGTAATCTCTACCACCATAAGCAGCCGTTCTGGTATTTCGTCCCGGTCACGTTCCTTGCGGTGATTCCGTGGGCCGTCTTGGCATGCGTATCGCTGGTTGAAAGCGTGTGGGTATGGTGGTCAGAACGGAAAATACTTCAATCGGAAGATGCTCTGAATGTATTTCTGGTGATCTGGCTGGTTGTACCGATTTTCTTCTTTTCGATCTCGCAATCAAAACTGCCAGGTTACATTCTTCCGGCCGTACCTGCGGGAACATTGCTGGCTGTGGAGTACGTGCGTCGCCACGCGGCTGACAATGATCGCCCTGGCGCGTTGGTTGTTATCTTGCATTCGATCGTTGCCGCTGCGCCGATGGTTCCTGCGCTGATGATCCAATATCTGGTTTTGCAGCATCGATTGCCCTGGGGCAAGGCAACCGCAATCTCCTTTACGCTGGCCGCAGTTTTGGCTGTGGGATTGGTTGTCACGTTGCGCTCGCGCGTAGGATGGGGCGGATTGCGGTTCACGCTGGTCCCTGCAGTCCTAGGGGTTGCGGCGGTCTTGCGTCTGGGCGCGCCTTCGCTCGATGCCACGCTCTCGGCACGGCCGCTCGCGAATGAACTTAGCCGCGTGGAGAAGACGCGCTTGCCGCTGGCGGTGCTCCGGGTTTCACGGGAAGTCGAATTTGGATTGGCGTTCTACCGCAACCAAACTATCGAGCGGTATGAGTCGGGTGAAATGCCCGCGACGGAGCATTTGCTGGTAGCTCCTGAGGGAACTCAAGCTGAGATCGCGAAACGGGTGCAAGGGCGGCGCGTTTCCTACTTCGGGAGTTTTGCGCCGCAGGGGCTGGATTATTACTGGGTCGGCCGTTAGCACTTAGCATTAGCCATGATGGCTTATACGCGCTCAACCGCCAAAATGCCGATGCTAATTGCCAAGTGCTCTGCTGTTAGCTTTGCGTGTTCTCTGGTTTGCCTCCAGCCAGCAAAGCAACTACACTCGATTTTTTGCGTCTCATAGGAGCACGCAATGGCAGCCGTAGCCCTGCAGGAGCCCCGAGTGGAGATTCTCGATCTCAGGCATTTCTCGTCGGTCGACCTGCGTCCTTTGCTTGACGAAGAGATCAACGTCTGGTCTGGCCTACTCTCCTGGGATTACCGCGGCTCCGCCGACATGATTCTGCGCTACGTCGATGCCAAGATTCTTCCCGGTTACGCAGCTATTGATCGTGGGCGTGTTTTCGGATACGCGTTCTTCGTGTACGAGGGCAGCAAGGGGGTCATTGGAGACCTGTTCGTCGCCAACGGTAGCCGCCTGCCGAATGCGCATGAAGTGGAATCGCGGGTGCTCATGCATGTCATTGAGACCTTGCAGCAGTCGCCCGGCATCCATCGGATTGAGGCTCAGTTGCTGCTGCATGAGACGGGGGCCGTGGCGCGGCCGTTTGTGGAACAGGGTTTCAGCCGGCATGCCCGGCTTTTTATGGTGCTCCCCCTGGGAAACGCGCCCAAAGCGGCCCTTCCTATGCAGCCGGACATAGAAATTCGACGCTGGTCAGAGCAGGATTATCAATCAGCCGCGGCGATTATTACTACGTCTTATCGCGGACACGTGGATTCCGACATCAACGATCAGTACCGGACGCTGAGCGGCTCGTTGCGGTTCCTGAATAACATTGTGCGCTTCCCCGGGTGCGGCACCTTCGATCCGGAATCGTCGTTTGTGGCCGTGCACCAGCGTTCGCGAACGCTGGTGGGACTGATTCTGTGCTCGCGTGTTCGCCACGATGTGGGACATGTCACGCAAGTCTGCGTGTTGCCGGAATACCGCACGCTGAGAATCGGAGAAACCTTGATGGGCTATGCCGCAGCTAATCTTCGGCAACGAAAATTTTCTCTGTTGTCGTTGACCGTGACCGAAGCCAACAAACGCGCCGTCGATCTGTATCTTCGCCTGGGATACGACATCAAGCGCGTGTTCGATGCGTTTGTGTGGGAGGGGTAG
>DASPSE010000016.1:0-2607 GCA_035624085.1 Terriglobales bacterium
CAATACGAGCTTTCAGTTTTCCCGCCAGTCGGGCATTGCTCCCGCAGTTGCTGCCGCAAGAGCATTTCTCGAATGCGGTCGCTTGGCATTCGAGCATCTTCCAAGCCGGAACGATCCTAGGACCCGCCTGCGGAGGATTGCTGTACGCCTTTTTTCACGGCGCCGCTGGAGTGTACGCGACAGCGATGCTGGTGGCCCTGGGAGCATCGCTTTCGACCCAGCGGATCAAAGCGCAGGCCAAAGCGCGCCCACGCGAACCAATCTCACTGGCCACGGTTATGGCTGGCTTCCGCTACATCTGGGAGCACAAGCTCATCCTGGGATCGATTTCGCTCGATCTCTTTGCTGTGTTGCTAGGAGGGGCGGTGGCATTGCTGCCCGTCTACGCGAAGGAAATCCTGCGTGCTGGTCCCTGGGGCCTTGGCCTGCTGCGCAGCGCTCCAGGAATCGGCGCAGGCCTCATGGCAATCCTCATCGCTCATCGCCCGCTCAAGGGCAAGGCTGGACCAACGATGCTGTGGTGCGTCGCCGGCTTCGGCCTTTCGACGATCATCTTTGGACTCTCGCGCAGTCTTGCACTGTCGCTCGTATCTCTAGTGCTGGTGGGCGCTACGGACATGGTCAGTGTGATCATTCGTGCCATTCTCATCCAGCTCGGTACGCCGGACGAAATGCGCGGTCGGGTGAATGCCGTCGATATGCTTTTCATCGGCGCGTCAAATCAACTCGGTGAATTCGAATCAGGGCTGACGGCCCATTGGTTCGGTACGGTGCCGGCAGTTGTTTTAGGAGGGGTGGGGACACTGATGGTGATTGCCATTTGGGCGTGGAGGTTCCCGGAGTTGCGGAAGGCTGAACAGACCACGTGGTAGCTACCGGCCCCGGATGACAGCCTTGGCTGAGCTCATGTTGTCGTAGCGGTCGTAGACGCGGACGACGACTACGTGTTCGATTTGACCGGCCACGCCGGTTTTCTCGACTGGCGTTGCTGTCTTGGCCGAATCAGCTGGCACTGCAGCGCGGAAATCGTAGTTTTCGGTTTTCGAATCCGAGATTTGGCCCACAGGTTCGACGTACTGCCACTCCCCGGCATCCACGGAATATTCCGCGCGCTTGATCGGCGAAAAGCTGTCCACTGCACGAAAGCTCACATGCAGTTGATCTCCGTCAGCGGAAGCGAGCAAGTTCTCAATCTGCGGAGGAGTGGTGTCCACCTCGAAGCGAGCGCTCTCGCGTTCGGCTGTGAGAGCCTGGCCTGGGGAATGTGAAGGAGCATCGGAAGCGACGATCTTGACAGTGTAGCCGCCATCGGGCAAGAGCGAGGCGTCGAAGGAATAGAACTTTTCTGTCAGGTTATTTTTCAGCAGCAACCAGCGGGTTTGGCTGTCGCCCCGGTAGTAAAGCGAGTAAACCATCTGGTCATCGTTGTCGTCGTGCACGCTCCATTTGACGCCGATCGACTCCCGGTCCCGCGTGGCTGGCGGAGGAGCATCCAGGTGCGGCTGAACGCTTTCACTTCCGGGCATTTTGGGCACGGCTTGGTAGCGCATGCCCACTTGCACGGTCACGTCGTCGAATTCTGGGGGAACGTTGTTGGGCAAGTAGTTGAGCTTTACGCTGTCCACCCGCGGTGCAGGGTCACCGGAATGAAGCACCGCTTTCCATTGGACAAAGCGTGCGGGCGGCGCGCTTACGAGACTGTCTTTTTGCACATCAATCTTCTTCCACGCACTCCAGTTGCGATCAGGATTATCCACGTTGCCGCTGCGGGCAAAAAGTTCAACGTTTCCGGCGCCGCGGAATTCCGCCCGTCCCCAAAGCGAGAAAATGTTCGCATCGAAAACATCGCTCTCATAACTGCCTTCCGCGGCAGGCTCCGCACCCAGCAGAAAAACCTTACCCAAATTACTGGTGGAGACATAAAGACCGCCTCCCTGCGCACGGGCGATGGCAGTGACTTGGCTGGCCGTGGATTTGAGCAGGTCAGTGTAATGGTCGGCGTTACTGACGGCGAAGATGTGTCCACGATTTCCGGTGCCGGCGAGCAAACGGCCGTGCTGATCAAAGGCCAGTGCATAAACCAAGTCTTCGTGAGAGCTCCAAATGCGAGCAGGAGAGCCATCGGGGGCGATTCGGTAAATCTCGGATCCTCCGGCAGCGCCGGACGGCAAGCCGACGATCACCGGTACTGACGTGCCGGAACTGGAACTCGGCCCCGAAGGCGGAATTTGTGATCCCGCTGGCGTTGACGACGGAATTGATAACAGCCCGATTGAACTCGCTCCTCCATGTTTTTCTCCGGCACCGGCGGCATAGATATTGCCGTCTTTGTCGATGGCGAGGGCCGTGATCTCCTTCTTGGGGGCGCTGTAAAGGACGAATGCCTCGCCGTTAGGGGCAATCCGGTACACCAGGCCGCTCCCGTCGGAGCCGGCGATCAGATTGCCCTTGGCATCGAAGGCCAACACCCGAATGTGGGCTTCATCGCTCTTGAAGAAAACAGAATGTTCTCCCTTTGGGGTGACGCGGAGAATCTGTCCTGGACCTCCGGTGGCTGCGTAGAGGTTTCCTTTTTCATCGAGAGCTAGGTCCCAGATGTACTTGCTG
>DASPSE010000048.1:0-4073 GCA_035624085.1 Terriglobales bacterium
GATCATAGGCGCGGTAATTGCTGGCTACTCCCAGCGGAATTCGCTTCAAGTTTCGTTTGTGCGATTCGGCGGACTTCGGGGTGCGCCGCTCGAAGGCGGTAATCTCTTTCTGCAATTCGGGGTACATCCAGGTCTCCAGGAGTGCTCAGGCCGCTTCCGGAAGCGGCCATTAGAATATGCCGGGCAGCCTGAGCCGCCCGGTTTCAGGCTAGAAGAAGAATTTTAACGCAAACTGCACCAGGCGCGGATCACCCGCCTGGGTGATTCTTCCGAATTCGGTTGGACCGTCCTGAAAATTGCCATCAGGGTTTGAAAAATTGGTGTGGTTGAACAGATTGAATATCTCGGCTCGGAACTGAAAATACTTCGCTTCAGTAATCGGGATCTTCTTGTGAACTGAAAAGTCCCATTCCTGCGTCGCCGGACCGCAACAGATGGTACGCTGCGTGCCATTGTTGAATTGTCCGTAGGGCGGATCCGCAAAATCGTTGGGACTAAACCAGAAGCCTCCGTTAGTTTTGGGATCCAGCTTCTGGAAAGGTGCTACGAGACCAGGCGCTTCCGTTCCCAGGAAAAACAGACTGTTGATCAATTCGTGGTCATCCTCGGTGTCGAGCCGAATGGGAAATCCGGTTTGGAACTGAGTGATCCCAGAGATCGCCCAACCATTCGTCAGGATACCCATCGCGCCATTGTGCTTAGGAATCGGCAGATCCCATGTGTAGCTGATTACGAAACGCTGAGTCGCATTGAATATGGAAAGCGCACGGCTCGCCCGGTAGTTGAACGGGTCAAGCGATTCTTCAAAGGTTGATCCATCGTCTATCGACCTACTAAAGGTGTACGCGGCCTGGAATTGCAAGCCATGCGAGAAGCGTTTTTCCAGCATCGCTTCCAGAGCGTTGTAGTTGGAATTGGCGATCGTGTCTTCAGCGAAGATGTCAGTGAATATCGGGATACCGTCTACGGGGCAGCCGGTGCCAGCTGTAAAGGCAGGCAAAAGCGGATTACAGTTTGGCGAGGAGAATGGACGCAGGCCTACGAGGTTGAGTGTCTGGCCGGTGCCGTTGAGGATACTGCCATTCGGCATGTGGAACTGGAACCGGGAAGGAACGGTTACGCTCCACTGGGTATCTTCCAGAAGCGGGCCACATTGAGTTGGTGTTCCGAACGAAGTCACGTTATTCGGATTCAGATTGTAGAGAGTCCTCATGTCAAGGCAGGTTTGCGGGTTCGAGTAGTTGAGATCGTGGGTCGCCAAAAGCCGATGCCCTTGTGATCCCACATATCCCACTTGGAGCATCAGGTCCTGTGCCAACTCTCGCTGAATGGTCAGGTTATATTGCGCGGTGTACTGCGTCCGCAGGTGCGGTTGAAAATCACCATATAGAAGAATCGGCCGGAACAGAGACTCGTCTACTGGTTGCCCAGGAGTGGGGGTAAGAACACCGTTGAACGGATTTGGCGCCGGGGTCCCGCCCGCTTGATAGACGAACGGGGTGTTGAAGAAGACGTTGTAGATCGAAGAACTGCCCCCGAATGGCGGTTCTGCACCGAACTGTGCCATGACGAGCTCTTCAATCGGGTTGTAAAACAAGCCCCAGCCGGTACGGATGCTGGTTTTGCCATTGTTGCCAAAAAGCTTTCCCAGAAATCCGCTGTTGAAGTTGGGACTGTAAGCAAGTCCTACCCGTGGCGCAAAAGCTTTGTAATAAGTCGAAGTCATGCCTGGCGGTACGCCCTTATCTCCCGGCACAACCAGGCCGGTCGGTGTGACTCCGGTATTGGCGCAATTCGGATTGGCAACCCCCCAATCTGTTTGGAAATATGAAACGCTCAACGGGCTGAGTTGGCAGGGATAAACTGTGGAAGTCTGTCCCGGCCGGTAAGTCTCAACGTGCCGCGCGATGTCCGTCGGTGGGGTATCGAGTTCCCAGCGCAGCCCATAGTTCAGAGTTACGTTGGGTTTAATTTTCCAGCTATCCTGGGCAAACGGATAGACCGAGCTACTGCGAACATCTTCGCGCTGGCCCGAACCTTGCAGATACGTGTCGGTCAGGCCTAGCAGGAACTCTGCGTAATTGTCTCCGTCACCGGGAAGGATTGCGTTTGGTCCGGTATTGTTGACCGTGAAATCGCCGTTCACATCGAAATAGTAGTACTGGTCGAAGCGGGAGCGGCGGATATCGGTACCAAACTTGAAGGTGTGGTTTCCTTTCACCCAGGTCAGGTTGTCGGCCCATTGGAAGGTATTTCCCACCTGAGGAAGCTGTCCCTCCCAGTTGTTTCCGATTTCCGCTCCGCCACTGACATCGACATAGGGCACGCCGGTCAGGCTCGCCGGCAGACCGGGGGTGATCCCGAGTTTGGGACTGGTGCCATACGTTGTCGTAATCGCTGAGGAGTTCGACGTGCCCGTAAAACAAAAGGCTGACACGGAGCCAGTACAGGAGCCCGTCACCGGGCTGGTGGTCTGCTCCTTTAAGAATCCGAGCTGCCCCTCGCGCATATAGGTGAACCGCGCCTCGTTCACCACCGAGTTGCTGACCGACCAGGTGTGGCTCAAGTTCCATTGCTGAAAACGATTGTTATTCAGGGCGCCAAACCCCGGAACATTGGCGCCCGCTTGCTCAAACTGGTTGAAGGGCTGAAGTTGCCGAAGATCTGTGAAGTAGTAGTACGCAGTAAACTCCTGCCGGTCGGTGATCTTGTGATCCACCCGCACGGTGAACTGATCCTCGTTATCGGTACTCACCGGAACCAACTGGCTCTGGTTAACACCAACATTCGGTATCGGAATAAACTGCTGCATCAGGTTGGCAGCCACCGGGTCCTGACATGCAGTGGGTATCTTTCCTGCTGGAAACACTTCAGTCCACGGAATATAGGTCCCGCCCAGCGGCCCCGGGTTTGGTTGAACGGGAAGAGTCGCAATCGAGGAGATCCCTAAAGCAGCATCACAGCCGGGACGGCCATCAAGGGCGTTGGCCAAAAATATGGAGGGAGTAGTAATGCCGCCCCCGCCTGCAAAACCTCCAACGCCAGAAAAGTCCCCGCCTCTTTCCGTGAGCGTCGGCACATTCACCACTTGCCCGGGAATGCCCTCCCGCACGCGCCGTCCTTCATAGGAGGCGAAAAAGAAAGTTCGATCTTTCTTTATTGGACCGCCAAAAGTTCCGCCGTACTGGTTCTGGTTCCACTGCGGCCTTGTCGTGTTGAAATAGCCCTGTGCGTCTAAGACGGTGTTGCGGAAGTATTCGTAAACGTCTCCATGAAAGTCGTTAGTACCGGATTTTGTAATGACATTCACCACCGAACCAGAATTCCGCCCGTATTCGGCATCGAAGGTGTTTGTAATCACCCGGAACTCTGCCACACTGTCGGGAGTTGGCTGCACAGTGGGCAGGTTCACGAATTGATCGTTGGCATCGCCACCATTCACGCTGAAGTTGTTGGCGCGGGTTCGACCGCCGTTGACGGAAACAGAGCCCGCGTCCTGTGACCCGTAAAACATGCTGCCGTTGCCATTTCCTAATTGCGCCTGCACTCCCGGCTGAAGCTGCAGGAACTGGTAGGTATCCCGGGTGTTGAGCGGCAACTCATTCACTGATCGGTCATTGATTACTGCGCCGAGCTGCGTGCTGGTGGTATCGACCTGAGGAGCCGCAGAGGTGACTTCTACTGTCTCCTGTGTCTCGCCGATTTGCAGCGTGGAGTTCAGCGTAACCACCTGGTTGACATCAACGATGATGTCCTTCTGCACATTTCTCTTGAACCCGGACATTTCGAAAGTAACCGTATAGGTGCCGGGTTGCACTTCCACGAAGTTGTAATCCCCGCTGCTGTTCGTCTGCGCGCTGCGACTGACGCCAGTGGCCTGGTTCGTAAGCGTGACTTTGACTCCGGCCAGCACAGCGCCGGTCGGATCCGCTACGCGGCCCAGAACTCTGCCGCTTGTGCTCTGGCCGAAGGCGGGACATACCAGAAATGCAAGGATGGCGAAAGTGGCAACGAACAGCGACGAAGGACGGCTGAGAGACGGGTGCATTTTCACGGGGTCCTCCCACCTGGGG
>DASPSE010000052.1:0-5503 GCA_035624085.1 Terriglobales bacterium
CACGATTACATCGATCACCACCAAGCAGCCCGTTGCCGATCTGGTGCTCTCGAACGCAGTGCGAGCGGCGGTGGTTGGGCTGGTCAAGAGTCTGGCTAACGAATTCGGCAAAGATGGGATACTGGTGAACAACGTCGGACCCGGATATACCGCCACCGATCGGCTGATTGATTTGGCCCGGCGACGCTCCGCAGCCTCCGGCAAGCCGGAGAAGGAAATCGTCGACGGGTGGGCCGCGGAGGTGCCGCTGAAACGCATCGGCGAACCGCGCGAACTTGCCGACACCATCGTTTGGCTGGCGTCAGAGCGCGCGTCTTATGTTACAGGGCAGACGATTCTGGTGGACGGCGGCGCTTATAAGGGGCTCTGATTTACAGCCGCGTCCGCGTTATACAATTTCTCGGCACTACGGTGAGCGTCGTCCCAGTTTCAACTCGAAGCCTTCTTCGCGCGCTTCGCGGACTCTTCGTGTCCTTTGCGGTTAAAGCTTTTAAACCCTAAAATGGCTAAGACCCCAGCATCCCGGCGAGCAATGTCAAGGAACAAAGCAGTGAGAAAACCGAGCGCCGTGCAAAAGGCAAAACTGCAGCACATTCCGTGGAGCACTGTGCCGATCGAGGATCTCAACCCGCTGCTGCAGCGTCATTTCATCGTCGGCCAGAACGTCATGCTGGCGCGCGTTTTGCTGAAGAAGGGCTGCATCGTCCCCGAACACAGCCATCACAATGAGCAGGTCACTTATGTCCTGGAGGGTGCGCTGAAATTCTGGATTGATGGCCGGGAGATCGTGGTGAATGCCGGCGAAGTGCTTACCATCCCGCCACACATGCCGCACAAAGCCGAAGCTCTGGCGGACACGGTGGACCTCGACGTATTCCATCCGCCTCGCGAGGACTGGATCAACAAAACCGATCAATATCTCCGCGGCCAGAAGTAATCTAAGAAAGCACCACAAAATGATCTAATAAAATGTCATCCTGAGCGCTTTCAACGGCAAAGGATCTTACCAATGGTTCAAAGTTCCTCTGCGGTCCGCGAGAAGACTTGCGAGCTTCGCTGTATCGCATGTGATCACGCGGCGGACGCTCCCGGCCAAAATTTACGTTGCCCGGCTTGTGGCGATCTGCTCGAGATCGTCTATCCCGGCTGGAAAACCGATCAGGGACTGCGGCCCTCCGGGCTGAATGCGGCTTCGCTCAAGGCGCTCTGGCGAACGCGGCGCAAATCCCTGGTGCCGATCGACCAGAGTGGCGTATGGCGCTTCCGCGAACTACTGCCTCCGTTTCCTGACCAGCACAAAATCATCACCCTCCGCGAAGGCAACACGCCGCTCTACGAAATGCCTTTCTGCGCTCGCATCGCCGGAGTTGAACATTTGCTGGCGAAGCACCAAGGCATGAATCCCACGGGATCGTTCAAAGACACGGGCATGACCTTGGCTGCCTCAGTGGCGCACAGGGAAGGATTTCGCTGGGTGGGTTGCGCTTCAACGGGCAATACCTCGGCCTCGATGGCGGCCTACGCGGCGCGCGGCAAGATGCACAGCTTGGTTCTGATTCCCGAAGGCAAGGTTTCATGGGGAAAACTCTCGCAGGCGCTGGACTACGGCGCCGTGACCTGCCAGCTCAAGACGGATTTTGACGGTTGCCTGCGGGTTTTGAACGAGGTGGTGCAGCAAGCGCCCGTTTACCTTTTGAACTCTGTCAACCCCTACCGCATCGAAGGGCAGAAAACCGCTGCCATCGAACTGCTGGAGCAACTCGAGTGGCAGGTGCCAGACCACATCATTGTTCCGGGAGGAAATCTAGGGAATTCATCGGCGGTGGGGAAAGCTTTGCTCGAAATCAAGGAGCTCGGTTTCATCGCAGTCCCTCCCAAGATTTCCATAATTCAGGCTGAGGGCGCCAACGCTTTGGTGCGCACAGTCCGCGAAACAGGTGGCAACAAATTGATCGCCGTACAGGCTGAGACGGCAGCCAGTGCGATCCGCATCGGCAGCCCGGCGTCGTGGAAGAAAGCAGTTCGCGTGTTGCAGGAAACTGGTGGCACGGTCGAACAGGTGAGTGAGATGGAAATCGCGCTGGCCAAGGCGGAAATCGGAGCCGAAGGAATCGGCTGCGAGCCCGCGTCGGCGGTTACGCTGGCAGGCCTCAAGAAATTGGTGAAGGCGGGTTTTGTGAAATCAGGGGAATCCGTAGTCCTGATCCTGACGGGCCATCTGTTGAAGGATCCCGACTACACTTTGAAGTTTCACCGCGGCGAGTTGTTCGCGGCAGGCCCGCAGGAGGCTCGAATTCTTGCGGGCAATCAGCGTGTACCCATCGTACTCGAAGCCAGCGTGGATGCTGTAATAGCAACGCTCAAGCATGCAGAGCAGACATAGCAAGCCACGTCTTGTAGCCTAAGACCCATGCCATCCAGGAAGAGTACTGACTCGCGCCAATTTCGTCTCACGCTGCCGGCGACCTCTGCCAATCTTGGCCCAGCTTTCGACGCCGCAGCGCTCGCGTTGTCTTTGTTTCTTAAGGTGCACGCCAGGCCGGCTGATGAATTTTCGATCAGCGCCCGGGGCCGGGACGCCGAACTCTGCAGCCAACGGGAAAACCATCTGATCCTGACCACGTATCGTGAGGTTCTGCAAAACGAGAACAAAACTGTCATTCCGCTTGCGCTTCACATTGAAAACGAAATTCCCATCGGCAAAGGTTGCGGGTCGTCCGCCGCTGCGCGCCTGGCGGGAATCGCTATGGCCAACCACTTTGGGCGCTTGCGCTGGTCGAACAGTCGCATTGTGGGAGAGGCCGCTCGCCGCGAGCACCACCCCGACAACGCTGCCGCTTGTTGGGTGGGCGGTCTAGTGATTGCCCGCATGTCAGCGGAAAGAGAAGCGCAGGTCGCAAATATTACGCCCAAAGGGAAGTGGCCACTGCTGCTGGTGGTTCCCGCCGAGAGCCTTCCTACGGAAGAAGCTCGTCGAGTGCTGCCGGAACATTATTCAGGAGTTGACGTGGTCACCAATATCCAAAATTCCATGTTGCTGCTGGCAGCATTCAGCCAAGGCCGCCGCGATTTGCTGGCTGCCGCGCTCACGGACTATGTTCACCAGCCCTATCGAGCGTCCCTGTGTCCCCTGTTGCCGGCATTGCAGCGCTTAACCGGAGGCAAAGGAGTTCTCGGCGTCGCGCTCAGTGGCGCGGGACCTTCAGTTCTGATGTTTTTGGATCCAGAAATAAAGGTGAGTGGAACGAAGAAACGTGTGGGCGATCATCTCAGGGGCCAGAACCTCAGTGCAGAATTGATCGAGACGGCGATTACCAGCAAAGGGGCCGGCTTCTAATGCACGCGCGATGACCCACCGTTCGCGGGATCGGTCGCCATCATGTGGCAAAGATATTGTTCGAAGCTGAGGCAGGGGTCATCTGCAAATTGCTTGGGATACGAGCTCAGCGCCAGCAGGAAGTTGTCAATCTCACGCCGTACTTCCACCTCACGTGTGGCATCCATGAAACCGGCAGTAATCGGACGATACTTCTTGGACATGGATCAACTCTCCCTTGGCTTTTCAGGTCCGGACACGCTGGTTCTGAGGTCCGGGGGGCAAAAACCGGGGGAACCGTGGGTCGGGGAAAAGTTGAGACTATTCCCGGAGCCTTGAGCTGTAAATGGCACCGTCGTGCTAGGGCGAAACCCTAGCTGTGCCTTGAGGTGGCACGATCCAGGTAGAGACCAGGCCACTGACCGATCCCCCGGGAGGGTGATCTCGTCGCTGAATGCTGGCTATTGCCCGCGGCTGGCGGGTGGAATGATGCCGTTCATACGCAGGTATTCCACCATCTGGCCGTAATGATCGAAATTGTGCCATAGGACCAAAGTGGCAATTCCTAGGCGGGTTACTTTCCCTTCGCCGAACGGACTCTTGATCATATCGGTCTCGTTCTTCTCGGTGATGCTGCTAAGAGCTTTGTGAAGGTAGGCAAAAGAATTCTTCGTGAACTTCATGATGTCTGCTTTGCTGACCATGGAGTCCGGACCGTTTTCGCCTCCGAGTTCGACCGGGGGCTTCTCCTCCAGGATCGCCGCCCCAACCATGTAGTTGACTGCAGCGACGTGCTTAACCTGCTGGGCGAACGTGCGCACACCCTTGAATTCTCCATTAGTCGGGGCAAACGAATATTTGTCCTCCGGCATGGCGTCGGCAGCCGGGACGAACTCACCTTCCACGTTGCTCACTAGACGATCTTCAATTTGCGACACCGTGCGGTGTTCTTCGGGCTTGGCTTGGCCCAAAGCCATGCCTGCGCCGAGGGTCACCAACGCAGAGGCCAGAAGCAAATTCTTGATTTTCATCGGATTCTCCTTGAATTGAAGCTGTGATTGCGAAGGCTGTCTAATCCCGAATAACTGCGGGCGCGAACTCCAGCTCGTGCACGGTTAGCCGATAGCGGCGCACGGCGAGCAATCCTATCATCAGCGCCGCCGCCGAGCACAGCAATGCGGTAGGGACGCCAAGTCGGCTGGCCACTGCTCCCCAAAGTGCGCTGCCTCCTGCCATCCCTCCTTGCAGAACCAGAATGTAAGCCGACAGAGCGCGGGCACGCAAATGTGACGGCGACATGGTCTGAGCGGCGACATTGAGGCAGGCCAGAATTCCGATCCAGGCCGTTCCGCTGGTAAACAATACCAGACTCAGCCAGCCGAAGCTCTGCACCCGCCCGGCAGCGAAGGTCATGAGAGCGAACACGACAATCGCAAAAGCCACCACTCCATCAACGGAGAGCCGGCTGCGTAAATGGGGCAACACAGCCGCCCCTGCCAAGGCGCCGAATCCAAACGATCCAAGCAGCAAACCATAGCCCGTGGCTCCGTGTGGTCGTGCCACAATTGGCAGCAGTGCCAGCAACGAACTTGCGCCCAGGCTGAAGGCGGCCGTGCGGATCAGCACACAACGGACAATCGGCGCGCTGCGCGCATATCGCAGGCCGGTGAACATCGCATCGCGAACGCGCCCGGTTTCCAGGTGCTCGAAGTGAGGCCGCTTCCAGCGATACAAAAAGAAGATCACGCCCAAGAAGGACGCGGCGTTGATCAGAAAGTCGATGCCCACACCGGCGATGGCGATGACCAACCCGCCGATGGCTGGACCGACGGCGCGGGCAACGTTGTATCCCACGGAGTTCAACGCGACGGCAGGAGCGTGCCGCTCGGGCGAAATAATCTCTGGTGTGATCGCCTGCCACGCGGGATCGTTCATCACCGCGCCCAGCCCCAGCACAAACGTGAAAAGCAGCAGAATCCAGGGCGTCATATGTTCCAGCAAAGTGAACATGCCTAGCAGAGCGGCAGCCAGCGCCATCCATGCCTGGGTAATGAGCAGGAAGCGACGGCGATCGACCATGTCGGCGAGCGCCCCCGCAGGAAGAATGACCAGAAAAACCGGCAAGGTCGATGCGGCTTGCACCAAGCTCACCATGAAGGGTGACGTGGTGAGCTGGGTCATCAGCCA
>DASPSE010000058.1:0-11701 GCA_035624085.1 Terriglobales bacterium
GCGCAAAAGATCTTCAATCTCGGCGCCGATGTCTTCCTCATCAGCAAAGTCTCTCCCGTAATCACTAACATCGACCAGTTCCTGGAAGGGCAGAAGCGCAAAGACATCACCATTGAAGACTACGAGGCGGTGCGTGACGCATGCCGCCATTGTGCTTTCGTTGGCGCTTCGACCATCAAGGTTGATGGTCACGCCAAGTATGGGGAACAGTCGATCAGCGATGTCTGGATTCGCGGCTTTACTCCCACCATGGCGCAAATCCTCGATCTCGACCTGACCTCTGGCCGCATGCTCAACGAAAACGACGAGAACAATCGTTCCAGCGTGGCAATCATCGGAACGGACGTGGTTGACAATCTCTTCGCTGGCGTCGATCCGTTGAATAAGGAAATCCGCGTGGAAGGCCAGCTTTACACCGTGATTGGAGTCGGGAAGAAGCAGGGAACCACCCTGGGACAGAGCCGGGACAACTACGTGGCGATTCCGATCGCAAGCTATCTGAAGCAGTTTGGATCGCATACCACGGTTCGCATTTCGGGCAAAGCGAACGGTGTGGGCAGCGAGTTGGAGTCGGCCATCGATGAAGCGCGCGCCATTTTGCGTGCCCGCCGTCACGATCTTCCCGGCAAGCCGGATAGCTTTGCGGCCGAGACCAATCAGAGCTTTCTCAGCATCTGGTCGAGCCTGAGCAGCACGTTTTTTATTGTTATGGTGGCGATCGCCTCCATCGCCTTAGTGGTCGGCGGCATTGTGATCATGAATATCATGCTGGTCTCGGTGACGGAACGCACACGAGAGATTGGAATTCGTAAGGCGTTGGGCGCCCGGCGGCGCGATGTACTGCTGCAATTCCTCATCGAGTCTGGCACCATGGCCTTGGTTGGCGGAATCCTCGGAGTTGTGTTCGGGATTGCTTTTGCAAAGGGAATTACCGCCTTGATCGGGATGCCCTCGGCCGTGAAATTGTGGGCCGTGGCTGCGGCTTTGCTGGTTTCGGGCAGCGTGGGGGTTTTCTTCGGAGTTTATCCGGCGAAACGGGCAGCCCAACTAGATCCGATTGCGGCGTTGCGGTTCGAAATGTAAGAAAATTTGTAATTTTGTAATCGGGTAATTTGTAAATTTGAAAAAGCTTCGCGTGAGGACTGGGTTTTTTAAAATTTCTAAATTACTCAATTAGCAATTCCCATGATGCGCAGAAGCGATTACGGCGAGATTGTTACGATGGCGCTGGACACCATCCGCAGCAACAAGCTGCGTTCGGCACTGACTGTGCTCGGTATCGTCATTGGCGTGGCGGTCGTCATCGGCATCTCTTCGGTCGTGCGCGGGTTGAATGACAATGTGAGCCAGATGGTGGCGAGTATAGGGTCCAACGTCGTGTTCGCGTTTCATCTGGAGCCCTTCAGATTTGGCATTCCTACGGAAGAGATGCGCAAGCGCAGGGAGTTGACATTGGAGGACGCCATGGCGGTGCGGGATCTGCCCCACGTCAAGGCGGCTACGCCCACGCTGCAATACGTTCAACTGGATTTTGGCGCTGGCACTTACGTCGTGAAATATGGCGAGCACCGCTCGAAGAACACGATCCTGGAAGGTGATCTGGCCGCAGTAAAGGATGTTTACGATTTCCAGATGGCCTCGGGGCGGTGGTTCAGCGAACTGGATGATGAACATCATTCTCCGGTCATTGTCATCGGCAGCGAAACCGCCGACGAACTGTTTCCTAATGAAAACCCCCTCGGCAAGGAAATCAATATTGAGGGCGGGTCTTTCACTGTTGTCGGGGTGATGGTGCCGGTCAAGGATGTTCTGGCTGGAGGAAAGAACCCTAACGACAACCGCGTGATTTTCCCGCTTTCGGTATTCCGCAAGCTGCACCCTGAATTGAAGCAATACTGGATCAGCGCCAAGGCCACCTCACAGCAGGACATGCCGAAAGCCATCGACGAAATGCGCGAACTGCTACGCCGTCGTCGTAAGGTGCCGCCGGATAAGCCTGACAATTTCGCCATATTTACTCAGGACTCGATTACAGACGTATGGAACCAGGTCACCGGCGCAGTGTTTATCTTTATGTTTGCCGTTTCCAGCGTGGGCTTGATCGTGGGGGGCGTCGGGGTTATGAACATCATGCTGGTCTCGGTCACTGAGCGCACGCGAGAGATCGGCGTGCGCAAAGCAATCGGCGCCCGCAAACGCGATATCCTGCTGCAATTCACCTTGGAAGCCATCACGTTGACTGCCCTGGGTGGAGTCATTGGTGTCCTGGTTGGCGCAGGGATCACCTGGGTCATTCCTGCCATTTGGACATCGCTGCCGGCCCGCATGTCCATGTTTTGGACGATCTTTGGCATCGCAGCCGCGGCGACTGAGGGACTCCTGTTCGGCATTTACCCAGCATGGAAGGCAGCGAATTTGGATCCAATCGAATCTTTGCGGTACGAGTGATTTGACTGCTTTGCGCCCTTAGCGATCCTTCGCGATTTTCGCCTCAAGAGCTTTTCACGGCAAAGGACGCGAAGAATTCGCACAGGCCACGAAGAGAGGATTGAGCAGAAAATCAGGACGACCCCAGTCCTCAGCACTCATGATTCATCAAGCTCTCCGAATTATTGAGCTTCTCGCCGCCGCAGCGACGATTTCCAGCATCGCTTATTACGCCGTGTGTCTTTGGAGCGCCACCCGGTTTCTGCGCGCAACGGCACATGCCGGCGAACTCACGCTCGCGCCACAAGATTTTCCAGCCGTTTCCATCCTCAAGCCGCTCAAAGGCACCGATCCGGAAATGTACGAAAGCTTCCGCAGCCACTGCCTGCAGGATTACCCGGCGTACGAGATCATATTCGGCGTCAGCGACGATCACGATCCCGCAATTGAGATGGTTGAGCGCCTGCGGGAGGAATTCCCACAACGTGACATCCAGCTGGTTCATTGCCATCAAAATCTGGGCAGCAACACCAAGGTGAGCAACCTTGCGCAGATGCTGCCACACGCCCGCCACGAATACTTGCTGGTGAACGACAGCGACATTCGCGTGCCTGCGGATCATCTGCGGCGAGTGCTTGCCCGTCTGGGTGATTCCACAGTCGGTTTGGTGACTTGTCCGTATCGTGGCGTTGCCAACGCAACTCTGGGATCGCGACTGGAATCGCTGGGAATCAGCACGGACTTTTTTCCTGGAGTACTGGTCGCCCGCAATATCGAGGGAATGAAGTTCGCCTTAGGGTCGACTCTGGCGCTCCGCCGCCGCGACTTGCAGACAATCGGGGGTTTTGAGGCGTTCGTCGATTACCTGGCCGATGACTACCACATAGGCAATCGGATCGCCGCACTCGGGAAGAAGATTGAACTCTCCAGCGTGATCGTGGACAGCTTTCTGCCGCGATACACAATTCGGGACTTCTTCGATCATCAGTTGCGTTGGGCGCGTACCGTCAAAGATGCGCGCCGTTGGGGATACCTCGGCCTGGGGATCACGTTCGGTCTAACCTGGGCGCTGCTCACCTTGATTCTGGCTCGCGGGGCAAGTTGGGCCTGGATGCTGCTTGCTGTTATATTGGTTATGCGCCTGGCGGTCGCAGTTTACGTCGGCCAGAGGGTGTTGCGCGATCCGCAAACCGGGCTACTCGGGTGGTTACCCCTTAGGGACATGGTGGCGTTATTTGTTTGGTTGGCCAGCTTTGCCGGTCATACTGTGACTTGGCGTGGAGCTTCTTACACCCTAAAACAGGGAAAACTTGCTAGAATGACCCTCTAATTTCCATAATTCACATTTGGTCCGCACATTTAAGACTTGAGGCGTGTTTACAAAAACATGGATATAAGCAAAGTGTTGGTCACAGGGGGTGCTGGTTTCATCGGCAGCCACCTCTGCGAGGCGCTGCTGGCCCGGGGCGATGAAGTCTTTGTTATCGACGACCTTTCCACCGGCCGCATGGAGAACATCCTGCACTTGCAGGAAAGCCCGCGTTTCCAGTTCACGCTGGGAACGATCCTGGATTATTCGCTGCTCGAATCACTGGTAGAACAGGCCGACAGAATCTTTCATCTGGCGGCGGTTGTGGGGGTCAAGAAAATCATCCAGCTCCCAGTGGAAACCATCGAGACCAACATTCTGGGCAGCCACAACGTACTGGCTCTAGCTGCGCGCCACGGAAAACCCTGCCTTGTGGCCTCCACCTCCGAGGTGTACGGCAAGAGTGCCAAGCACCCCTTTACCGAAGACGATGACGTAGTGTACGGCCCGACCACGAAGCGCCGCTGGAGCTATGCCTGTTCCAAGGCCATCGATGAATTCCTCGCCCTGGCTTACCACAACGCCCAGGACCTGCAAGTGGTCATCGCCCGCCTATTCAATGCCGCCGGACCCCGGCAGACCGGGCGTTATGGCATGGTGCTTCCTCGCTTCGTGGACCAGGCCCTGCGCGGAGACCCCATCACAGTGTATGGAGACGGACGCCAGACGCGAAGCTTTGCCTACGTAACTGACATCGTTCGTGCCTTGCTTGGCCTTGCGGATTGTCCGGCGGCCGTCGGTCAGGTATTCAATGTTGGAAATCCGGAGGAGGTCTCCATCGGAGAACTGGCCAAGCTGGTCAAGAAACTCAGCGGCAGCAAATCCCGCATTGAGATTATTCCTTATGATGAAGCGTACCAGCCCGGCTTTGAGGACATGCATCGCCGGGTTCCCAACATCAGCAAAGTGTCGAAGCTCATCGGCTTCAAGCCGCAAGTGAAACTGCTGGAAATCATCAGCCGCGTCATCGAGGCCCGGCGGCAAGAGTTGCAGGAGGCGGTCGCCTTGCCGGTCACGCCCGATCTGCGACCGGCGGCTCTACGGGTCGGTGTTGCGGACTAATTCTGCCTCCGGCACCAAAGCGATAGATTTCTCCTCGCCAGAAAAAGCTCCGGCTGGTAAAGCTTCCGGCCCAGGTGAGGAAACCCAGCAAATCGCGCAAAGGATAAAGCCAGGAATAAGCCAGGGCGCGCCAATCGCGAATGACACCCCAGCCCACCATTAATGATTGAATCACCCGATTCAGAAAAGCGGCTGCCAGAAGCGCGAACCCCAGGGTTACGTGGCCGAGGGCGGAGGCCGAGACCAGCCCGATGATGCCGAACGGCAGCGCGAACGTGAGCCCCGTCCCTACATGCCCTTTGGGACGCGAGTAGCGCGTACTCTTCATCCAACGCATTTGATCGCCGAAGGTCTGAAGAAATGATCGTGGCGTGAGCACGTGTCCGACAACCTGGTGGGACAGTACTACTTTGTATCCGGCATTCCAGACTTCGTATCCCAGCACGAAATCATCGGAATAATAATCCGCAGTAGCCGCCAGGCCACCGATCTCCGCCAATACTTCTCGTCGGGTCGCCATGACTGCGCCCATGGCGAAGCGCATGCCTTCCAACATGTCAGCGACGATCACACCGGAAGGCATTTCGACGGACATGCCAAGTGCCTCCAGCAGCGACCAAAAACCAGGAGCAGGGACGCCGCGGTAAGGACAGGTCACGAGGCCAACTTTCGGATCGAGGAGCGGGGGGATCACGTTACGCAGAAAGTCGGGCGACACTCGCACGTCACTGTCGCTGATTACGAAATAATCGTTGGATGACTCCAGCGCCATCTTGTGCAACGAAAAAACTTTGGCATTCGGCCACGCCGGAGGCCCGGAGAGCACGATCTTTGATCGCACTGCGGGAAAACGCGCTCGCACTTGTTCGGCCACTTGCAAGGCAGGATTATCGGCTTGGCGCGCACCGAAGATGATCTCAAATGCTGGGTAGTCCTGGCGGAAGAAGGTCTCCAGATTTTCCTCCAGGCGAGGTTCCATTCCGTGCAACGGTTTGAGGATGGTCACGGAAGGAAGAGAAGAATCTTGCAGCGAGAGAGCCGCTTTTCGTGCCTGCTGCGATTTTCGTCGATAACGCCACGCCGCAGCGATCACCAGTCCAAGAAATACGGTGGAACTGATGGTGCCCAGGAACGAGAAAGCGAGCAGGACCCGCCACGCGGAGGCGGTGGACGGAATCCCGGCAAGGATCATATTCATAGACGGCAACTCTGGAGATTATATATTTGGCGGTTTTCTTAAATCCTGCGCAATGACAAAATTTGCATCACCTTTCCAGGAAGTGATTCGTCAGGATTGATTTCCCACCGCTATGCCCAACCGCATGCCACTTTCCTCCGTCCAGTTCCTTTGGCTCCGCTTGGTCGGTCCAAAAGAACACTCGTGTTGGGCTCTTCCACAAAGCTTGAAACGATGCTTCACTCTCGAACACTCGTGGCGCATCGGGGAATTGTGATCCGTACCAAAGATTTGCGCTGGGTTCGTGCAGGATACGCAAAGGTATGCCGGTATAAAAATTCAGCGTCGAAGCACTCTCGTATTCTCCATCCACTACCACGACATCTCCTGATCGATAATGTTCCTGAATCACGGTGGCAAGCTGTTGCGAGGAAAGGACAGGGGAGAAGGTGACAAAAGCTTGGTGCACGCACCCCAGCAGCACGACCATCATCAATGCTAAGGCCGCGTTACCGCCCGCCGGATTTCGGCGCCGGCGGAGTATCCAGTTCAACCCAGTCCCAACAAGTAACGCCAGCGAAATTCCCAGCAGGGGACCATGAAACGCGCCCACGGCTTGTGGCGTGAGATCAAACACGTGCCCGAAAGAAAGCGCGTAATCTTGCGGGTTCTTCTTTAAGAGGTCAGCTAGATCGACGCCCGGAGCGGGCGGCTTAGACACCCACAAGAACGACACGCCCACGACAAAGGCTACGGCGCCGATCACGAATAGCACTAACGAGGAGATCTCGCCGGCGCGTCGCGCGATCTCACGGGGATTGAACTCAGCTTCTCGCTGCAGCCCAGCCCCAATCACCAACGCCAACGCCGGCAATGCAGGCAGTGTGTAATACTCCTGCCGGGTAGAGAAGCTGAAAAAAAGAAGGATGACCAGCGCCCAAAGAAAAAACAGCAAATCGGCGCTTTGCTGCCAGCTGAGCCGACCACGCAAGTCCCGCCAACGGACCGGGACATTCCTCAGCGCCTGCGGCAAAAACACAACCCAAGGGACGAGCCAAACCGCTGCCAATGCCCAATAGACCAGGAGCGGAACAGTGTCGTAGTCGCGGGGAACGCGTTGGTTTAGGTAGCGCAGGAAATGCTCGTTGACGAAATAAAACCACAAAAAGCCACGCACGGCCCCCTGATCTGGATTGCGGAGTGCCGCAAGAACATGCCAGGGCGAAGCAATAAGAAGAAAGACAAGCGTGCTGGAAAACAGCCGAAGGCGAAGCAAGTGCCGGAGTTTTCCGGTCAGGAACAGGTACAACAGGATCACAACTGCCGGAAACGCCAAACCAATTAACCCTTTCGTGAGCACATTCAGTGCGCAAGCTGCCGCCAGTCCCCAGCAAGTGGTTCGCGACGGCGGGTTTTCACTGAGCGATCGCAGAAAGAATAAGAAGCTTAAGGCGAGCCAAAGCGTCACCAATATGTCGGGGATCAAGAACCGGGTAAAAAGATACGGTCCCAACGACGTTCCCAGAACTACTGCCGCGTACAATCCGGCTCTGTCTCCATATGCCCGCCGGCCGAGCGAGCAGGTAACCAGCAACAGAGCAAGAACGCCCGTCACCAGCGGAAGACGGGTACTCCAATCGTGGATTCCAAAAAACAAATAACTCGTCGCCACAGCCCAATACATGAGTGGCGCCTTCTCCAGATAGCGAATCCCGTTGTCGATGTGGAGAGTGACCCAATCGTGCCGCTGAAGAATCTCTCGCGCCGCTTCGGCGTGGACGGAATCGGCATCGTCGAGTAGCGGCGGGGTAAACATGCCGGCAACGTAGATCGTGCCCCAGAGCAACAGGATGACCACGACGGGCAGAACCCTAGAACCCGGCCGCTTGATCTCCACTGACGAAGAAATAGCTCTAGCCGGGCTTTGCGAGGCGGAAGACAAAGTCATGAATCATGCATTATACGAGAGCCTTGCGGCGAGGTTGGCCTAGCTGGATGCAGTGGCAGCGCGGGTGAGAGACTCGTTTGCGGTGAGGACTTCGCGGATCTTGCGAGCGAGCGCATTCAGACCGAACGGCTTTTGCAAAAGGCGGGCGGTAACATCAATCTTACCATGGTGCAGGATGGTATGTTCGGCATAGCCGGAAACGAACAATACCTTCATTCGCGGACGCTCCGCCGACAGCCGTTCCGCCAAGGTTGGGCCGCTCATCTTGGGCATGACCACGTCGCTGATCATCAGATCAATCGGTCCGCAGAACTCACGCGAGACCCGCAACGCCTCTTCTCCGTTCGACGCTTCCAGCACGGTGTACCCTCTGCGGGTAAGAAACTCCCGCGTGGATTCCCTCACTGCCGCTTCGTCCTCCACAAGTAACAGCGTCTCGCAGCCATGAGGCGAGTCCTGCGCTGGGATCGCGTTACGGGCCTCTGAAATCGCAGCCTTCGCCCGTGGCAGGTAGATCTTGAAGGCGGTCCCAAGTCCCGGCTCGCTGTACACCCAGATAAACCCGCTGTTCTGCTTCACAATGCCATAGACGGTGGCCAGTCCGAGGCCAGTCCCCTTCCCTTCCTGCTTCGTGGTATAGAACGGTTCAAAGATGTGGGCCAGGTGTTCCTGCGGAATTCCCATCCCGGAATCGGTAACGGCGAGAAGCACGTAATCTCCGGGAGAGACCATGGAGTGGCGCTGTTGGTAGGTCTCGTCCAAGTGCACGTTGGAGGTTTCGATGGTGAGTTTGCCGCCGCCCGGCATGGCGTCGCGGGCATTGGCCGCCAGGTTCATGACTACTTGCTCAATCTGCACCGGGTCCACTCTTACTTTGTCCAAGTTTTGTCCGGGGACGAACACCAGTTGAATGTCCTCGCCGATCAGGCGGAGTAACATTCTGCCGGTTTCACGCAGGGCTGCATTCAGGTCCAGCAGTTGCAGCGACTGCATTTGTTTGCGTCCGAACGCCAACAACTGCTTGGTGAGTTCGGCCGCACGGCGCGAGGCAGTGATGATCTCGTCGACTTTTTGCCGCAACAGGTGCTCAGGAGGAAGCGAGTCGAGCATCAGCTCAGCATAGGCGCTGATCACCATCAGCAGATTATTGAAGTCGTGGGCGACTCCGCCAGCGAGCCGGCCGATGGCATCCATTTTTTGCGCTTGTTGCAGCTGCGATTCCAGCCTTCGCTGATCCGTGATGTCGCGGCCGGTCGAAATGTAGTGCGTGATCTCTCCCGCGGCATTCCGCAGGGGCGTGATGGACTTCTCCAAAATGAACGTCTCTCCGTTCTTCTTCCGGTTCATGACAATTCCATGAAATGTCTTACCGGAGAGAACCGTGTCCCACATCTCCTCGTAGAGTTCGCCTGATTGCTGTTCGGACTTCAGTACCCCGAGGGTCTGCCCGACCACTTCCTCTCCGGAATATCCGGTGAGAGCCTCAAATGCTGGATTTACATATTCCAGAACGCATGAGCGGTCCGTAATCATGACCGGATCGGGCGATTGCTCCACCGTGCGACGAAGCTTGTGCAGCATTTCCTCAGAGCTCTGGCGTTGTCTCTCTCTTCGGTAGCTGTCAATGGCACTGAGAACGGCCATGGCCAGGCAGCGGCTGGCAGGATCACAGCCGCGTCCACGGCCGCACAATACGGATTGCACGATGGTCCTTAAGGCCGAGTCGTCTTTGTCCTGGAGAAAAATAACAGGGGTTGAGCGCGGGAGAGAGCGCAACAACCGGATTGCAGAATCATCGCTCGATCTGCCATCAGCCAGCAGAAGGTCATATCGGCTTTCACGCAGTCGCAGGCAGGCTTCCTCCTCCGACGCAACGCTTTTCAGTTGCAGGTCGCCATTTGCCGATTGCATTAAGAGGTTATGCAGATAAGAGGGGTTGGTTTCCCCGTCTCCAAGCAGTAGCAACTGCATGCTGCGGACATCGGCTTGGTTCGATCCGTTCATTTCTGTGCTCCCTGCAACCTTTTACATCGGAAGCGGCATACCCGAAGATTGCTGCCAAAGGAAGGATTTGGAGAACGAACCGGAGCGTCATTCCGATTCGGGAACAGTGCGTCATTAGGAATAAGGCGATCCAGGAGTAATGCGGCGGGAGGCGGGAGCTCAGTCTGGCGATATGGCGGTGGCAGCCCGGCCGAAGCCGTTGGACACGAATCCGAATTACGAGAGCAAAGATAGGTTAGCCAAGATACCAGTCGTCCGCTACAGCCGTTCCGCCAAGTTTGAAGCCGCTCCTATTTCAACACAAACGTCACGCCTTGGCCATTCGTTCCGCCTGAGGCCGTTGCGTATAACCCGCCATCAGATCCAAACACCATGCCATACCCGAATCCATCGCCGTCCGTGTAATCGAAAACGTGCAATACGGTCTCTGTCCAGTGGTCCGTCGATCCAGATGGAGGCGTCAGTTTAAAAGCGCCGCCGCAGCCATTCGGGCAATTAACGTCAACATTCCCTCCGGAAAACGTCGTGCCGTAGAGTGCTCCGGATGAATCGGCCACCAAAAACGACTGGGGATTGTAGCCGGCTTGATCGGTTTGGCTGAACTCATATAGATGGGTTTCGGTCCACTTGCCTCCTTTGTGCGCAGCCGGAGCGAGTTTATAGACCAGACCATATTGATTGCAGCATATGCCGTAATTGCCGTTCGTGCCGTAGAGATTCCCTGAGCCATCCATGTAAAGGCCGGCGTTGCTCAGGCTCTCGCCTTTGCCAGGGTCGAAATTATAAAGAACCGTTTCTTTCCACTTCCCACCCGGTTGGGACGGAGGCGTCAGCTTGAAAACCACGCCTTCATTGCCATTGACGTTGCCGCCGCTGTAAGTCGTGCCGTAGAGAGTGCCGGGTTCCTCGTTTGGATTGTTGACACCCGGAGTAACCCCGATGAGCCAACCATTTGGTCGCACGCCGTTAAGCCTCGTGTCGTCGAAACTAATAATGGTTTGCTCGGTCCATTGGCCGCCTGCTTGCGCCGGCGGGCTCAGTTCGAATATCGCGCCACAGGTTTGAGGTACGTTCGGAGTGCACATACCGCCGCCAAGGTTGGCCGCGCCGAACAGATTGCCGTTTGCGTCCATGTAAAGACCGCCGGTCGGGTACTCGGCGCCGTCGCTGTCGGCAAAGTTATGCAATATGGTTTCAGTCCAGGAGCCGGTCGACGTTGAAGGTGGTGAAAGCTCGAAAACCACACCGCAGCCAAACCCGTTGTTACATCCTCCTGTTCCCTTTCCTCCATAATATGTGGCCCCGTACAAATTGCCCTGGACATCCGAGATCAAGGGGCTTGTTGAAAAGAATCCGTCCGTCCCGTTAAAGAGGTGCAGGGTAGACTTGATCCATTGACCGTTCGGACCTTGTGAGAGCTTGAAAACTTCGCCGCATCCCGGAGGATAGGGATCGCCTAATTGACATATGGATATGTTCACATCGCCGCCGAAAGAAGTTACGCCGTAGAAGCTGCCATTCGGTCCCGCCAGCAGGCTTATCGCTTGGTTGATATCGCCTTCCTCGCCATGGACGCCGCCCGGAAAGTTATAGAGGACAGTGTCGGTCAGGGCATTGGCGTTTTTGAACGGCGATAATGAAAGAGCCACAAGCAGAAAGGCGGCGAACAGCCCGTGAAATTTGTTTGATGAATGTATTGTCATAAATTTCCCAA
>DASPSE010000063.1:0-2370 GCA_035624085.1 Terriglobales bacterium
TCGGCTGCGTGCGCGGGATTGGGAACTGGTACAGCCTGGAAAGGCAAGTTGCGATGGGCAGATCTTATGCCCAGCAGGTTGAGCTGAGCTCGAAGCTGATTACCGATCCTGTGATTACGGAGTACGTGAACCGGGTAGGCCAAAACCTGGTGAGAAATTCAGACGCTCTGGTCCCGTTCACGATCAAGATTGTCGACACCGACGACATTAACGCGTTCGCGCTACCGGGTGGATTTTTCTACGTTGACTCCGGTTTGATTCTGGCGGCAGACAACGAAGCGGAACTGGCAGGCGTGATGGCCCACGAGATCGCCCACGTCGCCGCCTGCCATGCTGCGCGCGAGATGTCGCGTGGGCAACTGATGAACCTGGCATCCATCCCGCTGATTTTCGTCGGCGGCGGAATCGGTTACGCGATTCAGAATGTGGCCGGACTGGCCATGCCCATGGGTTTCCTGAAGTTCACGCGCAGCTTTGAATCGGAGGCCGACTATCTGGGCATTCAGTACATGTACAAGGCGGGATACGATCCGCAAGCCCTGACCGCCTTCTTCGAGAAGGTGAAAGCAATGGAGAAACACAAGCCGGGGAGCCTGGCCAAGGCTTTCGATACCCATCCGCAGACTCCGGACCGCATTGAAAAGACCCAGCAGGAGATCAACACACTGTTGCCGCCGCTGGCGGAATACAAGGTGGATACAAGCGACTTCCAAGATATAAAGGACAGACTGTCCGAATTGGAGAACCGGCACAAGCTGGGAGGAAGCGGTGACGGCGATCGGCCTACTTTGCGTCGTGCTACGCACTCCAACGCGGGAGACGACGGTAAGAGCAGCGATGACGACGATCAGCACCCCACGCTGAAACGACGCACACCTTCCCAGTAAAATCGCAGGCTCATCTGCAACAGCCTAACGTGAAGAAGTTTTCAAGAGGAGTAACTTTCTCTCCCGCGCTGTTCTGGCTGCCTCTCCAGAATCGTGAGCTGTCCGGCGAGATCGTCGTCGCGATGTTCCATCGTCAGCGTCTGGCCGTCCGCCGAAAGGGACCAGAAATCGCGAAAACGAAGTTCGCGATTCTGGTGCTGCACCCACGATTCGATGAGCAGTTCCTGGCCGATCCAGCGCAGCCGGCTCCGCCATGTCTGCCCCAGAACCGAATTGACGGCTTCTTCGCCGCTGGTTGACGCTCGAAACTGCACTCGGTGCTGCTCGCCGTCTTGCGTGGTGATGAACATCTCCACGTCCAACTTCGGCTCTGCGTGGACGACCTTCATCCGCATCTCTTTCGGTCCCGGACCAATCATCTTGCTCTTTTGAAGATTGGCTTTCCAGGTTCCTGTCAGGATTGCGCTCATGAGCGTGAATTATCTTAAACGACTTTCCCTTCCGCTAAATCACGCACCAGAGACAGGTCTGCTTCCAGAAAATCGAATGACAGGAGTTCCGAGCGTGACGACCAGCGCACGTCGCGAAAGATCCTGTTCTCGATTTCTCCTTTGTATTGCTGAACGACGTAAAAACGCAGCTCCACCGAACTCCCGCCCTTGTATTCGTGGTGAATGCGCGCAACCTCTTCGCCGATCTTGGCGTCGATGCCCAACTCCTCGTCCAGCTCACGGTGGAGCGCGTCACGCGGCTGTTCGCCCTCCTCGATCTTGCCGCCGGGGAACTCCCACTTCAACGGCATGGTCTGGTGACGGGTGCGTTGGCAGACGAGCACCTTCCGGTCTTTCATAATAAGAGCTGCCACGACGCGCTTCATTGCGAGGTCACGTTCCGGTAGGAAACCAGGGTGAGTAGGTTCTTAATCTCATGTCCGGGACTGCTCCAGGCGTTTGCCGACCAGATTGGCGCAATATTCGACCAGTTCGCGGTCTTCTTTGCCGAAAGCCGCGAGGAAGTGGCTGTCGATATCCAACTCACCCCTTACCTTGCCTCCGACAAATATAGGAACCACGATTTCAGACTTGGTTTCAATAGAACAGGCCAGATATCGAGGATCTTTGCTGACGTCATCCACGACTACGGTCTTTCCGGTGGAAGCCGCTGCTCCGCAAATTCCCTGGTGCAGCGGAATGCGTGTGTGCGGGGTCATGGCCCCTTCGAAGGCTCCAAGGACCAACATCGGAGGCTGCGAAGGCGGGCCCTGCTCGAGCATATAGAAACCCACCCAGTTGTATTTCAGCATGCGATCATGCAGCAGCTTGACCATGCGAGACATCAACTCCTGCCCCGACTTGGCCTGGGAAGCTAATGTTGTCAATTCAGCCTTCACATCCACAGCCTTAGGTCCGCTGGACATGTTTGTGATCTTAAACTACCGCCTGTGCTCCGTGGCAAGTACGTTAGTAATGCATCTTAGACCTGG
>DASPSE010000067.1:0-13391 GCA_035624085.1 Terriglobales bacterium
GACCACATCATCGTGCGTATCCCGCCCCAGGATGCCGAGCCTTGGCCGGTATCCAACTGAAACCTTGCCGACGTCCTTGATCAACACCGGAACACCGTTCTCCTGGCTCAGAACGACGTTTTCTATGTCCTCAACCTTGTAACCTTCCCTCAAGTCATCGGCGCCGCCATCATCGATCAGGCCGACGCCGCGAATGTTGATCGACTGCTGGCCAACCCGGATTTCGCGCCCGCCCACGTTGATGTTGGCGTTGCCCAGGGCAGTGAGAATCTGGGGCACTGTGACGCTGTACGCCTCGAGCTTGTGCGGATCGACCTCGACCTGAAATGTTTTGGTGGGGCCTCCCCAACTGTTGATGGCTGCGATCCCTGGAATGGTCAGCAGCCGGCGCGCGACGATCCAGTCCTGAACCGTGCGCAGATTCGTAATTCCAAAATGCGGCGGACCGACTACCTGGTAACGATAGATTTCACCGGTTGAACTGTTCGCTTGGATATTTGGTGACACACCACCTGGTAGATTGACATTCTGCTGCAGTGCGATCGCGGCCTGGCTGTACGCGAAGTAATAATCCACGCCGTATTTGAAGCTGACGCGGACGAATGACAGCCCGTAGAACGAGGTGGAGCGGATCACCTCAATCCCCGGTGTGGTGTAAAGCCCGATCTCCATCGGCCGCGTGTAGTAGCGCTCCATCTCTTCGGCGGAGAGGCCCGGCGCCTGTGCCGTAATTTCGAGAATCACGGGCGTGGGATTGGGATATGCCTCGATGTTGAGCAGCTTGAAAGCGACGAATCCGGCGCCTGCAAACAGCAGCAGCGCCAGCAGCACGATCGGTCGGCGGCTCAGGCAAAACGAGATGAGAGACTTGAACATGTGCTTATCTTTTGAGTGAGGGAGCTGTGGTCACATCTAATCGCTGGGTGGTGCTTGCAGCATGTTGCTAAGGAACACTGCTCCATCGCTAACCACCAGTTCTCCCTGCTGTAAACCGTCGAGAATCTGAACTCGTCCATCATTCCGCAGACCGATCTTGATGATTCTTTCGCTAAATCTGCGGCGATCGTTTGTTACCCAGGCGGCCATGGTGCCGTCGGGTTCGCGCACCACTCCATTTGCCGGTATAGCCGTAGCTTCGACTGGAGCGTCAACGCGAATAACGAAGTTAGCCAGCATCCCCGGCCGCAGGTCATTGTCGGGATCCGTGATTTCGGAACGGATGGTTACCCGGTGCGTGTTTGGGTCCACCGACTCGTAGATCTTCGAAACCTTCCCCTTAAATATGCGGCCGTCGTAAGCCAATGTCCTTACGGCCACCGGCTGCCCAAGATGAAAGAATGCACTCTCGCTCTCAGGGACGCTGGCCAACATCCATTTCAAGCCCACGTCAGCGACCGAATACGGCGCCGGCGGATTCCCCGGCTGCACGAAAAATCCTGGCTGCGCGTTCTTGTAGGTGATCTTGCCGCGGATTGGGCTGCGCACAACGAGTGCAGGATCGATCTTGCGAGAGGCGATCATCTGATCGATTTCGGCATCGGTCTTGCCGAAAACGAGTACTGCATCCCGTGCCGCCTTGAGTGCGCCCTCGGCCGTTTGTTGATCCGAAATCGCCTGCTCCAACTCCCTCTGGGGGACGCCGACGCTCGTCGTGTAAAGATCCTTGGCACGCACCAGTTCTTTAGTAGTTAGTTCGTAGGTGGCGGCGGCGCCGATCAGGTTGGACTCCGCTTGAATGAGGTCCGGGCTCTTAATCGTGTACAGAGGCTGGTCTTTCTGAACTTCCGCCCCTAGTTCCACAAACGTCTTAATGATCGTTCCCTGATAGGGCGGAAAGACTTGAACCGACAAGTCCTCGTCATAGTCAATATTGCCGACTGCTTCCTTCTCAACGGGAAATGCATAGCTTCCGACGGGTTCAATCTTGATCGAATTCAGTTGGCTCGGCGATAGATCCACCGTCGGCACCGACTGCGTGGAGTTCGTTGCTGAACCGTTTCCGCTCGGCGCGTTCGCGCTCGCCGCGTGACCACACCCGGATAGGAAAACCGCTGTCACGAGAACGATCGCCGCGAGCGTGACGACTGCTGCAACTGTTCTCTTGTCGATATGTTCCAGATTTTTCATCGTGGTGCTCTCTTACAGCTCAATGACCCACAACCTTCGGGTTGCGCAATCTGCGAGTCGTGATCCGATTTCGGGAACGCTTCCTGTTGCTATTGCTCTTTGACACCCATGACCTGAACTCAGTAAAGCCGGCATAGAGCAAGCCGCAATACAGGAGCACGCCGAACAAGCCTATCGCCATTAACACATACCGATTCCACGCCTCATAGTTCACCCGTTTGCTCCCTGGTATCCAGCCCTTACTTGCAGCAGCCTGGAAATCGCATCTCCGCTGCAAGAACCGACACGCCCAAACTTTTCTGCGTTTTATGACAAACTGAGCAATCGCAATCGTGTCTGAATCCGTGAGGCGCTAACGATTCTTCCGTCTGGTCTATGTTTGATTTGAGTGTAAGACGCCCGGAACGAACGCACACCGTATCTTTAAGTTTGGCCTGCGTATCTTTTGGAACTTGAGGCTATCTTTCGGCCAAGAGCGGGAAATTCAGTTCCCAGCGGCGCCGAAAGTGGCAAGATTTAGGAAAGCCCATGAAGGACCTGTTATCCATCTATACCCCGGTCAATCGCACGAGGATGCTGGTCATTGCCGGCTTTCTCATCGCCGGCATCGCGGCCGTCGACTGGTGGGTCCCTCACTACATTTCGTTAGGATTCTTGTATCTGTTCCCGATCATCATTGTCGGCGGATTTCTGTCCCGCCCCTGGATCGTGGCAGTTGCTCTGCTCTGCGCAGTGCTTCAGGAAGCCTTCAGCAATCTGCCGGAAAATGAAGCTGTAATCCGCTTGCTATTCAGCTCTGCTGGATTTGTCGGGACCGGGTTGTTCATCTCCGAGATGATCCGCAATCGGCGCATCGTCATCAAGCACTCTGAGGAGCTCGAAGACCAGGTGAAGCTGCGCCAGGACGCCGAACAACAATTGCGCTCACTCGTCGAAAGCAGCCCGGCAGCAATTATCACAATTGACTCGGATGGGAAAGTGCTCCTGGCCAATGAGGCCGCGCAGCGGTTGCTATCTCCCGGCGGAGCGCCTCTCCAGGGACAAGCGGTCAGGACATACCTCCCTGCGCTGCAGACCGTGCTTAAGACTCAGTCCTCACGTATGTTCCGCACCACGCTGCAATGCACGGGCCAACGAAGCGATGGCGAAGCTTTTCTCGCGGGTGTTTGGTTTTCGACGTACAGCACCATATCCGGCCCCCGATTGGCAGCGATCATCGTGGACCTCTCCGAGGACTTGCGCAGCCGCGAGGAGCTGAGCCTCGACCATCTGTTAAAGAACTCGAGAATTCTCATGAGTACAGTGGCCCATGAAATTCGAAATCTGAGTGGCGCCGTTCTGGTCGTGCACAAGAATTTGTCACGAATCAAGGAGCTTGAAGCCAATGAGGACTTTAGAGCTCTGGGTGGCTTGATCCAAAGCCTGGAGAGGATGTCGGCATTGGAACTGGGCTCCACGGCCGCACAGAACGGAGAGGTGGTGGAACTTCCTTCGGTGCTCGACGAGTTGCGAATCCTGATCGAAACGGCCTACCACGAGTCTGAGATCAATGTACAGTGGGACATTGAGGAACCGTTGCCCTTGGTTTGGGCGGACCGCTACGGACTCATCCAGGTTTTCCTGAATCTGGCGAAGAATAGCCAGCGAGCCATGGCCTCCACGGAAGAAAAACGGATTCGGATCGCTGCCAGGCAGGAAAACGGGAGGGTCGTGATTCGCTTCGAGGACACCGGCATTGGCGTCGCTTCGCCGGAAGATCTCTTCCGGCCATTTCAGCGAGGGGCTAAGTCCAGTGGCCTCGGTCTTTATGTTTCACGAGCGATTATGCGGAGTTTCGGCGGCGAACTGAACTATGAACCCAGACCGGAAGGTTCCTGTTTCGCCGTGGTGTTGCCTTTGCACGCTGCCGCGGAGGTGGCGGTCAATGCCTAAGACTGCGGAACAGGCGCTGCACATTTTGTTGTTAGACGACCACGCCTTATTTCGGGAAAGTGTAAGTCGGCTTCTCAACGTAGAGCCTGGCTTCGATGTTGTGGCTCACTGTGGAACCACTGAAGAAGCTCTCCAAGTCCTTCGACAAAAGTCGATTGACCTCGTGCTCCTCGATTTCGATCTCGGCGGGCGCGACGGCCGGGAATTTCTGCGGTTGGCCAGGCAACAGGGATTCAACGGGAAAATTCTACTTGTGACCGCAGGAGTCGACCCTGGAACGGTGTCGGAGTTGATCCGCGCTGGCATCTCCGGCGTATTTCGCAAACACGATTCCGCCGCATTGCTGGCACAGGGAATCCGCGACGTAATGGCTGGTAAGGTTTGGCTCGACCAGGAACAACTACAGACTGCTTTGAAGACCGAATCGACCACGCCACCGTCCAGCGGCAATCGGAGTTTCACTGAACGAGAACAGCAAGTGCTCTCTTTCGTATTCGAGGGTCTCGCGAATAAAGAGATTGCATCACGGATAGGAGTCTCGGAGAGCTCCGTCAAATCTACTCTTCAGCAGCTCTTTTCCAAAACCGGAGTGCGGACACGCAGCCAGTTGGTTCGCATCGTGCTGGAACAATACCGCGACCAGATCTAACATGCAGTTCGCCCACAGTCTTTACTCCGACTTTGGCCAGTTTCTCTCCGGTGACTCTTCCGGCTCCAGGCAGCCGTCCGACTGGCAGAGGTAGCAGAAACGTGTGAGCAGCAAGTGTCTTGGTTCAGCCTGAAATGGAGAAGCGACGTTCTCCGTTAGCGAATATTCCGCCCTTCGGGCGGGGATTTTCAATGCATGGGGGTCTTTCGATCCGATGGAGGTTGGGCGGCGTAAGAACGAGTCCTCACGCCCCCGTTCATCGTCTCGATGAGCCCACCGGACTATCCCTCGGCGTGGTTGCGTCCCCGCAGTGCCGGCTTCCGTTTCGGCCGGTGAGATCATTGTAGCTCCGCAACGACCTGCCGTTTCTCAACATCCGTTTGGCGCTGATTCCGCCAGAACCCAGACCGGCCAGGCCCGAATCGTGAGTGTAATATCCTGGTTACAGAAGTTACTCGCACGAGCTTCGAACCAGCCTCACAATGAGTCCAAGGATCGCCAAATGCGAGTCGGTTTCTTAGCAGTCCCGATTTTGTTTGTCGTCCAGCTAACTGCTCAGCAACCAGTGGAGCGGACGATGGTTGCGGGCATACTGCAAAAGATGAGCAGCTCAAAGATGTACGAGCGAGAGCAAGCGTTTGATGAAGGGTCGACGCTCTTGGCCTCCGAGAACACGGCTCCGCACGATGTTGAGCGCCTACGACTGGGCATGATCGGATTGCTGGCCTCGGAGAACGCTAGAGACAACATCCCCGACGAGGAAATGGTCGCCCCTGCGAGTGGAGAAGCCTACGACGAAGACGCCGACGCCGAGTCATCAAGGTACATGCAGAGACTCATTGCTACCGTCGCGGGCTTCAACGATGAACGGGCGATACCGGCTTTGGCGGGTGCCGTGTGTTGGGGCGACAGCGCCACAAAGGCGTTGCTAGCGCTCGGCGACAAGGCCCTCGCACCTGTACTCGATCAACTGAAGAGCCGAAATTCTAACTTGCGCATGTGTTCACTGGACATGGTAATAAGTTTGGAAGCTCCCAGCCACCTTGTCTCGCAGATTCGCATAAAAGAGCTAATTCGCTCGTCGCTCGATGATCCTGATCCTACTGTCCGAAGTAGTGTCATTCGCGCAATCGACTGCCGCAAAGATCGGCAGGACTTTGCTCCCCTGCTGCAGCAGGTCGCTAAAGCTGATCCCACTAAATTACCAGGTAAAGCGCTCGACGGCGGTGACGGGGACGAGTTCTACCCGGTGAGAGCTGACGCTAGACGAGTGCTGCGCCACATCCAGAACAATCAACCTTGCGGGCCTTGATAAGCGCCCCACAAGTCGATTGGCGAAAGAAACATCTCCATATCACTCATCTCTGCTGTGGGTCAAGATAGGTTTCCTTGGCCCTCCGGCATCGCTGCGACTAGTCGCTTCGCTCATCACGCCGCTTGCTGGCGGCGACTCTGGCGCTGCTGTCTGGCGGCTTCCAACTTGCGGTCGCGTTCTGCGTGGATCTCCTGCTGACGCCCCGCCAGCACGTCCTTCGGCGTGATGCAGCCGGTGGCACTGTTCAGGCGGACGTTGTTGTAATGCTCGACGTAGCCCTCGACCAGACGCCATGCATCTTCCAGTGACAGCGGCGTTCCCGGCCTAATGCATTCGCTTTTCAGAGATTTGTGCCAGCGCTCCAGCTTCCCGTTTGACTGCGGATAGTTAGGCGAGGTTCGGACGTGTGTCATGCCCGAGATACGAATGAACTCCTTGAAGTCGCGGGCAATGAACTGCGGGCCATTGTCGGAGATGATTCGAGGCTTCGCTTCCGGGTACTTCTCCTTGGCTCGCTGCAGGATCACTTCGACATCAGCTTCTCGCATGGACTCGCGCAAATCCCAATGCACGAGGAAACGGCTGAACCCATCCAGAATGCTGCACAAGTAATAGAACGTGCCGCACAGGTTGATGTAGGAAACGTCCATATGCCAGTGCTGGTGCGGCTGCAGTGGCTGCTCGAAACCGGTTCCCTTGCGCGAAGGTTTGCTCTTCCACCTTCCTCATACGTTCGCTCCCTTATCTTAACGGACGAACGCGTTCTCCATTTCCAGCTGAGGCAGGACACAAGGAGGAACTTTTGAAGAAACCAATCAGAACGTCTCTCATTTACTTGTCGAGCGCCCAGCATCGACATTCTCTTTGGTATCGGTGATACGTTCGTTCAATAGATTCATCCTCGGCGTTCTGTCCTAATCACTTAGGTATCGCCGATCCGAGGGAATGCCTTGTCTAAGCCTGATTTTTTCCGATTCGATTCGCGAAGAGCAGACCCATCTCGCGGGGCGCGAGCTTTCTTGTTTCGTCGCTGCCGTCAAAGCATCGTACGGTCTGGAACAGGCCAGACTTTCGGCAGGAGACTGGCTAGAGGAATCGGAACTCATGGACAGTCCGCCTCGATCTGAGGCGCGAAACTGGAGCGCGGTCACGATCGCGGCGTCGGCCCGATTAGCAAGTCGGGTTCAAGTCAGGGCCGCATCGATCAACGCTCAGCACCTCGACAACTGATACGAAGGTGTCGCCGATACCATAGGTCAATAGATTCAGTCTTCTATTTCTGGCTTAATCCCAGTGTGCGACGCATAGGTGGAACTCAATTGCGCCACGGGTGGAGATGCATATGAACACGCGAAAACGCTACCTCCTGGGCGGCGGAGTCGTCGTCCTGATCGTAATTGCTTTGATTATGGGAGCGATTCGCCCGAACAAGCATGCGCAGGCCGCGCCAGCAATTGTTCCGGATGTTGACGTGGTGCGTGTCCAGCAGGAAGATGTTCCGATTATTCACGAATGGATCGGCACGTTCGATGGATTAGTCAACGCTGATGTCAGGGCACAGGTTACTGGCTACCTGCTGAAGCAGAGTTACCAGGAGGGTGGGTTTGTCAAGAAAGGGCAGTTGCTCTTCCAGATCGATCCACGGCCATTTCAGGCGGCGCTGGACCAGGCAGAAGGTCAACTCGCACAAGCCAAAGCGCAGCTAGCCAACGCCGAAGCAGTGCAGGGCCGAACAGAGCTCGACGTCAAACGATACACCCCACTGGCGAAGGAACAGGCCGCTACCCAACAGGATCTCGACAACTCGGTTCAAAACAATCTCGCCGCCCTGGCAGGCGTGGAAACCGCCAAAGCCCAGATCAAAACCTCTGAGGCCGCCGTCGAAACGGCAAGAATCAACCTCGACTTTACCCGGCTCGTCGCGCCGATCGATGGCATCGCTGGGCAGGCGCAACTTCAGGTGGGTGCTCTCGTCAGCCCGGCCACCGGACCGGTGACTTCGGTGTCTACTGTCGACCCGATCAAAGTTTATTTCACGGTAGGAGAACCTCAATATCTTGCTTTCAGACGACGATTCCCCACGGAAGAGAGTACGCGAGCGGACGAAAAGACTTTGCGGATCGAGCTTGTGACGGCTGACGACTCGACGTATCCGCACCTAGGGTCGTTCGATTTTGCCGATCGCCAGGTGAATGAGAGCACTGGGACAATCCGTATTGCCGCACTATTCCCGAATCCCAACAACATCTTGCGGCCCGGCGGCTATGCCAAGGTGCGGGTATTCATCAACGTCCAACACAACGCCCTGCTTGTGCCACAACGCGCAGTCTCAGAGTTGCAAGGCAGCTACCAGGTTGCGGTAGTGGGCAGCGACAACAAGGTGGTAATTCGGCCAGTTACAGTCGGGGAACAGGTCGACACCCGCTGGGTCATCTCGCAAGGACTCAATCCCGGGGAAATGGTCGTTGTAGAAGGAACTCAGAAGGCTCGTCCGGGGTTGCGGGTCAATCCGAAACCGTTCAGCGCAGACCCAGCGAAAACGAAATAGGTGAGTCCATGTCAAAGTTCTTCATCAATCGTCCGATCGTCGCGATGGTGATCTCGATCGTGCTGGTGCTGGTCGGTGCCCTGACGATCGTTAGACTGCCGGTTGCCCAGTTTCCCAACATAGCCCCGCCGGAAATCCAGATCCTCGCGACCTACGTTGGAGCCGACGCGCAGACTCTGGAACAGTCGGTCGCCACGCCTCTCGAGCAACAAATGAATGGCGTGGACAACATGAACTACATGTACTCGCTGAACGCCACGGCAAACTCGACCACGAGCCTAATCGTGGATTTCGACGTCAAGACTGACCCGAACAACGATTTCATTCTTGCCCAATCGCGTGAAACGCAGGCGGCTTCCCAACTCCCGCCGGACGTGAACAACTACGGAATCACGGTACGAAAATCGGTGACCGCTCCCCTAATGCTGATCGCGGTCTACTCGCCGAAGGGGACGCATGACGAGACATTCCTGGCGAATTACGCCTACATCAACCTGGTCGATCCGATCCTTCGATCGCCGGGAATCGGGAATGTGCAGGTTTTTGGCGCCGGTCAGTATGCAATGCGAATGTGGGTGAACCCTGACAAACTGGCAAAGCTGGGCATCACGGTTCCGCAAATTATCAGCGCCATTCAGGCGCAGAATACCGTGAATCCCGCGGGGAAGGCTGGAGCCCCGCCTATCCCCAGGGGCCAGGAGCTTACCTATACCGTACTGGCGCAAGGTCGTTTGATCTCGCCCGAGGAATTTGGACAAATCGTCCTGCGTGAAACACCAGACGGAGGTACCGTGCGGGTTCGGGATGTCGCCCGTATCGAACTGGGGGCGCAGGACTACAGCGTTGCCGGCCGCTTCAACGGAAAGCCCGGAGCCATTATTGCGTTGTATCAACTCCCTGGATCGAACGCGGTGGATGCAGCGAACGGCGTCAAGAAGCTCATGGCGCAGATGAAAGAACGTTTCCCCGAAGATCTGGATTTTGTCGTCTCTTTGGATACGACCCTTTCGGTAACCCAGGGAATTAAAGAAATCGTCAAGACGCTGGTGATCGCGCTCCTGCTGGTGATCCTGGTCGTCTATATTTTCCTGCAAGGCTGGCGCGCCACCTTGATTCCGCTGCTGGCCGTGCCGGTATCGCTGGTGGGCACGTTCGTTTTGTTCCCTTTGTTCGGCTTCTCGATCAATACACTTTCTTTGTTCGGCCTGGTGCTGGCGATCGGCCTTGTGGTCGACGATGCGATTGTTGTCGTTGAGGGTGTCGAGCGCCACATCGAGGAGGGACTTTCCCCCAAAGACGCAGCCTTGAAGGCAATGGAGGAACTCTCTGGGCCGGTCGTTGGAATCGCGCTTGTTCTATCTGCGGTGTTCGTGCCAACGGCCTTCATCCCCGGCATTACTGGACGGCTTTACCAACAGTTTGCGGTGACGATTGCGATTTCGGTTCTCTTCTCCGCGTTCAACGCACTTAGCCTGAGCCCAGCCCTGGCTGCACTGCTGCTTCGTCCACGGCAACCAAGCCATGGACTGTTGCGCAGAGGTTTTGATTGGTTTAACCGTGTGTTCGAGCGGGCGAATGCCGGGTACGTGCGTTGGAGTGGAGTGCTGCTTCAGAAAACCGTCGTTATGGCAGCATTACTTGTCGCTTTTGGTTTGGCGGCGGGATTCTTTGCGCATCGCGTCCCGACCAGCTTTCTTCCCGATGAAGACCAGGGCTACGCCTATGTCTCCGTTCAACTGCCGAATGCTGCTTCATTGGAACGAACGACCGCGGCCGCGGCCGATATCGACAAGGTCATCATGAATACGCCGGGCGTTCACTACTCGACGTGCTTCGTCGGCTTTAGTCTCTTGAGCTTCGTTCGTACCACCTATAACGCGACATTCTTCGTCACCTTCAAGCCTTGGGACGATCGCACCACGCGGGCCGAACAATTTCAAACTCTGAAGGCCAATTTGAACGCCAAGTTCAGCAAGATTCCGGAGGCAGTTGTGTTCGGTTTTTCGCCGCCGGCAATTCCCGGCGTCGGCACAGCCGGAGGATTTACATTCCTGCTCGAAGACCGGTCCGGCTCCGATGTTCAGTTCCTTGCCAAGAACGTCAACACGTTTCTTGAGGCCGCGCGCAAGCGCCCGGAGATTGGCTCCATTAATACGACGTTCCTGCCTAGCGTCCCGCAGAAGTTCATTGATGTTGACCGGGATAAAGTTCTGAAGCAGGGCGTCAACTTATCCGATGTCTATCGCACGATCCAGGCCTTCATGGGGGGTGTTTTCATCAATTACTTCAATCGATTCGGTCGCCAATGGCAGGTGTATATCGAGGCGGAAGGTCAGGACCGCTCCAACATCGAAAATGTGGGGCGATTTTATGTGCTCAACAACAAGGGAGAAAGTGTGCCTCTCTCCACATTGGTTGACATCAAGTCGCGCATCGGCCCGGAATTTACCGAGCGCTTCAACGAGTACCGATCCGCCCAACTCAATGGGAGTGCGGCGCCGGGATTCAGCGCGGATCAGGCGACGGCTGCTCTGGAAGATGTCTTCAAACAAACGATGCCGCGTGAGATGGGCTTCGACTACTCCGGTATGTCATTCCAGGAGCAACAGGCGAGGCAAGGCGTGCCTCCTTCGGTCATTTTCGGCCTGTCGCTGTTGTTTGTGTTCCTGATTCTGGCGGCATTGTACGAAAGCTGGTCTCTGCCATTTAGCGTCCTGCTCAGCACGCCGGTGGCAGTTTTTGGGGCTTTTGCGGTGCTTTGGTTGCGTCGTGTGCTGCAGAGTTGGTTTCTACCGCCTTACATGGTCCAGATGGAAAGCGACGTTTATTCGCAAGTCGGGTTGGTCATGCTCATCGGTTTGACGGCTAAGAACGCTATTTTGATCGTCGAGTTTGCGAAGGGCGAATATGAAAAAGGCAGGCCTCTGGTCGACGCAGCACTGGAAGGCGCAAAACTGCGCCTGAGGCCGATCCTGATGACCTCATTTGCGTTCGTATTCGGCTGTATTCCTTTGTGGACGGCGACTGGTGCGGGAGCAGTAGCGCGTCAGATTCTGGGAACCACGGTTATCGGCGGCATGGTGGCTGCCAGCGTTATCGGCATATTCTTTGTACCGGCGACCTTCTATGCCGTGGAGAAATGGTTCAGCTCGCGCACGGAACCCGCGTCGGGATCCCTACCAGTCCCTTCGCCGGCCACAGGAGATTGAACATGCACTCAAGAGCGAAAATCAGACCCGCGATTGTGGCCGTAATGTGTTCTGCTTTTTTAAGCGCTTGCGTGGTGGGCCCCAAGTATCACCGGCCGGTTGTCCAGACGCCAAACACATTTCGTGACTTGGCGGAGAATCCTCAAATACAGGCTCAGTCCGCATCTTATGCCGACTTGCCGTGGTGGCAGGTTTTCAAAGATCCGAAGCTGCAGGAACTCATCCGCACGGCGCTCAAACAAAACTACGATCTACAGTTGGCTACGGAACGAATCAACGCGGCGCGGGCTCAGGTCGCAGTTACGCGCTCCAGCTTGTTCCCACAGGTACAGACCGGCGCCAATTTCAATGGCGGCAAGGAGAATGTCGAACAATCCAAGTACAACTTTCTCACGCTTGTCGGAGACGCAGCGTTTCAACTTGATTTCTTCGGCCGCTTGCGCCGCGCGACCGAAGCTGCCCGCGCCGCGTTGCTGGCTACAGACGATGCGAGGCAGGTCGTCGTCCTGACTCTGGTCAGCGACGTGGCGAACGATTACTTCACTCTCCTGCAGCTCGACCTGCAACTGCAGATCACGCGTGACACCGTCACCACACAAACAGATTCGGTGAAGCTGACCAAATTCCGTCTGGAGCACGGTGTCGCTACCAAGCTCGATGTCCTGCAGGCTCAGCAGGTCCTCGACACGGCGAATGCTCAGATCCCTGATTTGGAGCGCCAAATCGGACAAGAGGAAGACGCCATCAATATTCTGCTTGGAAATTACCCGAATGGTGTTCCACGCGGCCTTGCTCTGGTCACGCAAGAGCTGCCGCCGGAAGTGCCTCCCGGCTTGTCATCATCACTACTCGAACGGCGTCCAGATATCCGCGAAGCTGAACAAATCCTGATTGCAGCCAACGCCGAAATCGGAGTCGCTAAAGCGCAGTTCTTTCCGCAAATCTCGCTGACCGGCTCAGGTGGAGGTTCTTTCGGACGAGATAGTCTTTTCCCGGCTAAATATCCTACACAACTCGGAATCTGGTCCTACGGCGCACAAGTCAGTCAGCCCGTCTTCACCGGCGGTGCTCTTCGCGGAAATCTGCACCTCGCCGAGTCCGAGCACGCGCAAGCTCTGATCGCATATCGGCAAACGATCCAAAGAGCGTTTGGCGACGTTTCCGATGCGCTGATTGGGTATGACAAGCTCCATCAAGTCCGCCTTCGTCAGCAGGACACGGTTGCTGACTTAGAGGAAACGGTTCACATCTCGACCCTCCGTTACCAGGGAGGAACGACGACTTACCTAGAGGTGCTGGACAGCCAGCGGTCGCTTTACGCCGCGGAACTTTCACTCGCGAGTGCTCGTGGGGACGAGTATCGGAGCCTGGTGCAACTTTATCGAGCGCTGGGAGGCGGCTGGCAGAACTGACTTGATGGCACGACAGTCACCAGATCGCAAGGAACTTCAACCTCGGGTTGAAGATGAAAAGCGCTGGCGTTGTTTTTTGCCGATGGGAGGCATTTACACATGAGGAACCGACAAGTCCCCACAATTGCAATCAGTGTGGTAGCGCTGAGCATCCTGATCGGCGTAACAGTCTTGGCGCAGCAAGATAGGTATGCGCTCA
>DASPSE010000083.1:0-8509 GCA_035624085.1 Terriglobales bacterium
AGCCTTGATATCGACCATTTCGTACCCGGCGAGAACGCCGCCTTCCATGGCCTCTTTAATGCCCTGATCGATAGGCTTGATGTATTCCTTCGGCACTGATCCGCCGACAATCTCGTTTACAAATTCGTAGCCCTTGCCGGGATCCTGTGGTTCGAGACGAATTTTGGCGTGACCATACTGACCGCGTCCCCCAGTCTGGCGAATGTACTTGCCTTCTGCTTCGGCGGGCTTGCGAATTGTCTCGCGATAAGCCACCTGCGGCTTGCCCACGTTGGCTTCAACCGAAAACTCACGCATCATGCGGTCAATGATGATCTCGAGGTGCAGCTCACCCATGCCGCTGATGATGGTCTGCCCGCTATCTGGATCGGTGTGAACTTTGAAGGTTGGATCTTCTTGCGCCAGCTTCGCCAAGGCCATCCCCATCTTTTCCTGATCGCCCTTGGTTTTAGGCTCAACCGCGACGTCAATTACTGGGGCTGGAAACTCGATCGACTCCAGCAGAATCGGGTGCTTCTCATCACAAATCGTATCGCCCGTGCTGACGTTCTTGAGGCCCACGCACGCGCAAATGTCACCCGCGTAGATCTCGCTAATCTCTTCCCGCTTGTTGGCATGCATCTTCAGCAGACGCCCAATGCGCTCGCTGCGCTGCTTGCGCATGTTGAAAACCGAATCGCCGGTCTGGAGTTGTCCAGAGTAGATGCGAATGAACACCAGCTGACCGACAAACGGATCGGTCATGATCTTGAACGCCAGCGCGGAAAACGGCTCCTTGTCCTCAGCTTTGCGTTCGATCGTCTTGCTAGTATCGGGATCGATTCCCTTCACGGGCGGGATATCGATCGGCGAGGGCAGGAAATCCACCACTGCATCCAGCAGCGGCTGGACTCCTTTGTTCTTGAATGCTGATCCGCAAATTACCGGAAATACTTTGAGCGCAATTGTGGACTTACGAAGCGACGCCTTGAGCTCGTCGGGCGTGATCGTCTCGCCTTCCATGTATTTGTGCAGAAGCTCGTCGTCGTTTTCGACGATGGTTTCGACCATCTGGTTGTGGAAAGCGTTGGCCTTTTTCTTCAGTTCCTCGGGAATCTCTTCGGTGACGTATTCCGCACCCAAGGTCTCATCTTTCCAGATGATCGCCTTCATGGCGAACAGATCAATGACGCCTTTAAACTTGTCTTCTTGTCCGATGGGAAGTTGAATGGCTACGGGGCGGGCGTTGAGGCGCTTGCGGATGGTATCGATGGCATGCTCGAAATCGGCGCCCATCTTGTCCATCTTATTAATGAAGCAAATGCGCGGAACTTCGTATTTATCGGCCTGGCGCCACACGGTTTCTGACTGCGGCTCGACCCCATGAACGGCATCAAACACCGCGCAGGCGCCGTCGAGCACGCGCAGGGATCGTTCGACTTCAGCGGTAAAGTCAACGTGGCCGGGGGTATCAATGATGTTGATGCGAATGTCGCGCCAGAAACATGTGGTCGCGGCTGATGTGATGGTAATGCCGCGCTCCTGCTCCTGCTCCATCCAATCCATAGTTGCAGTGCCTTCATGGACCTCTCCGATGCGGTGCGTCCTTCCGGTATAGAAAAGGATGCGCTCGGTCGTAGTGGTCTTACCGGCATCGATGTGGGCCATGATGCCGATGTTCCTGCACCGCTCTAATGTGACTGTTCTTGGCACGGAAAATCCAATTTGTAACTTAGCAATTGAGTAATTTGGTAATTGAAGATCAGAGGCTTCGCGGGTTTGAAATTGCAAATTACCCGATTACCAAATTACAAATTTCTTCCTCACCATCTGTAATGCGCGAACGCCTTATTGGCCTCCGCCATACGGTGGACATCTTCTTTCTTTTTGATCGCGGCGCCGCGGTTATTGGCAGCGTCCAGCAATTCGTTACTCAATTTGTCGATCATTCCCTTCTCACCGCGTCCCCGCGAGTAAGCAATCAGCCAGCGAATCGCCAGTGACGTGCGCCGGTCGGGGTTCACTTCCACTGGAACCTGGTAGTTGGCTCCTCCCACGCGGCGAGTCTTCACTTCCACCAGCGGCTTGCAGTTTTCCACTGCTTTGGTAAAAAGCTTTAACCCTTCACCGCCGCCCTTCTGCTCCAAACGAGTGAGCGACTCATAGAAGATTTTCTCGGCAGTGCTTTTCTTGCCCGCCCACATCATGGAGTTCACGAACTTCGTTACCAAATCCGATTGGTAAACCGGATCGGGTTCAACTCCGCGCTTTGCGATATGTCCTTTACGAGGCATTCAGCTCTTAGCTCCTAGCTGCGGGCTTTAGCTCTCAGCTTTCAGCCCTCAGCTCCCAGCAAACCGTCAAAACTCTTGTCATTCCAAACCCTTTAGCGGCGAGGAATCTGCTGTTCAGCTAGAGATCCTTCGCTCCGCTCCGGATGACGCCCGCGAGGCTCGGCATTTAGCTTGCCCTGAGATCCCTCGCTTCGCTCGGGATGACCGCTGCGGGCTACCGCCCGCAAAGCGCGGTCACTTCGGCCTTTTCGCTCCGTACTTTGACCGCCCCTGCTTACGGTTGGCGACGCCCACCGCGTCCAGTGTCCCGCGAATTACGTGATACCGGACACCCGGCAAATCCTTTACGCGGCCGCCACGGATCAGCACAATCGAGTGCTCCTGCAAATTGTGGCCGACGCCGGGAATATAAGTCGTGACTTCGATCCCGTTCGTCAGCCTCACTCGGGCCACCTTCCGCAGCGCCGAATTCGGCTTCTTGGGCGTTTGCGTGTACACGCGCGTGCAAACGCCGCGCTTTTGCGGACATCCCTGCAACGCCGGGCTAGCCGTTTTATACCTTGGCCGCCTTCGGCCGGCACGCACCAACTGATTAAATGTGGGCATTCTTCGTTCTGCCGCTCCTCGTCCGCGCTCACACACTCCTACTGCGCTCGTGCGCGTGGAAACGCAGCTTCTGCTTTTCCCTCTTCAGGGTCTGGATGGCGATGCGCCAACCATGCTTTCCACCGCGCAAAGCTCGGGCGGAAAATTTATCAGTTCGGACTAACGCTGCCGACGGTGGCGCCAAGCCCCGGCTTGGGGAGGCACTCCGTTTCGTCAGCACCGCCCTGCATAGCTCTTCCAACGGTGGAAGCACGCGCAGGGCATTTCAGCGAGGGCGCCTTCGAAGCCATCTCCGAAGACGTGTATCTTTGCGGCTCAACTGTTTTTCTTGGCTTCTGCGCAGCAATCGTGCGCAGCCAAAACGCCGCCTACAGGTAAGCCAGGATGACTCGCGGAACCTTACCAATATAGCAACTGAGTTCGCACATCGTCAACCGAACCTGTGCGCATCCTACCAACAGCCAGCGGCTGCGGGGCGTTGCTGAAAACCTAAACTGCCTCTAGACTGGAAATTCTCCTACAGGGATGCTCGGCTCATAGATAACCATGAGTGCGGGGAGGGTGCATGGGTAAGTCTGCTGCGGTCAATTTCGGCTTTCTGGCTAGCGTCGTCTGTCTGCTCGCCAGTCTTCCCGGCTGCAGCAGCGGCAAGGCCGTGAGAACCGCAACCTATCCGGTCCCGGCGAGCATCGTCATTTCGCCGGCCCCGTCGCTTTCGCTCGAGATTGGCACGAGCCAGGCCTTTGCTACGACCATCGAAAACTCCGCTAAGGGAGCCATCACCGAACCTGTCACGTTCCTGTCCAGCGACACAACAATTGTGACCGTGGCCGCTAATGGCCTTGCCTGTGCCGGCAGTTGGGATAATCTGGCCAACCCCGGAATATGCACCCCAGGCCGCGTGGGAGTGGCGCAGGTCACAGCTACGGCTCAAGGCGTCAGCAGTGCTCCCACCACGGTCTATGTCCATCAACACATTGATAGTGTGACCTTGCAGGATCTCTGCACCGGCGCTGAGCCGCCCGCGCCCTGCACCCTGCCGCGTCATCCGTGCCAATCGCTCAATCAGAATTCGGCGCCGCAAAACACCGTCTATGAAGCACACGCATTCAGCCAGGGTACAGACATCACGTCCACCGCGGGACAATTTACATGGCAGGCCGTGACCTTCGGAGTGGTTACCCTCAGCAACACGGCCGCCGGGCTTAGCAACACCGTGAATGGCATTTCGCTGAATCAAGTGGAGGCCACAGCCAAAGCACCAGGGATAACTCCGGTATTTGCCACGGTAGGCACGGCAACCAGCATCCCCGTGAACTTCACCACGTGTGCCGTCCAATCGATCGCCCTGGAAGTGACCGCACCTTCTGCCACATCGAGGACGATCATCCCTACGGTCACTGACACGGTAGGCAATGTCATCAGCACAGTCACCAACGTCAGTGGAATTCCTCTAACCTGGAGTTCTTCCCAGCCTGCCTCGGTGACCGTTACCAGTTCCGGCAGCGCCACCGGGTCGACCGCCGGTGGAGGGACCACGATCGTCGCATCCTGCACGCCGCCAACTTGCAACATTGGATTTTCGCCTTCGCTGCCAATCTATCCCGAAACTGGCGTGCCAATGATCCTGAATCTCAGTGGGACAAGCACAAGTTCCGCCACCGTCTACGTAAGCAGCACCGGTTGTGGAACTACGGACAATTGCATCAGCACCGTCATTCCCGTAACCGCGCCACACACTTTGGGCAACGCCGTGAGCTTACCTGCCACTCCCAACTCGCTGGTGTTCAGCGGGCAAGGGACCAAAGCTTACATTGGCACCAATTCTGGGCTTCTGGGCAGCAAAGGCCTGACGGAGCTTGATGCCTCTTCCAACACGGTCGCGCAGTTCACCTCCAGCCCGGGCCAGGTGCTCGCCGTTTCCCCCGACGGCAGCAAGGTCATCATCTCGGACACCGTAGACACGCCGAATCAGGTTTTTGTCTTCGACACGAGTGCTGGCGCCAGCACGGCATTTAGCATCACAGGAGCCAGTGCTGCTGATTTTTCGCCGGATAGCCTCAAGTCTTACATCGTCGCGGGAAGCACACTGTACGTGTATTCCAAGCTGGACGCGCTGCAGACGATTCCCCTCCGGGCTCCAGCCAACGATGTATCCTTCTTTGCCGAAGGGGCTTTTGCATATCTGGCCGGAGGCGATCCCGCAGGAGTGATGGTGCGGAGAACCTGCGATAACGGGGAAGCTGACACCGTGGCAACCCTTGCGACCCCAACTTTCGTTCGCGCGCTCCCCGACGCGATTCACATGTTGGCGCTGGCGCCCCCGACGGTTGAGCTTATTACTGCCAGCACGGTCCCTGTCGGCTGTACGCCCAGCGTGAGCGACAGTGTTACTTCGTTCGACCTGGGCGCCAACTTTACAGCGACACAGTTGGTTGTCTCAGACAACGGTGCAACCGCCTATATTCTCTCGCCAGATTTGAATGGCATTCTGGTATTCCACATTGGAGCCGAGACATCTTCCAGCTTTTCGCTGACGGGGAATCCAATTCCGCTTGCAGCCTCCCTCACGCCCGACGGGACTTTGCTGTTCGTTGGGGCCTCCGACGGCACAGTTCATGAGATCCAGACCGCGACCGGCGCTGACATCGGGCAGATTCAGTTCCCCCTCGGGCTCTGTCTAAACTCAGCGGGACAGCAGTTTACGGGGATCACGTGCAATCCGGACTTGGTGGCGGTGAAACCGTAGACGGCGTCGTCCGTCGTGCGTCCTACGTCGTTCGCTGTAGCAGCTTCCCATCTTCGAGAGATGGGTTTGGGGGCAGCAGCGCTTCAGCGCTGCGAGAAGCGCTCAACATAATGGTGGGCAGCCCCTGAGGTTTCATGGAACTGGGCGAACGGACGGAGGACGAAGGACGAAGGACGCACGGCGAATGACTAGCGAGCAACGACTTTCTTTTCCAGTTCCCGCCCTATACTGTCGAGAACCCCATTGATGAACTGCACCGATTCGAGGCTGGAGAACTTGCGCGCGATCTCCAGAGCTTCATTGATGACAACTGCACGAGGTGTAGCCGGGAAACCGATCAATTCTGCAACTGCGGCGCGAAGGAGATTGCGGTCAACGGCCGCCATGCGGTCCATGCGCCAGTGCTCGGCGTGACCCTCGATTAAACCGTCGATTTCTGCACTGCGGTCGGTCGCCACGCTGAACAGATCTTCGGCAAACTGACGCACGTCCTCTGCAGCCGAGTTGTGCTCGCTCCAGAACGTGCGCCGGACCTGCTCTGCGGTCTGACGTCCCATGTCAGCCTGGAACAGCATCTGCAAAACCAGTTCGCGCGATTTGCGGCGGGTGCCCATGGGAAGCTGTCAGCTATCGGCCTTCAGCTTTCAGTTTACAGGAGTGGTGAGCCTCTCCAAGTTAACGCTTGCGACTTCGCTCGCGGGTCTTGGATTTGCGGTTCTTGCTGAGAGCGGATGGCTGAGAGCTGACAGCTTTCTTTAAGTTCGCCATCTCCACCGCGGCCAGCGCCGCTTCGAAGCCTTTGTTGCCCATCTTCAGACCGGCTCGGTCGATGGCTTGCTCCAGAGTGTCGCAGGTGAGAACGCCGAAGGCGTGAGGGACGCCGGTTTCCTGCGCCGATTGTCCGATGCCGCGCGCAACTTCATTAACGATAACGTCGTAATGGGCGGTGTCGCCGCGCAGCAGGCAGCCTAGACAAATGATGGCGTCATATTTGCCTGTTTCGGCTAGAGTGCGCGCGGCGGAGGGAATTTCGAATGAGCCCGGCACGCGGACGATCCGGATGTCCTTTTCTTTTGCGCCCGAGCGCACGAGCCCCTCGTAGGCGCTTCGAAGGAGCCTCTCAGTAATGAACTCGTTGAATCGAGAAACAACGATTGCGAAACCCAATCCGGCCGCGTTCAGCTTTCCGGCTATGGTCTTCCTCCGGATTTTATCTGCCGTGATACTTTCTTTGTTCTTGCGCTTCTGTGGTGAAATCGTCCGCCCTCCATACCTGCGGCAATGAAATCTATTTCCCCTTGAACTGGGCCGGCCGCTTTTCTAAGAACGCCGCTGTGCCTTCTTTCTTGTCTTCCGTGGCGCAGCACACGCCGAACAATGTCGCCTCCAGGAACAGGCCTTCGGCCAGCGTCATCTCCATGCCTTTGTTCACGGCCTCCATCGTGTATTGCACGGCTAACGGCGCATTGGCGATGATCTTCTGCGCAATCGCCTCGGCACGCGGAATGAGCTCAGCGGTGCTGGTAACTTCATTCACCAGCCCGATGCGATACGCTTCCTGGGCGCTGATCATTTCGCCCGTCAGCACGTGCTGCATGGCAATCCCTTTGCCCACCAACCGTGGCAAGCGTTGGGAGCCGCCATAGCCCGGCATGATGCCCAGCTTAACCTCGGGTTGTCCGAGCTTTGCGTTCTCGCTGGCCAGGCGCATGGTGCAGGCCATGGCAAGTTCGCATCCGCCGCCGAGCGCGAAGCCGTTGATGCAAGCGATTACTGGCTTGCCGAGATTCTCGATCAAGTTGAGCACAGACTGGCCGCGATGGGTGTACGCCTTGGCGCTGACCGGGTCATGCTTCGCCAGTTCGCTGATGTCGGCGCCAGCAATGAACGCTTTCTCGCCCGCACCGGTCATGATCACAACGCGGACGCTCGCGTCGTTCTTGATGTCGTGGAATGCCGCTCGCAGCTCTTCCATGGTGGCCATGTTGAGCGCGTTGAGCACCTTTGGCCGGTTAACAGTGACGTAGGCGATGGAGTTTTTCTTTTCGAGGAGGATGTTTTCGAAGTTCATAAGTTCAAACCGGATTTACGCGGATTCAGCAGCCACGTTCCCTAAGGTACAAGTCAATTAGGTCTCTGCTATAATTGTATAGCACGAGGTAACCCATGCTGGCTATTCGCCTTCCCGAGAAGTTAGAAAAGCGCCTTGACCGTCTCGCCAAGCGCACCGGCCGCACCAAGACATACTACGCGCGCGAGGCCATCGTACAGCATCTGGATGAACTGGAGGACATCTATCTCGCAGAAAAGCGCCTCGAAGCTATACGCGCGGGCCGCACAAAGACAATTCCACTCGAAAAAGTAATGCGCCGCTATGGACTCAACCCCGAAGTGGACGATTGAGTTCGATCCCGCCGCTCAAAGGGAACTCGACAAACTGGACAAACCTGTCGCTCGACGCATCTCAAAATTTCTTTACGATCGAATCGCCAAGCTCGACGATCCTCGCAAAATCGGCGAACGGCTTCAAGGCACTCTCAGCGAGTTCTGGAAATATCGGGTTGGAGACTACCGTCTCATCTGCTCGCTTGAGCACGGTCACCTTGTAGTTCTGGTGCTCCGCATCGGCCACCGCCGGGAAATCTACAAGCGGTAGTTACAGCTTGTTTGGCTTCGGGTTGCTAGGATCCGAATAATCGTAAAAGCCTTTTCCCGTCTTGCGCCCATACCAGCCGGCCATCACCATGCGCTTCAGCAGCGGAGGCGAGGCGAAGCGGCGTTCCTTAAACTCGTCATACATCACGTGGGTGATGTAGTAGGTCGTATCGAGGCCGACGAAATCCAGCAGCGTGAACGGCCCCATGGGATAGCCACAGCCCAG
>DASPSE010000108.1:0-5395 GCA_035624085.1 Terriglobales bacterium
TTGTGGCCTTCTTTCTCCAGAATGAGACCCAGCCGCCAATGGGCGGCCGCCAGGCTTGGCTCGTCTCCCTCCGGTGGTTGGCTTAGATAGGTGCGCATGTATTTTTCGGCGCGCGGTAGCTCCTGGGCTTGAGCACCGGCGAGGATGCTCTTCGCCGATTGATAAAACGGCGCAAGATCGTCCGGCGCTTCGCGCTGCGAGTCTTCCAGCACCGAGTCCAGATCCTTCCAACGGCCCTGCTGCGCATAAACTGTTGCCAGCGCCGTGTATCCGCCGGCTCTGCCGGGATCAATTCGGATCGCCTGCTTGGCCTGCTCCTCGGCCTGTTTCAGACTGGCCCCGCCTTTGGTCAAGTAAAAGTTTGCCGACTGCATGCGGGCGAAATAGTTTTTAGGGTCGGCGGCGATCGCCTGCTGCAAGAGCAATTCGACTTCCGCGATGTGTTTCTCATGAGTAGCAAACTCGACCTTCATCAGGTAGCCGCGGACTGGGTTGATGCCGACCATTCGATCCGCCAACTCTGCCGCCTTCTTTTTGTCGCCGCCGACCAGTCCCGGTGCGTCGAGGTGAAATTCCATGAGGTCTTCGTTGGCGTCGACGTTGTTAGGATCAAGCTGCAACGCCAATTCAGCTTCCCGCTTGAAGCGGCGGGCCAAAGACATCTTCTCGAACATGCCTAACGATGCCCCGGAGAGCTTCGAGCCGACGGCATCTGCGAGAGCGGCCTGGAACTCGGCATTCTTGCGATCCAGCGAGAGGGCTTTCTCCGCTTGCCGGATCGCGTCGTCCCAGCGCAGAAATGCTTCCGAAACTTTGGACATTTCGCAGGAGGCACGCGCGTCATTGGGATCAGCTTTCAGGCGCTCGGTGAGGATCGCCTCAGCGCGTTTGTAATGTCCTTGCTCGATCAAGGTTGCGGTGGAAGGCTCGGCAGCGTTGAGGGATGTGACAAACAAAACGATGGGCAAGAGAATCCAATACTTCAACGGTTGCAAGATATGGTGTGCAAGGCGAACGCTCCCGTTACCGCGCGCTGCCAGATTCATCAAAACTCCAGTACCACCAGCTTCGCCTCTTGTTTCCCCACGTTGGTAACCGTGTGCGTGAAGCCTCCTTCGACCCATCTCACGTCGCCCGACTTCATTTCGATATTGGATGCGGGCTTGCCCTCCACCTCACTGCGGAACAGAAGGTCGGTAACCGCGACGACCACATATGGCCCGCTGTGATGATGTCTTGGCTCAACCCCCGCAATCTGCAACTCCAGTTCGGAGACGCGTACACCATCTTTCACAAACAGAACCTCCTTCGTGCCTCCCTGCAACACGTGCACCCCCCGGTCCTCATCCCACTTTGACGGGGCACTACCTGCTTTTTCGTCCTGCAACAATTCGATAGTCACGTTGCGGAACGGCGTGTTCGCCAGATTGCGCGCAACGTGCGCGAAATTGCCTTGCGTAAAACGGGCCTCGCCATTCTGCAGCTTGAGCGTGACCGGAGACTTCCCTTCCACTTCGTTTGAAACCTCCGCGGGCCCAAGACTCACGAAGATGTAATCGTGACGGTGACGATGCAGCAATGTAGACGAGTGCGGCGCCACTTCAACCTGAAAGACGCGCACATAGGAGTTTTGAAACGCGAGATGGTGGCTGGGTTCGGCGGTGATCTCGACCTCGGAGGGAGGTTTGGGTTGCTTCTTGGTTTGGGCCGAAACAGGGGCAACTACGAACGCGGTAAGCAATGCAATCAGCTTGGTCTTCATGGCCGAATTTTAGCAGGGGTGGATCGGTGGATGTCACTGGCAGCCTCGGATTCTGCGCGCTCAGCTAGAATCAAGATGTGGCAGACCTAGGAAAATTGCTGGTTTTGCTGGGCGCGATCATCGCAGTCGCGGGAATTGCGCTCGTCCTGTTGAGCCGGACGAATCTTCCGCTTGGTCGCCTTCCCGGTGACATAATCTATCGCGGCAAACATACGACTTTCTATTTTCCAATTGCAACTTCAGTTCTGCTGAGTGTGTTGCTTTCGGTGGTGTTGTACGTACTAAGCCGGTTTAGACACTAGCACCTGGCACTTGGCACCTGGCACCTAGCAATTGGCATTTGGTCACGCGCAGCCGGGGACAAAGGCCCTCTGCTCCAAGCGCTAAATGCCAAGTGCCAAATGCTAAGCGCTCCTGCGATAGACTTCCCCTGAATGGCTTCTTCCGACCAACTCGGATTCACCTTCAGCGGAGCCAGCCGCCGTACGTGGACGGTGCACGACCTGGTCGCCGCCGTGCGTACTCACCTCGAACGGGAATACACCGACACCTGGGTGGAAGGCGAGATTTCGAACTTCCGGGCGCACGACTCGGGTCATCTTTATTTCACGCTCAAGGATGAGAGCGCCCAGATTCGCGTGGTGATGTTCCGTTCCGCGGCGCGCCTGCTGCGTTTCCGGCCAGACAATGGCATGCAGGTGGTGGTGCGCGGACGGGTCACCATCTACGAAGAGCGCGGCGAGTTGCAGATTTCGGCGGAATATCTGGAGCCCAAGGGTGCAGGTGCGCTGCAAATTGCCTTTGAACAGCTTAAAGCCAAGCTGGAAGCGGAAGGATTGTTTGACAGCGCTCGGAAGAAACCCATTCCCACTCTGCCGCGCAGAATCGGGATCGTGACCTCGCCCCAAGCCGCGGCCTTACGCGACATTCTGAATATTCTGCGGCGACGGCATCACGGCGCGAATGTTTTGATTTATCCCGCACAGGTTCAGGGAGAGATGGCAGCGCTTGAGGTCAGCGCCGGAGTTCGGCACTTCAATAAGGCCCGCAACGTGGATGTGATCATCGTTGCGCGCGGCGGCGGTTCGGCGGAAGACCTGGCGGCGTTTAATAATGAAGGCCTAGCGCGCACGATTGTTTCGTCGCAGGTCCCCGTCATCTCGGCGGTGGGCCACGAGACGGATTTCACCATTATTGATTTTGTTGCTGATCTGCGCGCGCCCACGCCCTCCGCGGCGGCTGAGTTGGTCATCCGCTCACGGCAGGAAATTGAAGAGCAGATGGATGGCCTGCATCGCCGGTTGGAGAAGGCGATTCGCTACCACCTGCTGATTGCCCGGCAAAATCTGACGGAACTGGCGCGGCACGGCGCGTTTGCCGGCATGATGGACTTGATTCATCGGCGGCAGCAGCGCCTGGACGATCTCGTCTATCGGCTGGCGCAGGCGCAGCGGTCCATCATTGAAAACCAGCGGCGAAGGTTTGAGACTCTGTCGGCGGCGGTTCGGCATTATGATGTGCGGCGCGTGCTCGCCAGCATGAGGAAGGACTTGGAAGCGCAGAGTACTGCACTGATCTCGGCTTTCCGCAACCTGCTACTGGAGCGCAAGGTCCGTTTGGAGCGCATGGACACGGCTCTGCAGGCGCTTTCACCGCTGGCGATTCTTGAGCGGGGCTATGCGCTGGTGTTCGACGCATCGGGGAAATTGCTGAAAGACGCGGCGAAGGTGAAAGCGGGAGATGAGATTTCGGCAAGATTGGCCAAGGGGACGGTGGAAGCGACAGTGAAGAGGAGCAACCGCGACTAACGTTCGCCGAAGCGAAGTACGCTCGCGTGCCGGCTGAGGGATTCCAGGGCGAGTTCGACACCGAAATCGCCATCACCCTCTGTCTTCCGCTGAGCTTCCTCCTGTTCGGTAGACCTCGGGTAAAATTCTTTGAGAAACTCCTGATAACTGCAGAAACGCCTTACCGGTTTCTGCTCCGTCTGGTCAGTAGCCTTGTCTGGCATCCTACTTCACCTCGTCTTTCCGGTAATAGTTCGAGAAGAAATACGGATTCAGAGCGGGATCGAAGTAATGTTTTCGCTTGATCCATACGAAACCGTCACCTTTGGAGATCACGGCGACATCTATAGGCAGCGCCACAGTATCAGTTTCCACTGAGGTCATTCTACGCTTGAATGCCGTTAAGTTCACAAGCGACTCGGCCATGGCCGCTAGTTCATCCTTCGGAAGAGAAGCCACGCTGTCGATAACCGGCCCGATGAACTGGGCCTGGCGGTACTCCTGGAGTGCATTGGTGAAGTCTTGCGAAAGTTTGCCTCCCAGCTCGACAAGCTCCTTTCGCACGGACTCCTGCAGCTCAGCGCTGATTTTACCGTGTAATGCTTCAGCAATTTTATTTGGATATCCCTTACTGAGGAGTGCCGAGACATACCCCTCAACCACTTCGCGATATTTCGGGTCGACTCCCTCCATGAAGCGATTGACCATCTCGCGCTGGGCGAATGGCACAACCGCTGCAGTAACGTTCGTTCCGATTTTTTGACGGTTCGTTTCGACGTACCGCAATTTATTGTTTATAACGCATTCGCACTCGTGAGCAAGCAATGTTGGGAAGACATCCTTCTCCCCATAACCGGCAATCACAACACCCGAGTACTCGGGACGAGCGAACTTCTTACAGAGAATAAGCGAACCAGCCATCTGGAGCTGCTCACGACACTCCTCGATGGGCAGCTTCTCAAAAATCCCTTCGATTGCTTCTCGGATATCCTTCTCGCAATAGAGCGCACACGCTGTAATATCGTCCTGCCCGAAACTCGGAAGGTGGTCCAATTTTTCAAGTTCAGCCAGGAATTCCGCCACCTTCTCGCGCACCAATGTCTTGACCTGCTCCTCGTCGATCGAACCGATCGACTTGATTACTGACTCAACGTCCTTGTCGATTCTGTGCTTCAGCCGGTAGAAGCCATAGCCGAGGTAGTTCGACGCGCTTTCATGCTGCAAATCGTCAGGAAAAAGAATGTTTTCGCGTTCGAAAAAATTGATGAAGTCAGAGGCGTACTCCTCCAGGCTGTCATATTTCTTGTCGAAAAGTTCAGCGCGGTACATCTTGATGATGGTTTCCCAGGAGATTCGCATAAAATCCCCCGAACCATAGACCATCACCCCTACTGGCCTGTACTTCGATAGCGTGAACAGCTTGTTGACCGTGTTGTAGATCTTTTGACCGCCTGCTAGCTGTAGCGTTACTGCGCTATCGGCGGCCATTGCCACAGCGTTCCTGTTAAGAATTGCTATCTCGGCAGTCACGGGGCACCCGCGCTATTGTACATCTGCACCATTTGCCGACCTACGGGATCGCCTACGCCCTCCGGGTACCACACCCTTGCCTCTCGCCGTCACCCTGCTATACTTCTGAACCGTCGCCACAATCCGGGGATCAACCTCGGAGTTCAGGCCGCATCATACCTATTAACGCCGCCTAAGCCGGAGACCGCCATGACCACCGCAACCGTAAATCACACCAGCATCGAACGCGAATTCAATCCCATGGAAGCGCAGGCCGCGCGCTTCGATCTGGCGGCGCACAAGCTCAATCTCGATGAGGGACTGTGGAAGGTTTTGC
>DASPSE010000117.1:0-3881 GCA_035624085.1 Terriglobales bacterium
GCGAGCCGGGTCGTCAGAAACAGGGAAAGATAGCGGCCATTGAGCCGCAAACCAGCTTGCTCTGCCAGCAAGGAGGGAACCACGACGGGGCCACACGACGCCAGGCAGGCTGGGCCAGATGCCAGCCCCAAGACTAACGCCTCGCCAACTGCAAGCCCGGCGCTCATGGCTAGCAATCTAGCATTCGTCGTCACCCCCGTCTGTGACGCGGCGCACCGGACGTTGGTTTCGCGCACACAGTGCGGGGGAATGCCAGGGAGCACCAATGGATTAAGGCAAGGTTAAGCGCCAGGAAGTTTTCGGTCAGGGACTTTGCTCCGCGACATGCGGTTTTGAGTCAGGTTGAAGCTTGGCGCGTCCGTTCGCACTATAATAGCCGCTATGAAAATCCATGCTTCGTTTCTCGCCATGCTGTTTGTCGCCATCTTTGCTCTGACGTTGACGAGCGCTGCGAAGGTTATGGTCGAATTGAAAGACGCTCAAGGCAAGAGCGTAGGTTCCGCGCTCATGTACGAGAGCGATGGCATGGTCATGCAACTCAACTTGCACGATTTGCCTCCCGGAGAGCACGCCATCCACATCCACCAGAATCCAAAGTGTGACCCGCCAGATTTCAAATCAGCCGGCCCTCATTTCAATCCTGACAACAAGAAGCACGGCCTGGAGAATCCCGAAGGTCATCATGCCGGCGATATGCCAAACTTCACCGTCGACGCTAATGGCAAGGCGAAGACGCGTATCATCAACAAAGATGTGAATTGGGCTCCAGGTGACAGCCATTCCATCTTCAGCAATGGCGGCACCGCGCTGGTGATCCATGCCAAGGCCGACGACATGAAAACCGATCCCGCCGGAAACGCTGGTGACCGCATCGCCTGTGGTGTGATAACGAAACAGTAGGGCTCACTACATCGCAGCGCGATACTTCTCTAGAACGTCTTCGCTGGAGATCACACCTTCGAGTTTTTGCAGGTCGGCGCGGCTGACGACTGGGACCAGCGGTGTTTGATGCACATAACGCAGCGCCATCTCCAGCGGATAGTCGGGATGAAGGTAAGCGAGACGCTGCGGCGGGAGCAAAGAGCCCAGCGTCATTTCGCCTTTCCCCTCACTAGCAAATCGCTGCAGCAGATCGCGCGTGACGCTGCTCCAACCAGCAGGAGTGAGGCGTACCAGGAAAAGATTGGAAGCGGAATGTTGGATTTGCAGCGCAGCATCCTGCAGGGTCTCATCGGCATCCAGCACGGGTGTCGGAGGCGGTTTCATGGCATCTTCGATGTGCAGCACACGTTCTTCGCGCTGTTCCTCCAGTGAAGGCAGCTTGAGACCGTCCTGACGCGTGAGCAAATCGAAGATGGGAATGAATTGAAAACTGCGGGAAATCACATAGGCAAACGCGTTGGCCAAAATCACCGGAACAATAATCGAATAATCGCCACTGACTTCCACCACCATAAAAACCGAGGTCATGGGCACGCGCAAGAATCCCGCGAACAGAACACCCATCCCGACTAGGGCGTAGGTGCCAGTGGTGCCCGTGAGGTGGGGATAAAAGTGGCGCTCAACTCCGCCGACGGCGCCTCCCAGCATCGCCCCGATGAACAGCGTGGGAGCAAACATTCCTCCGGGTGTTCCGGTAACGAACGAGAGCGTGGTGGCAAGGATTTTCAAGCCCGCGAGGATCGCAAGTATCTTCCAAGTGAACTGATCGTGCATTGCCTGGTCGATATATTCGTATCCGGCGCCCATGACTTGAGGAGCGCCGAAGTAGCCAATCAAGCCGATCACCAAGCCGGCCAGTGCGGGTTGCAGATATTGCGTCCAATGAGGCAGCGTCAGGAGACGCGGTCGGAAGTAGCCAATCGCTTTGGCGAAAACGACAGCTGCAAGGCCCCCGACAATTCCGAGAATGGCATAGGCCAGCAGTTCGGCGGGACGGGACACGGCCAGTGGCGGAATCCGAAATAACGGTTGCGCCCCCAGAAACCAGCGCACCACAACCACGCTGGAAATAGCAGAAAGCACCACCGAACCGAGAATGCCAGCGCTCCATCGGCCGATAACTTCTTCGATGACAAAGAGCACAGCGGAGATAGGCGCATTGAAAGCCGCTGCCAACCCGGCAGCAGCGCCGACGGGAGCTAGCAAACGAAGCTTCTCACGCGAGAATTCCAACCTCCGGCCCAGAGCCGAAGCCAGGCTGGCGCCAATCTGCAAGGACGGATCTTCGGGGCCAAGCGAGTGCCCAGAACCAATAGCTAGGGCCGCGCAAATGAATTTTCCAATTGCTGTTCTGAAGGGGATATAGCCATTGAAAATGTAAAGAGCTGCCTTGGTCTGGTTCACGCCGCTGCCACGGACCTGGGGAAAAAAATGGATCACTAGCACAGCGACCAGCAGGCCGCCGAGAGCGGGCATCAGCAGCACGCGAAGCATGTGCGGCTCAGGCGCCGCGCCCAGCAGACCGATGCGGGTCCAATCAATTGCTAGGCGAAAGCAGACGACTGCGAGCCCAGCGAAGATGCCGATGAAAACAGCGAGAATCAAAAAGAAGCGTTCTTCGCTCAGATTGGCTGCTACGAAAAACAGTGGACGAGTTCTCACCGGGGCCGCGGCATCGGACTTGTCTTCTTGCGTGGCACCGGAGCGTTCAGGAGGGATGCGCAGGGAGGTGCTCATTGCTCCACCCCGGCGCGGTTTTGCGCAAGCAGCAACAGCACCTGATCTTGCGTGGTTGTGCTGCAGCTCGCCGTTTGTTGTTCAATCTGCAGCACCAGGTCCATCACCTCATCGGCCAGTCCGGACTCACCCGTTCGACCAAGGCGGATAAGTCTTCGTTTCATTTGCGTCCATTGCGCCTTTAAGGGCGGCAAAGGATCGACCTGCCCGGGCGGATTCGGCTCCCTTCCCCTCGAGCTCATGCAACTGTCCAGGCGTTGTCCAGCCTCGTTGAAAACAGTGCGAATACGCTGATTGCGTTCGTCCATCGAAATGCCACGAGTGAACGGATCCTGCTGAAGAATGAGGTTGCAGATTTGAAGCATTTGAGCGATCTGGGTGTCTTGCGGAGTGGCTCTAGTCACCGCTTCCAAGTAGCGCGTAGCCGTGCGGTAACGCCCGAGCTTGAATGCAGCCTCTCCCGCGCCAGCAGCCGCGCGCGAATTCAATCGATCAAAGTGCAGGACCCTGCGGTACCCCGCCAGCGCGTGGTCGTAATCCTGAGTTTGCGCGAACAAATCCGCCGCACTAAGTAGCAGGTCGGGCTCGGGCGGTAGAGTCGCCGAAAGAGCAATAAGTTCAGCTTGAGCCTGGGGACGGGCGTTCAAGCGTAACAACACCTCCACCAGTTCGAACCAGGCATTCAACCGATTCTGCTCGGAGTTGGAATCCCACACTCCGTAGATAGCGTTGTGATAATACTGGATGATCTTATCCAGGTTTTTCTCGCGCGCCGCCAGGCGCCCAAGAGCCAGATTCACAGCGCCATTTTGGGGGGAGCCTTCCCAGAGACTGATGAGATAGGTTTCCGCCTCGTCGGTTCGGCCACTGTCTCGCAGGGCCCGCGCCAGACTCAATTGATACTGAAAGTTGTCCCGGCTGTAGGTAAGCGCGGAACGGAAGTGCTGAAGCGCGAGTTCCGGTTGGCCGGCCTGCTGTTCCGCCAGACCTTGTTCATACAGGTGCCGGGCCAACGCTTTCTCTTGTTCCTGGAATCGATTCACCAAGCGGCTGACGGCGAGGAAACCGACTAAAGCAAGAACGGTTAAACCCGCGATCACCATGGGAGTCCGGCCGGTGATGGGATTCAAGGTGGGTTCATGCATGGGGGCAGATACTTATCGTAAATCATTTCGGGGTGGCCTCACCTTTTCGCTCTTTTG
>DASPSE010000127.1:0-3216 GCA_035624085.1 Terriglobales bacterium
CGCTTTCTGCCTCGCATCCCAGTCCAGCAGATAGACGACAGGCTGGTTCGGGTCCTCCTTGATCAGGGCAGCGCCGCCATGTTCCAGGGTGGTCGCGAAGGTTTTATCGGAGTCGTTCTGCAAGTACGAAGGATCAAACAGAAGCCCGGGGACGTTCGGCGGATATGCCGATTCGGCGCTGGAAGTATAGCCGCGCGCAGGGGCGGACGGCAGCCGACTCCCGGAGCACACGAAGCTCTTCATCATTCCACGACTTTGTGAGGCAAAGATGGCGCGCCAGATCGTGGACTTCCCGCCTTGACCGGTAGTCTCCGTAGTCAACTCCGATTCCATATGGAAAGGCAGTGCGTCGGGCTGCCAGCGTTGCGCTAGATTTACCATGCTGCTGAAACACTGCTTGGCGGTGTACAGCGTCGGCTCTTTCTGCTCAGTTTGCTGCGTCGGCGCCGCAGCAGGGGGAGTCGTGGGAGACGGTGTCGACGTGCATCCGATCAGAATTATCCCCAGCAAAATGATTGCAGCGGAAATCGCGAGACGGAAGGCGCTCATAGCTCACCTCTTGCGGACTGGCACTCGTGCAGCGCGACCACAATAACACTATTGCATTGTGGTCACAAGAAGTGACGGAGTAGCAGTGACGAATGCCACAGGAACCTGTGATAGCCGAATAGACTGGCTTGTTGATGGAGCGGGAGACGGGGATCGAACCCGCGACATCCAGCTTGGGAAGCTGGCGTTCTACCGCTGAACTACTCCCGCTCAGAAGAACAGATCCCTCACTGCGTTCGGGATTTCGCCAGCGGACTCCCGGCGTCGCTCGCGCTCCGCCTCACGCCCGCTAAACGGCTCAAGCTTACCACTGGGCCAAAGCCACTGGCAATCGTCATTCATCGTGCCAGCCCGTCCCGCTTTCATTACAATGGGATCATGACGGACCCGTTGATCATCGCTGGACGCGAGTTCCGTTCCCGGCTCATCGTGGGAACGGGAAAATATAAATCGTTTCAGGAAACAGCCCGTGCACTGGAAGCCAGCGGCGCGGAAGTGGTGACCGTCGCCGTACGGCGGGTGAACCTCGATCGCAGCAAGGAATCGATGCTCGATTACATCGATCCGGGCAGATATTTTCTGCTGCCCAACACGGCAGGCTGTTACACAGCCGATGAAGCCATTCGCACCGCGCGCCTGGGACGCGAGGTTGGGCTGTCGGATTGGGTGAAGCTCGAGGTGATCGGCGATCAGGCGACGCTTTATCCCGACGTTCAGGCCACGCTCGAAGCCACGAGCGTGCTGGTCAAAGAAGGATTCACGGTTCTTCCCTACACCTCCGACGATATTGTTTTTGCCAAGCGGTTGCTGGATGCGGGGGCAAGCGCCATCATGCCCTTGGGTGCGCCAATCGGCAGCGGGCTGGGAGTGCAGAACGCCGCCAATATTCGCATTCTGCGCGAAATGATCACGGGTGTGCCGCTGATTGTTGATGCCGGCGTGGGCACGGCATCCGATGCAGTCATCGCAATAGAGCTTGGCGCCGATGCAGTGCTGATGAATACCGGAATCGCCAACGCGCAGGATCCCGTCCTGATGGCAGATGCCATGAAGCACGCGGTGATTGCCGGGCGCGAGGCCTATCTGGCTGGACGCATGCCCAAGAAGCTGTACGCGACGGCCAGTTCGCCAGTGGAAGGGGTGGTACGGTAGCGTCTCGGTAAAGCAGGTTTTCCGGCTTCGAATGCTCATTCGCAAAATGAATGGGCAATTCTCCGTTCGAGATGACAATTCAGGACCAAAAGGGCGGAGTTTATTCCGCCCTTTTGGTTTCCTGGGTTCGGTACGATCATATCATCTTCATGGTGTCGATGTGGATCGAACTGCCGGTCACGGTGCCGGTAGCGGCGATGTGATGCCCTTCGTGGCCCTTCAGCACATCCGGGTTGTCGACCATCAGGACTTTTTGGTCCTTATCCGTCACGATCACATAACTCGCGCCCTTGGAAATGCATTTGTTCATGCAATCGCTGTGGCCGTCCTTGGCGCCTTTCGCGGCGCACATTGAGTCACTGACCCACCCGTTTACGGTTGTAGTATCGGCGGCTGAAACCAGCGCAACCATAAAGAAGAGAAGAGAAACGGCAAGCAACAACAACAAAACCTTCTTCATAGCAAGCTCCTTTGATTAAGCGGCTTAAGCCGCGAATGCATATTCCGAATCACGCGCTGCAGGTGGCTCCCCGCTGCCAGCAGACCACCCGGTGTCTGTTCAGGAAAGTGGTGGAACTATATCACAAATTAACGGCCGCAGAAGCAGGTAGATGCGCAGATTTTACTTTTTCGCGGATTTAGATTCTACGGTTGCGGCGCGCAGCGGCGGTGGTGAAACGTAGATCACTTCTCCCGGCCGGGCGTAGTGCAACTGTTCCCGAGCTTCCTTCTCAATGGCCTTGGGATCGCTCTCGAGCGACTTGATCTGCTGAGTGAAGCGGTCGTTTTCCCGCTGCAAGCCCTCGATTTCCTTCCGCAAATTCTGGTATTCAGTTTTCTTTTCCCGGTATACAACCATACCGTTGGCGCCAAACATGACATGCACGAAGAACCAGAGGCTGAAGACGGCGATTGCTCCGGTCGCAACCCGCCGCCGGATCCCGTATAACATGGTGAGGATCGGGCGCAACTTCAGCATCACACCGTCCGCCCAGGCTTCGGCCTGCGGGGCTCGTTCGACCAGCGTGCGCAATCCATCCTCAGGGTTTGGCAAGATCCGCTTTCTCGACAAATGCTCTACCCGAAGATCCATTGTTTGGCTGCTGCGCTCAACCCCTGCAATGTGGATTCCGCCGTAGCCCTTTCAGTGAACTTCGCTTTGACTTCCTCCGTCAAGCGGAAGTTTTCTCGCCTCGCGTAAAAGGAACCAACTTTGACAAATGGGTCGTGGAACTGGCGTCCCAGCGACTCGCCCCGGTAAACTGGATTGCGGCCGAAGGCTGAATCTATATGACAGACAAGAGACTCGTCCTGACCACTGCCGAATCCCAGAATCAGGCACGGCGCATTGCCGATGCGCTGATCGAACGCCGGCTCGCTGCCTGCGTAAACATCGTCTCAGGAGTGCAGTCCATTTACCGCTGGAAGGGCAAGGCCGAAGAGGCCGACGAGTGGCTCATGTGGATCAAGACTACCGCCGCCGCGTTCGAGCGCGTGTGCGATACCATCAAGGAA
>DASPSE010000135.1:0-22519 GCA_035624085.1 Terriglobales bacterium
GAGTGCAACGCTATGTTGCCCCGAGGACTGCGTCCCGGCGCCGGTGAATGATTGGGTCAACGATGCGTCCGAAGCATTACTGGTGAAAGAGATGCTCCCTGAAGAAGTTCCTGCCGTGGCCGGAGTGAAAGTGACCGTGTATTTGGCGCTGGTACCGGCCGCAACGGTGACAGGGAATATGATTCCAGTGACGGAGTATCCTGATCCGCTCCAGGCGGCTGAAGAGACGGTGACATCAGCATTCGTAGCCGACAAAGTGCCGGTCAAGGGTGAGCTGTTGCCTACCGCTACATTCCCGAAATTCAGTGAGGAAGGCGATACGGCAAGTGCACCTGACGTATTACCCGGGACTTGGCTATTAGAACTGGAGGACACGCCCGAGCAGCCCACGAGCAGACATAGGCCAACCAGCACTAAGATGGCGCCCATCAGACGCAGACGAACTCTGTGCTCCCTTCCCACGCAACGATTATCGGCCTAAGGTGACAGATGGTCGAGAGAGCGTAAATCCATGACCATTCTCGCGAGACGTATTGCACCTTAGTAACGGGATGCGGAAGACAAAGGTGAGCTGGATATTAAGTCGGCGATTAAGCTACTCCAAGTCGTGGGACCAAAACCGAGGCTCCAAGCATTGCGACTCGCGGTGTGCTAGGGAATCTTGACCTTCACATGGTTTGAGAGCGCGCTTTCCTGTCCATGGGAATTTACCGCGGTGGTCGCATAATAGTAGGTCTCACCGGAAACGACCGAAGCATCTGTATAACTGGTGACGCCGTGCAGGGTGGAATTAATTTTCGCGTAGGAACTGCCGCTGCTGTCGTGACGGTAGATGTTATAACCCACCACATGGGGCGAGGTGCTCGCTTTCCACGATAGGTAAACCGTCGCGGGAGTCCCGGTGCCGCTTACAGATTCGGCGGTGGGAGAATCTCCAGCGTTGCTTGTGAAGGAAAGAGTGGACGCTGCGGAGCCAGTGGTCTGTGGTGTGAATACGACGGTTAAGGGTAGGCTCTGGCCGGCGGCAATCGTGGCCGGGAATGACAGCCCCTGGAGAGTGAATTCCGAACTGCTGCTGGTTGCCGAAGAAACTGTTACGCTCGCACCGCTGGCGCTGAGCGTTCCGTTTTGAGTGGTGCTGGCTCCGACCGCTACATTGCCGAAATTAATCGTGGTCGGGGCAACTGCCAGCTCGCCGGCGGGTGTCCCAGTGCCTTGTAAGTTTATTTCCAGGATGGGGTCTAATGCGCCGGTAAGGAACAGCTTGCCAGCGACTGTGCCAGATGCCTGCGGAACGAACGTCACATTAAACGTGAAGCTCTCTCCCGCAGACAAGGTTAGAGGCAGCGTTATCCCACTGGCATGGAAGCCAGTGCCGTTTAACCGATGGTGGGAAAGGGTAACGCTGGAGTTGCCAGCGTTGGTGAGCGTTACCGGCAACTGCAGGCCGAGTCCCACCTGCACCTTGCCAAAAGCGACCGTGCCTGGATTTGCGGTCAGCGACCAGTTGGCCACGCCCGTGCCACGCAGCGGAAGCGACAGCTGTCCGCTGGATGCGGTGCTAGTGACTACCGCGGTTCCGGTAACGTTACCTGTTGTCGTGGGAGTGAAAGTTAAACTGACCCGGACGCTTTGTCCCGCAGCCAAGCTAAACGGGAGAGTTAGATTGTCCAAGCCGAAAACAGATGCGGTGGCCTGAACATTCGAAATCGTCACGCTACTCGCTCCGGAATTCGTCAAAGTGACCGTACGTTTTGCTATTTGGCCCACGATGACTTTGGAGAAGCTAAGGCCGGCGGGAGTACACGTCAATTGTTGGGTGCTGGCCCCAGAACTCGAAACCCACGCGATGCACAGAGCGACGCCCGCCAGTGGGCCAGGCACGCGCGTCAAGATTGCCCGGAGTGCTCGCATAAGGGCGCAAGAATCTGAGATCTTGCACACCCCCAACGGTACAAGATGAAACTCTGTCGGACGGAATCAAAAAGTTGCCATACTGTAACTAGCCTTCCTGCGAGTGTCAAGATTGCAAATTGCTGCAACCCGTATGCAATCTTTTGCAGCTTCATGGAATCACGGCCTGCACTTGGTTGGAGTAAGCGCTCTCGTCGCCACTCGAGTTGACGGCAGTGGTCACGTAATAGTAGGTCTGGCCTGGGGCGACGGTGCCGTCGGTGTAGGTGGTGCTGGGATCGAGTGTGGAATTGATCTTCGAATAAGGCCCTCCCGATGTGCCGCCGCGGTAGACGTTGTAACCGTCTACCTTGGAAGTGCTGGGATTCCATGAAAGGCTGACGCTTGGCGCAACGCCAGCACCGGTCAAAGACTCAGCCGTTGGCGAGCTTGAGGCGTTGCTGGTGAACGAGAGCGTGCCCGAAGCGCTCCCGCTGGCCTGCGGCGCGAAGGTCACTGAGTAGGAGACATTCTGGCCGGGAGCGATCGTCGCGGGGAGCGATAATCCGCTGAAAACAAACTCCGAGCTGTTGCTCGTCGCAGACGAAACCGTCACGCTTGCGCCCGTGACACTGAGCGTCCCCGTTTGGACCGAACTCGTCCCAACTGTCACGTTTCCAAAGGCGATGGTTGCTGGAGATATGGTTAACTGACCGGGTACGGTCCCCGTGCCAGTCAGGGGCACTGCCAGCATTACATTGTTTCCGGAGTTTAAGCCCTGGAGCATGCCGATGACAGGTCCGGTTGATGATGGAGAAAACAGGACGCTGAACGTGTAGCTATATCCGGCCGCCAGGGTCAGAGGCAGAGCTAGCCCGTTCACCGCAAATCCGGCGCCCGTTGTGAGCTCTTGAGAAATGGTGAGGCTGCCATTCCCGGAGTTGGTTAACGTCACCAGCGCGGTTCCACTGCTTCCGGTTGGGACGTTGCCAAACGTAACACTCGGCGGATTGGCGGTCAACGAATTGCTGGATATACCCCTACCGCGCACATTGAAGCCAGCGGCATCGTTGTTGAATGCGATAGTCCCGCTGTCGAGTCCAGAGGCAGGCGGGCTGAAGGTGACAGTGAAACTGGCAGTCTGGCCCGGGGCCAGGGTTAGCGGCAGCGTCAACTGGTTCACGGTAAATGCTGCCGCGTTCACGCTCATGGTTGACAGAGTAATGCTGGTCGATCCGTTGTTGGTCATAGTGACCGCCAAGGTCTCCGTCTGGCCGACCACGACTCCGCCAAACCGTAAGTCTGATGGATTGAAGGTGAGCTGAGTCGCGGCTGCAGCAGGCACTTTCAACGAGGCGATCAAGATCAGAGTACAGAATGCGAGGAAGACACCGAGCTTCGAGATTGGATGGGGGAGTTGCATAGCATCCTGAGTTTGCAGAATTATTGGCCGAGCATGAAGGTCTCGATGGTGCATCCCAGCTGGTCTTCGTTGGGCCAGTTCTGCTTTGGGATTCGGTCCCGTCTTCGGACGTCCGCGGGGACGTAACAACCCAGAGAGGTTACGTGGACCAAAGGCCAATGCGCAGCGAGATGAGAGTGATGTGCAGTTGACTAAGAGTAGGGCTTTCGGTGAGCGACGCCGCAGGTCTACGGAGGCGGAATCGCCGCTGTCGCTTGATTGGAATAAGCACTTTCCTGATTGTCAGAGTTCACCGCGGTGGTCACGTAGTAGTAGGTCGTGCCGTCAGTCACAGAATTGTCTGTATAGGTCGTGGTAGGCGCAGTTACGGAGCCGATCTGCGAATAGGAGCTGCCCGAAGTGGTGCTGCGATAAACATTGTAGGACGCGATATTGGATGAAGTGCTGGCGGTCCAGGAAAGAGCCACACTGTGTACCGGAGGCGCAGTGCCGGTGCCCGTCAGAGATTGCACCGCAGGCGTATTCGAAGCATTGCTGGAGAACGTGAGGGTTCCGGTGGCTGCGCCTGTAGCCTGAGGCGTGAACGTAACAGTGAACGAGGCGCTGTTCCCGGCCTGTATGGTAACTGGCAACGAGATTCCGCTGAGGGTGAACTCCGCATTACTCGAATTAGCCGATGTGACAGTGACGCTGGAACCACTGGCGTTGAGTGAGCCGGGTAGATTGGCGCTGGTTCCGACCACCACGTTGCTGAAATTGAGCGGGGTGGGCGTAACCGCTAGTTGCCCGGCTGCCGTGGCCGTGCCAGACAACGGGATGACCAAGGTCGAGTCCGATGCGTTCGAGGCGATGGAGATACTTCCGGTGGCACTGCCCGCCGATTGCGGAGCGAAGATCACGCTGAATGTATAGCTCTGTCCTGCCGTCAGGGTCAGTGGAGGAGTGAAACCGCTCACGCTGAAACCCGAGCCGGTAACGGTGTCCTGCGAAATGGTCACACTCGAACCGCCGGAATTGGTCAACGTCTCCGACAGTTTTTCAGAACTACCCACCTGAATACTCGCGAAGCTAAGACTCGTGGGATTGGCGCTTAGCTGGCCGGGCGTGATTCCGGTTCCGGAGAGCGGCACGACCAGCGTCGGATTCGGCGCGTTCGAAGTAATCGTAACGCTGCCGGAAAAACTAGCCGCCGACAGTGGTGCGAAAGTTACCGTCATGGTGGTGCTTTGACCAGCTGCCAGGGTCACAGGCAGAGCCAGGCCGCTCAAACTGAAATCCGTGCCCGTCGCCGTGGCATTCGAGATTGTTACGCTGGTCCCGCCGGTATTTGTCAGACTTGCCGACTGCTGTTGACTGCTTCCCACCTGCACGCTGCCGAAAGCCACACTGGTGGGGCTTACGGTGAGCGAGCCGGGAGCGAGGGCGGCTCCGGAAAGTGGCAGGTTCAATGTAGAACTGGAAGCATTACTGGTGAATGCAACGTTTCCGCTAACGGTGCCTGCCGCCTGCGGAGTGAACAATACATTGAAGCTGGCGCTTTGGCCAGCCGTCAGAGTCAATGGCAAAGTGAGGCCACTCACGCTGAAACCGGATCCGCTCGCCAAGGCTTGAGTTACCGAGACGCTTGAGCCGCCCGAGTTGGTCAGTGTCACCGACTGACTCTGATTCGTTCCCACTTCCACATTCACGAAACTCACGGTGGTAGGCGCCACGCTGAGCTGGCCGGGCGTGGTGCCCGATCCAGAAAGCGATATTGTGACCGTATTATTGCTCGCCGACATGCGATGAGAACTGGAGAATGTGGAACTATGAAAGCCTGTGACCAGGAAACGCACCTGTGGAGCCGACATGGAAGCACTCGTTGTGAGCGTGATGCTTCCCGTCTGCGCCCCGCTGGATTGCGGATCGAAGGTTACGGCCACATCCGTGCTCTGTCCAGGATTCAGGGTGAGCGGCAAACTCAGCCCACTCACTTGAAAATTTCCGCCGCTCACGGTGGCCTGCGAAATGGTTACAGTTGAGCCGCCAGAGTTCGTCAGTGCTGCTGATTTGGTCTGAGTGCTGCCTAATAGCACTGCGCCGAAGCTGACGCTGGAAGGGCTTGCCACCAGTTGGCCCGGAGCGAGACCGGTTCCGGAGAGCGATACCGCTACAACAGCGTTGGAAGCAGTACTCGATATTGGAATCGTTCCAGTGGCGTTCCCTGCAGCCGAAGGAGTAAAAGCCACGCTTAAAGTCACCGACTTGCCGGCTGCAACGGTCACGGGAAGGCTGGGCGCGCTCAGGGAAAACTCAGGCGCACTGGGTTTGGCACTGCTGATCGTAACTGAGGCGGTTCCGCTATTCGTCGCGGTAACTGTGAGCGTGTTGCTGTTGCCAACCACCACGCTGCCGAAACTTAGGGATGAATTGCTTAAACCCAGGTCACCAGTCGGCGACGATTGCTGCGTCGACGGGGTGCTGGTGCTCAAGCCTTGACATCCCGTGAAGCTGGCCAGGGCCAGGATAAGAATGAGTGCACTCGAGCTGGTCGCAAGATTCCTGTGGCAGCAGATCTTCGTCTGAGCGGACTTACTCATAGAAAACCACCTCACCATACCAATCGGCAATTTTCAGGAACACGAGAATGCCCAGGACTAGACTGCACTAGGGAATTGGACTTCGTATAGGTCGCGGAAGGACAGATTAGCGGACGGTCGAAGGGACCTGAGGCAAGTTATTATCCCGCCGAGAAAGACTGGCCTCTGGCACATCGACTATCGTAACCGGGTAACCATCGTCCAGGAGAGAGTCCAAGAAAGCAGCGCTTACTTTAGAGTTAATAGCCACCCCACATTTAGTACACGTCCGCGGGTAAAGTGTTGCGCCCAACTTAGCCCCAGTGTCGCCGGACTAGAGCGGGACGTCGAATAGTATCGCTGGGGCCACAGTCCGTAATCGAACAAAAGTTCGAACCAAGCAGGTGAAAAGAAACTCCGGTGGGACGATGGGAATCAGCTTACGCTTTCTAAACCTCAACTAAAGGTTTCAGCTTCAAACAAGCGGAGAGCCTCTCGGGGGGTTGAATAGGGAGATTCGACCTGCGAACGGAAACGTGAAGCTAGGGAGCCGGCTGCGCCGGAATCGATGCCTTCTGTGGTTTGGCGGCGCGCTCCCGCTCGATGCGCTGAATGGTTTCGCGGAGCCAATGTTTCAGGGCCTCTTCCAGTTCCATCTGCTCGCGCTGCCGCTCCATCGAGTACACAGTTTCACCCTGAGCGTTGAGCGGGATGTGGTGGCAAGGGATTTCTTCTTCCTGATACTTCGCGGGAACGAAGTCTGTCAGCAGGCACTCGTTGCAGGGGTGGGGACGTCCGGCATCGCCGAAATTGATGCAGGAGAGGGAGTCCAGAAAAACCGACGTCGGTTTCCACGGGGTGCGGACCGAGCGGCCATAGCCGCCCTGCTCGAGGAAATTCAACTCAAATTTGAGCACTTCCAGGATATCGCGCTTGTCATCCGACATTGGTCTGCCTCCCCGGGGTGGTACTCCCAAATAGGGGACTGCCCACCCACATGATGGCACTTATTCTGCGGCTTCCCGCACAGCCCTGCGGTGACTGCTCTCACGAGCTTGTGTGACGTTGATCACAACCTGGGAACTGAAGTTGGCCCATGCTGGACTAAGGAAACTGGGAGGGCGCTTATGGAAACGCAATATAACTATCACGCCAGCGCGCAATTCCATCAGCATGATCGCAGCTTCGTTGCCCTTGAGCAGGGCGTTCCGCGCCTCATACATTTTTCGGCCTCGCCGGAGTTTGGCGGCGAGCCGGGCGTCTGGAGCCCGGAGCACTTTCTGTTGGCCGCTGTGGCCTCCTGCTTTATCGAAACGTTTAAAGCGGTCGCGAGAGCTTCGAAATTGGATTTTCAAGGCATTGAGGTGGGCGTCGATGGAATCCTCGAAAAGGATGCCGGAGGCCTGCGCTTCACAAAGATTGCGCTTCAGCCGACAGTAATCATCTATGCGGACGAGTCCTATGAACTGGCACGCCGACTCTTAGAGAAAGCTGAGCGCATCTGCCTCGTTGTTCGTTCGCTATCCAGCGAGGTCAAGTTGGAGCCGAAAATCCTGGTCGAACAGCCGTTAGTCGCGTAGAACCACAATTCTTCTGCAAAAAAGGGGAGTTCTTCGCAACGGGGCTTTCAGCAACAGAAATACGGGTGGGAATTTTGTTGCGCGACTGTCTCCAATCGCATCTAACCTAATAATTCGTAGCTGCTCACATTTGCGGCTGATTTTCGTCTGAACAAAGGCACACGGTATAATTCAAATCGGTGATAAACATTGGAGGAAGTGAACATATGGATCCGCGCGCAAGCGGCCTATGGCTGCGCCTGAAAGCTAACCGAGCAGCCTACACCTTAACCATCCTCGCCACTCTGACGGTGGGCATTCTCATTGGCACAGTGATTTCCAAAGGCGTCAAGGGGCAGGAAAGCAAGAAGAACTCGGATTCCCCAACTCCCCTGAGCGTACCCTCGCCGACCCAGCTCTCAAACCAGTTCACCCAGATTGCCAAACAACTGGAGCCCTCGGTGGTGAACATCAACACGGAATCCACCATCAAGAACCCGCACCGTCATCGCGGAATTCCTGACCAGGGTGAGGGCGACGACCAGAATCCTTTCGACGATTTCTTTGACCGGTTCTTCGGCGGTCCTCAGAATCAAGGTCCCATTCGCGAACACTCGCTCGGTTCCGGAGTCATCGTAGATGCCAAAGGCTACATCGTTACCAACCGCCACGTGGTTGAGAAGGCTGATCGCATCAAAGTGGTACTGCAGGATGATCCACCCGGTGTGCTGCACGATGCCAAAGTCATTGGCACTGACCAGGAAACCGACCTAGCCGTGATCAGAATCGATACCGACAAGCCTCTGCCCGTCGCCAAGCTGGGTAACTCCGATGGCATGCAGGTAGGAGACTGGGTGCTGGCCGTGGGTAGCCCGTTTGGATTGCAAGAAACCGTCACAGCGGGCATCGTTTCCGCCAAAGGCCGGAACATCGTTCCTAATCGTCAGTTCCAGTCCTTCATCCAGACCGATGCGGCCATCAATCCGGGGAACTCCGGCGGGCCGCTGGTCAATATGGCGGGCGAAGTGATTGGCATCAACACAGCCATTCTCACCGACACGAATGCCTATGCTGGCGTCGGTTTCGCTTTGCCCTCGAATACGGTGGTCAGTGTCTATAACCAGCTCGTTGGCCCCGATCACCGCGTCGCGCGTGGTTCCATTGGCATCGAATTCGCTCCGAAGGAGAATCCCGCAATCGCCCGCGTTTACGGAGTCACCAGTGGCGTGACTATCGCGAACGTGATAGCCGGAACCCCGGCTGAAGCCGCCGGCTTGAAGGTCGGGGACACGATCACTTCGGTGGATGGCAAACCGGTCAAGGACGGCGACGATCTGGTCGCCGATATTGCCAGCCGTAAGCCCGGCAGCAAAGTGACTCTGGGGTTTGTCCGCAACGGCAAGAAACAGGAAGCGACGGTCACAGTTGCCGACCGCGCCAAACTGTTTGCTTCTCGTCTCGGCGAGGAAGAGGAGGGTGGCGAGGAAGCCACGCCCAAAGCCAGCAAGCTCGGATTGTCTGTGGGCGCGGTGACCAATGAATACGCTGACCGCCTCGATATTCCTGCCGACAAAGGCGTCATTGTGCGGGATGTGAAACCCGGTTCATTTGCGGACGATGTGGGCCTGGCACGGGGCGACGTGGTCCTCGAGGTCAACAAGCAGCCGGTAAATTCCGAAGAGGAATTTGCCCGCGTTGCTTCCGGACTGAAGAGCGGGCAGGATGTGGTGTTCCTCGTCCGCCAACGCGGCGCCGGCCGTCAGGACGGCACCATTTTCCTGGCCGGTACACTTCCGTAACCGGCCAGCAGCTTTAGAGACTGGCAGCGGAGCGTGGAAATCGGCATCATAGCCATGCCGGTCTCATTCGTTTGAGGTGGACTCTGAGGAATTCCTGCACGAAAAGGACTGCTGGGCTGGCCTGTGCTCTGCTCATGGCCGCCACGCTTTCCAACGCTCAGACAAGTCAGCCGGCAAATGGGCAAACCACTTCCGCCCTTCAGCACAGCACTAAGAGCAAGCACAAGAGATCGCGCAAAACAGCACGCCGCCGAGGCCAGCAAAAGATCGACGCGCAGCGTGCGCGGCAAATACAGGAAGCCCTGATTCGCCAGCACTACCTCACGGGAAAACCTTCCGGTGTCTGGGACAACGCTAGCCAAGCGGCCATGCAAAAGTACCAGGCGGACAACGGCTGGCAGTCGAAAACCACGCCGGATTCGCGCGCTCTCATCAAACTTGGCCTGGGCCCGGATCAGGAGCATCTGCTGAATCCTGAAAGCGCCATGACCTCTCAGCCGCACGCCGTGCCCGCTTCCGGTTCTTCCAGAACCACCGATCCCCCAAGCTCCTCTCAACCGCAAAAGTAGAGTCAGGCTCCCGGTTTCTGGTTTCCAGCAAATTAGATCACTGATTCCGTTTGAGCGTCGGATCGTTGCTGGGATCGAAATACGTCGGTCCTACTTTTTCATGCTTTTCAAGATCTCGCGCGCCGCGTTGGCTCCCGAGCCTCCAGTCAAACCCGCGCCCGGATGCGTTCCCGACCCGCACAAATACAGATTCTGGATGGGTGTGCCGTAGCGCGCCCAATCGAGTAAGGGCCGCATGGTGAAGAACTGATCGAGCGCGAGCTCGCCATGGAAAATATGCCCGCTGGTGAGCCCGTAAATGTCTTCTAAGTCCTGTGGCGTGATGATCTGATGAGTGAGGATCAGTTCTGGCAGGTTCGGGGCATATTGAGCCAGTGTCTTGACGACCGTATCGCCCAACGCCACGCGCTGCTTTTCCCAATCGCCATTCTTCAGTTTAAACGGAGCGTACTGCATGTAAATCGACATTACGTGTTTGCCAGGCGGCGCCAGCGACGGATCAGTCAGAGAGGGAATTGTCGCCTCCAGGTAAGGTTGTTTAGAAAAGTTTCCGTACTTCGAGTCGTCGAAAGCCCGCTCCAGGTAATCGATGTCAGGCCCAATGTGGATTCGCCCGCGCAAAACCTCGGCGTTGCCGTCGATGCCTGTGAAATTGGGCAATCCGGAAAGCGCAAGATTCACCTTGGCCACCGCGCCCGCCATGCGATAGTGCTGCAGCTTGGTCACGAAGTCGGGCGAAAGGTGAATGGGATCGACCAGCTTTAGCAGTGTGCGCTTGGGATCGGCGTTGGAGATGATCGCCTGGGCGTTGATCTCCTCACCGTTCGATAGCACAACCCCGCTGGCCACACCCTTACCCACAGAAATTTCGATAACCTCGACGCCAGTGCGGATTTCGGCCCCCGCCTCCCGCGCGGCTGATGCCATCGCCTGCGTCACCGCTCCCATGCCGCTTTCCGCAAAACATGCGGACCCTGCGGCATGCGCGTCAGCGGCTGCACGGATGAGGAGAACCAGGCTGCTGCCAGCTGACCATGGTCCAAGGAATGTGCCAAAAATCCCGCGAGCAGCGATAGTCGCGCGAAGCAACTCGCTATCAAAGTACTCGGCTACCAGGTCCGCAACGGCCATCGGGCCCCACCGCAGCAGCCGGTACATATCCTTCTTCCCTAGCCTGCGCATCGATCGCCCGGTTTGCAGCATGCTCCATAAATCACCCTTACTCGGGTGATCGATATTCGGTGGGGCAATCGCCAGGGCCTCGGCAATCACCTTGCTGATCTTCGCCAGCGACCGTTGAAACTCGGGATACTGGACGGCGTCCTTCGGAGAAAACTTCCCAATCTCTTTTGCGGACTTGCTAACGTCGTTGTAGAGGGTTAGCGCGCGGCCATCGGGAGAAAACGAGACCGCGGCTACATCCGGCGTGATCAGCTTCAGCCCTTGCTTTTCGAGCCGCATGTCGCGAACAATATCGGGCCGAAGCGGTCCGGCACTGTGCGCGAGAATTGAGCAGCGGAACCCGGGATGAAACTCTTCGGTGATGGCCGCCCCACCGACTTGGGATCGCCGCTCCAATACCAGTGGCTTGTACCCGGCTTTGGCGAGATAGAAGGCCGTGATCAGCCCGTTGTGACCGCCACCAATGATGATCGCGTCGCGAGTCGCAGGCATAGGTCAGGCAACTCCTTTGACATCTTTGAGGATCTCCAACGCCGCCAGACGCCCCGGCGCGCCCATAATTCCGCCGCCGGGATGGGTCGCCGACCCGCAGAGATAAAGATTCTTGATCGGCGTGCGGAATTGCGCGTATCCCGGAACGGGGCGCAGAAAAAAAAGCTGTTCCAGCGAAAGCTCACCCTGGAATATGTTGCCCTCGCTCAGGCCCCACTCACGCTCCAAATCCAGGGGGGTTACCACCTGCTTGTACAAGATGATGTCTCTGATGTTAGGCGCATACTCTGCGATGGTCGCGACCACGTTATTTCCGAAAGCTTCTTTCTGATCGTCCCAGTTCAAGCCCGGCCGCAACTTGTAAGGCGCGTACTGCACAAAACAAGACAGAATATGTTTGCCCGGAGGCGCGACCGAAGGATCGGTCAGCGTGGGAATGACCATATCAATGTACGGACGGCGAGAGAAATTGCCGTACTTGGCATCGTCGTAAGCGCGCTCCATGTACTCGACGCTGGGCGAGATCGAAATGGCGCCCCGCAGGTGCGCACCCGGTCCGGGCATGGATTTGAAATTCGGTAGTGCATCCAGCGCTAGATTCACTTTTCCGGAGGATCCGCGGAACTTGTAGCGATTGACCTCTTCCAGAAATTCGTTGGGCAGTTGTCCATCTTCCATCAGATTGACGAACGTCTGTCGCGGGTCGACGCTGGAGGAAATGATGCCTGCATGAATTTCATCACCGTTCGCCAGCACCACGCCTCTCGCCCGGTTGCCCTTCACAATAATCTTTGCGATGCCTGCTTGAGTGCGAATCTCCGCTCCTGCCTCCTGCGCTGCATCCGCAATTGCATTGGATATCGCGCCCGTGCCGCCACGGGCAAAACCCCATGATCGGAATGCGCCGTCGATCTCACCCATATAGTGGTGCAGCAGAACGTAGGCGGTCCCCGGCGAACGCACCCCCAGAAAAGTCCCGATAATCCCCGACGCCGACATGGTGGCTTTAAGCACGTCAGTCTCGAACCATTGATCGAGAAAATCGACGGCGCTCATCGTCATCAACTGCACCTGGTTGTATTTGTCCTCGCTGGCGAGACCTTGGAACCTCCGGCCGATGAACAGCAGCTTCATCAGTTCTTTCGGATTCAGCGTAGCGGGGTCAGGCGGCACCATCCCGAGAATCGGCTTCACAAAGCGGCACATCGCCTGCATGGCTTTGCCGAACTCGTCGTAGGCCTCGGCGTCAACTTTGGAATGCCGGGCGATTTCCCGATGCGTTTTGCCGTGGTCGTTTACGCGCCATAGGTAATCGCCGTTCGCCATGGGCGTGAATGTGCCGTCAAGCGGGAGAATCTCAAGGCCGTGACGGGGAAGATCAAGATCGCGAATGATCTCCGGTCGCAGGAGGGACACAACGTACGAGCACACCGAAAACCTGAATCCCGGGAACACCTCCTCCGTGCACGCCGCGCCACCAAGCACGTGACGGCGCTCCAGTACAAGAACCTTTTTGCCGGCGCGCGCCAAATAAGCGGCGTTGACCAGGCCATTGTGGCCTCCGCCAATCACGATCACGTCGTATGAATTCGCCATTTAGCCCTTAGCCTTTAGCTGTTAGCTTGCGTTTGGACGAGGAAAGGAAGGTGACTGCGCAGTTTAGTACGTGAATGGATCAGAGTCCACTGGGAAGAGCGGTCCATTGAATGACGCGCCGCATGGAAGAAGCTCTATCTTACTCCAACTATCCGTTGATATGAAATAGCGAGGCGGGCTGCCGCTCACGAACCCAACGATGGCCCTTTTCGTCGTAGAGCCAGCCATTCCTCTGGATTAGGTCGATGAATTCTGTTTTCGAGATATTGAGCGAACCTATCGCCCCGTGCTGCCAAGCGGCCATGACAATGCGATTGAACAAATACTCGCCATAGATTTGCCCGGACTCTGCACTGTCAAGAACTTCTCCCACCGCCTCGGCCACGTCAAAGCCATTCAGCCGGTTCGGGACTGTCCTCCTGCCGCTGTTGAAGAATGTAAGAATCAACTCGCCCGCGAGGACGGACTCGTTGCTCTTTTTCTTGTGCATCGACCAGATCGGGTCACCAACCTGCGAGACTGCGGCCCTCAATTCGCCACCTGCGTCCGCCGCAGACGTCAGTATTGCTTCGAAGTAGGTTACGTTCCAGTGTTGAAAGACCACGGAAAACCAACGGTTGCGCCTCAGCATTTTGAAGCACGCGCGAATAGCGTCTCCAAGCCGAGTGATATACGTGTCTTCGGAAAAGCCAAGATCGCCCCCAACGATCAGCTCGCGGTTGCGGGCCTCTGAGGCAGGCAATCTTCCCAGCCAGCCGTTCCAAAGGGTTGAGAGATCCAGGTATGAGATGTGTGCTCCATATGGAGGGTCCGTAAAAACGTAATCAACCGACCCGGCAAGCTCGTCTGCCAGTTCTTGAACATCCCGAGACCAGCACTCGAAATGACCGTGCCACCCACCCGTCTTCCGCTTTATCTCAATATGTTTGTCGATCTCGACTTTTGCGGCAATTACGTTTCGGGCCCTCTCCTCGAACGTCTCCCACGGCGACAACTCGATTGGCTTCTTGGCAATCTTGTACCTGTAGATACTGAAGATGCTGGATCCGCCGCGGGACTCTGCGCGGCCCTCGGCAGAAAGAAATGTTTTGCTCAGCTTGGGTAGGCAAGCCGACCAAGCTAGCAACATCGCCGCTCTTCCAGGCTTCGAGGGAACCCTACTAATCGCCTGCTTCAACGCTGCCAGGGAGATGATCTGACGTTCCGAGAATAACTCACGAAAGTTGGAAACATCGGAATTGGCGGGCAGTGGGATATCTGGCGGTAATTGGACCTTATCGCGCAATTTCGCTAGGGTCTTCTCATCCGCATCCTGGATTTTGTGCAGAGCTTCTCGCGAGCGTGCCTCGACGCAATCTAAGGCTTGCTTATATTCGGCAAGCGTACCTTTGTGCAGCCCCACGATGCTCTCGGTGATGAAATTTGCGAGAGGGTTAATATCGTTCTGGATTCCAGTCCTGTTTTCAAGGAAACCCTCTATTGCGGTCACACCGGAGCCACCGAAGGGATCAAGCACACTGTCGCCCTCCCGTGAGTAATGGAGAATATACTCACGCACCACGTTGTATGGCCGACGCGTAAAGTAAGGATGAACTCCGTAGTGCCGCCTCGCGCCCTGCCGGTCCGCAGGAATCGGAGAGGTGATGGGCACGATCTCTCCGTAGTTATAGCTTAAGGAGTGGCCGGAAACTGTCTGGCGTAATCGCATAATGCCTGCAATTCAATCACATCAATATTCTTGGGAATCTGTTTGTGGTCGTCCACCGCGCAAAGAACAACCGCCCGTGAAAGCAAGTCCTTTCCGTATTTTCTCTGCTGATAGCTGAAGTTGTGGCTACGGCGCTTGATCTCCACAGGAACAGAATAGGCTGGATAGTTCAAAAACGTGAATTCCGATAAGCAATCATACCCTTTTCCCACGTAACCGCCCAGAGATAAACCAAGATGTTTCAGCGGCCCAGAGGCCCTTAGCAAGTCTGGCTCCAGAACATGTGCAAGCCTTGAGGTCGGCCGATGATCTTGCACGATGCGACAGATTTCGTTCAATGACCAGGAAACCAGAGCGGGGTGCGTCCGATCGATGTGAACAAGCTGTTGTGTCCATAGGGCGCTTGCATGGCTCCTCGTAAAGGTCAGCGGACGGTCGATTCGTGGAATCTCCTTTTCCCGCGGTTTCTCTGCGTATTTGTATTTCAACGGGGTGAGATAGAAGGCATCGTCGATGATGTCGATGTCCACCTCTATGCGCTCGAAGTCCCCGGGCGCGAGGTTGTACCACACGCGGATGGCCTCACCAATGCTCTCAGCCGCTCGACCTTGCTGAATTCGATCATGGCCGACGTTTCCGGAAACCGGCCGGAGGTGTTGGTCGAGTTTGCGATCCTCGCTTACAGCAAAGTAGTCCGTTTTCGTGGCTCCATATGGCGTGACCAGTGCAACTCGAACTGCTCCCTTCGCACGCAGATAAGTCTTGACCGCGTCACTTAGGTCGTGGAAATAATACTGAGGGCCACCAGTCTTGCGGCTTGCACGCTTCGTCTGTTGCAAATGCATTCGTATTGCGAATGTACGAACGTGGGTCCCCGAAGTCAAGTCTTCGGGAATTCGGAGTCCCGCCTCGGGAAAGTTGCTTCGAGGAATAGTTCTGCTTATAATCCGCCTTCGATCTCGACGGATTATCATGCCCATCGGAACTGCATTTCACGAGAGAACCTTCGCCCTTTGCCACAGCCTCAACTACCGCGAGTGGTCTGGCTACTATACGGTCAGCGTGTATGAAGTACATCACGAGCACGAGTACAATGCCATCCGCAATGCCGCCGCACTGATTGACATTACGCCGCTTTACAAGTATCTGGTCACGGGCAAAGACGCGACCCGCTTAGTCAACCGCGTAATTACACGGGACATTAATAAAGTTGTCATCGGCCAGGTGATTTACTGTTGCTGGTGCGACGAAGAGGGCAAGGTCATCGATGACGGCACCATCACCCGCCTCGAAGAAAACAAATATCGGTGGACAGCTGCCGATCCCAGCCTGCGCTGGTTTCGTCAGAACGGCAACAACATGGATGTCCAGATCGAAGACATCTCCGAAAAAGTTGCGGCGCTGGCCTTGCAGGGCCCGACTTCGGGCAAACTGCTGAAAGCCGTGGCAGAAGCGGATATTGCCAACCTGAAGTATTTCCGTAGGACGAGTGGCAAGATTGCAGGCGTACCGGTGGACATCTCCCGCACTGGTTATACGGGTGACCTGGGCTATGAAATCTGGGTTTCGTGGAATGACGCTGTCAAGGTCTGGGACGCGCTCATGGACAAAGGCAAGCAATTCGACATTCACGCCGCGGGCATGTTGGCGCTCGATGTGGCCCGCGTCGAGGCCGGGCTGTTGCTGATCGACGTCGATTACATTAGCAGCAAAAAGGCGCTCATCCCATCCCAGAAATATTCGCCTTATGAATTGGGATTCGGAAAAATGGTGCACCTGAACAAAGAAAACTTCGTAGGGAAGACTGCCCTGGAACGCGCCCAGAAACACGGCGTGCCGCGACAGTATGTCGGATTAGAAATCGATTGGACCGAAGTCGAAGAGCGCTACGAGAAGTTTGGCCTGACGCCTGCCGCCCCGAGCCAAGCATCGCGCGTGTCCGTCCCGGTGTATCGTGGCGACAAGCAGGTGGGCAAAGCGACAACCACAACCTGGTCGCCGGTGCTGAAGAAAATGATTGCTCTCACCAGCATCGAAGCTGATCATTCGAAGCTCGGCACGCGAGTGCAGATGGAAATCACGATCGAAGCCGTGCGGCAGAAAGTCACTGCGAAGATTGTACCGATGCCGTTCTTCAATCCTAAGAGAAAAACCGTGGTCCCGGTGTAGTCGATTGCGTGGAATCGGGTCTCATGCACCCGACCAGGCCGCTCGCCGCTGAGAATGGCAGCACTTGCGCAACTCTTCTGCCGACCCTTGCAACAAATTCCTCAGCACCGCGACCTCGGCCGCAATTCCGGTATGCAGCGCTGGATCGACGTCAGGCGCAAACAGCGGAGAGTGGTTCGACGGCAACGTGGTTCCCGCTGCCTTGGCCTGCGCATACTTTTCCGGATCCGCACCCCCGAGGTTGAAGTAAAAACCCGGAATTCCTTGTTCCACAAAGTACGAAAAGTCTTCAGACCCTGTGTGCGGTTCGTCCATGGTAACGTTATCTTTGCCCAACGCAACTTCAAGCGAACCTTTGAGTCTTTCCGCCAGCGCGGGATCGTTATACACGCTATCCGTTTGCTCGTAGCGTTCAATAGTGGGCTCGCGCGGCGCGCCGGCGGCTTCGGCCTCGGCTTTCGTAATTCGCTCAATGGCTGCGAGCACTTGCTTGCGCACGTCTGCCTTGTACGTTCGAACTGTCAGTCCCAGTTCGGCATGATCGGGAATGATGTTATTCTTCGTTCCCGCTTGGATGTAGCCGACAGTCACCACCGCCATCTCTCCCGGTTTCACTTCCCGAGACGGAATGGTTTGCAGAGCGAGGATGGTTCGGGCAGCAATCACAATGGGATCGATGGCAGTGTGAGGGGCGGAGCCGTGTCCGCCCTTACCATAGATCGTGATTCGAAGCGAGTCTGCGTTAGAGCTGTAGATTCCGGGAGCGATTCCAACTTTCCCCGCGGGAAGCAGGTTTCCGACGTGCAGCGCAACGACAACATCCGGCTTGGGGAAGCGCGTCAGCAGTCCGTCCTTGATCATGCGCTCAGCGCCACTGATAGTTTCTTCCGCCGGCTGGCCAATCAGCATCAGCGTGCCGTGCCAGCTTTCCTTGCTGCGAGCCATGATTTCGGCCGTGCTCACGAGTGCCGCCATGTGCAGATCGTGCCCGCACGCGTGCATCACCGGAACGTCGCGTCCCGCGTCGTCTTTCGTGTGTACCTTGCTGGCATAGGGAAGGCCGGTCTTTTCTTCCACCGGAAGCGCGTCGAGCTCAGTGCGCAGCATAACGGCCGGTCCAGCTCCATTTTTGAGAATGGCAACAACCCCGGTGCCGCCGACGTGCTCTGTCACGTCGTAGCCCAGGGTGCGCAGCCGAGCCGCCAACTTGGCCGCCGTCTGCGTCTCGTGGGAAGACAGCTCCGGATTCTGATGCAGATCGAGATAGAGGGCGTGCGCATCGGGATAAACGCTTTCGACTTCTTTAGATGTCGCCGCCGTTTGCGCGTATGCGCAAACCGCCAGGCAAGCGAATAGAAGGATCGGCCTTAAGAGTTTCATAGCCCCAGGATCATAGCGGGGCGGGTGGGACGGCTGCAAACCAAATGTGCCGGGTCCAAATAAAATGTTTTCTGCTGCTGCAATTTGTGTCAGACTTCCCAACGCAGGTGTAAAATGAAATGTAAGGAACCGGAAGTCTTCGCGGGATCTGCCCCCGTGATCCGAGGCCTGGCATGAACGTCCACTTCAGTTATAAAGACCGCAAAACTCCTGACATCGAAAAAGAAATCAACCACCTGATCGAGAAATTGCGCAAACGGCTGCAGGTATTTCGCCCGGAGTTGGTGCACTTGAAAGGTCTCATCGAGCAAAACTCGGCACGGGAGGGAATCACCGTATCTCTGAACCTGCGTTTACCTTCCGGCCAGATGGCGGTGCAGAAATCCGCGCCCACCGCTGCCGCCGCCGTGAAGGCTGCCTCCGAGGATTTGCTGCAACAGATCAGCAAACATAAAGACATGTTGCGCAACTCGCACAAGTGGCAGCGCCGGCGGGTTGCCGGCTTCCGCCCCCCCTCACAGGTTCCGTTTGAGCAAACCGTCGCGGCAGTTCAAGTGCCAACCGCTTCCTGCGACGACATCCGCTCCTATGTGAACGCGAATCTCGGCCGTTTGGAACGGTTCGTGGAGCGTGAACTCTATTTCCGTGAAACTGCAGAGGAAATCCTGCCCGATTCCGTTAGCAAAGAGGAGGTTATCGATGAGGCCATCGCGCGGGCGTTGGGCGATGGCTCAGAAAAACCGGAACGTCTCGCCCTCGAACCCTGGCTCTATCGGCTAGCCATGCGCTCCATCGATGATCTTTCCGCGGGCTTGCCAGAGAACGCGTCTTCGGTTCACCTGGAGGACTCTGCCCGCAAGCAGAATGTGCGTGCCTCGGATGAGCCCGAACTTCAGTTTCATCAACCCGACGAGATGTTAACCGGAGAGAACGTCATTGCCGATCGGCGGCTTTCGACCCCGGAAGACATCGCCTATTCCGACGAAATGATTACGTTGATCCAATTTGCGCTTAATGGAGCCGGCCGGCCGGATCGCGAGGCTTTCGTGCTGCACGCGGTGGAGGGGTTTTCCGAAGAGGAAATTGCCAGCATCACCGACCGCAAGCCGGAGGAGGTAAAGTCGTCAATTGCCAAAGCCCGCGAGCACTTGCGCCGGGCCGGTCCCATCCCCAGCCGGTTCAAAGCCAAGCTGATCCAGGCATCGAAATAATCCTACACAGCACTCAGGAGAAATCGTGATGATTACCCGCGAAGACATCCGTGAGCTGGCTCAATTCAAATCCGAGAATAGTCAGGCCTGCGCCTTGAGTTTCTATTTCGAACCGCGTACGCCGCAGAACAAGTCGCACCGGGAGGAAGTCATTCTCGTCAAGGAACTTGTTCGCAATGCGCTGCGCGAAACCGAGAAGGGCGGCAAGAACGGCTTCGCACGCGCTGATCTTGATCGCATCCTGGCCCTGGCCGAGAATCTGCACGGCAACCAGGCGCGCGCCAAAGCTGTATTTGCCTGTAGCCAGCGGAATTTCTGGCGCGAGTTCGATCTACCTCCGCAATTGCCCGCAACCCAAATTTTCGTCAATCGAATGTTCCACCTGAAGCCTCTGGCAAAGCTTCTGGGCGCGCAGCCACGCCTGTGGGCGGCCGTAGTGGATCGCCAGAAAGCCCGCTTTTTCGATCTGCGCCTGGACGAGCTCAAAGAGCGCGAGGGATTATTCCGCACTCCGCCCGTCCGCCAGGGGCGCGGCGATGGTTTTGCCGGCTACGATGGCGGACATGCCCAGCGTCGTGTGGAGGACGAGGTTCTCCATCACTTCAAAGATGTCGCCGAGCATCTGAAAAACGCTTTGGAGGCAGGAATTTTCGAGAAGCTAATCATCGGATGTCACGATACGCTCTGGCATGAACTCGAAGCCCAGTTGCACCCCTATGTGAGGAAACGACTCATCGGCCGCTTCTCCGCCGACGTCACCAAGCTTACGAACGATCAAATCCGGGAGCAGGCCAGCCGTATTCTTCAGGAGTCGCTCGACCGCCGTTGTCGCGAATTGGTGCGCGAAGTCCTCGATCAGGCTAAGAGCAACAACCGGGGAGTAACCGGTCTGCGCCGAGTGCTTCGTTCCTTAGAACTCGGTGAAGTCCAAACTCTGCTCATGGGCGACAATTTCCAACATGCGGCGGTCGAGTGTCCATCCTGCGGTCACCTCGATGCCCACATCGTGCGTCTCTGCCCGGCGTGCGGCCACGAAACGCTCGAACTCGAAGATGTATCCGATGCCATCATTCCGATTGCCATTCGCCGCGACCTTGAATTGTTTTATGTGAAGGACGACCCCGTATTCGACCGCGCCGGCAACATCGCAGCTTTGCTGCGCTTCCGCGCCGACCAGAGTAGAGGCAACATCGTCCAGGCGGCCTCGTGAGTCTTTCTTCGCGAACCTCGCGGCGCCTTTGCGGTTAAAGTCTTCAAGCGTTTTTCGCGTCCCCTGCTGTACTCTGTGCCCTCTGTGGCTGTCATTTCCGCGCCCGTGATATGCTGGCCTGCTTTTGTGGAGGACCGGCATGACCGTCTCCCGCCGCGATTTTCTTACCACCGCCGTTGCAGGCTCTCTCTCACTCGGACTGTTGAAAGACGAGACCAAAGCCCAATCCGGCGGCAAGCGCCCCATCATCATCTGCGCCCATAACGGCTTCAACTATCTCGACGATGCGTACGCCTTCCTGTCGGCCGGCGGTGACACACTCGATACCGCGCTGAAAGTCGTCAAAGGCCCCGAGGACGATCCCAACGACACCAGCGTCGGCCTCGGCGGTCTGCCGAATGAAGAGGGTGTGGTGGAGCTCGATGCCTGCTGCATGCACGGTCCCACGCGCCGGGCCGGTTCGGTTGGAGCTGTGCGCAATATAAAAAACGTTTCATTGGTCTCAAAAGCCGTTATGACCAATACCGGCCATGTGATGCTGGTCGGCGAAGGGGCAGAACGCTTCGCCGTAGCCATGGGATTCCCGCGCGAGAATCTGCTGACCGACCACTCCCGAAAGATATGGTTGTTGTGGAAGGAGTATCACTCCGGCCCGGGCTGGTGGGGCCCCGGTTTGGCCGATCCGCATTGGAAAGCGCCGGAGACCAAGCCCGAATCGGAGCTTTTGCAGAAACGCCTTGAGGAACGCGCCGCCAATCTCGGGATCGCTCCTGAATTCCGCGCCCAGGCAGCTCGCACCGTGCTTTTTCCGCCTCACGGAACCATTCACTGCTCCGCGCTCAATGAAAAAGGTGAAATCTCCGGCTGCACTACCACCAGCGGCCTTGCCTGGAAACTTCCCGGACGTTGCGGCGACTCTCCTATCATCGGCGCAGGCTGCTATACCGACCAGGACATCGGCTCAGCGGGCGCGACCGCCAGCGGAGAAGAGAACATTAAAGTTGCCGGCGCTCACACAATTATCGAAAACATGCGTCATGGGATGTCGCCTCAGGAAGCCGGCCTGGACGCGCTCAAACGCATCGTCCGCAACTACAACAACGACATGACTCGCTTGCGCTACATCGATATGGTCTATTACATCCTGCGCAAAGATGGCGCCTACGCCGGCGTCTCTCTCTGGGAAAGCTACCACGGCTCCAATCCGCACACGATCGCTGTCCATGATGGCACAAAACGCAGGGAGCAGACTGTCGCGCTGTTGAAAGGTCCTTCGGACGACTACCCGCCTCGCCCGAAGGTGCCACCCGAGGTGATGAAAGAGTTTCAATAGATTTGTCGGATTGGCTCTCGGGTTGTTGTCAGGGCGCTCGATCTGACCGAACTCTGCCTTAGAACGCTGACCCGGAGCCGAGCAGGCTGTAAAGAAGAATGGCCAGCACGATGCTGGTGAAGCTGACGTACATACGGTCGCGCTCTTCGGCGAATCCCCAGATGGAAAAGCCCACGCGTGCGACCGGGGTAAAGATCAGCAAGACGAGTCCCAACTGGATGATTCCTCGGCCATGCAGTGCGACTGCGTCATGGAGGATGCCGCTCAAGGTTCTCAGATCGGGAGGTTCCCCGCGGAAAACGTGGTAATCGGCAGGCGAGCGGCCATGGCGTATCAGGTAAATGAGCGCGCCGATGAATACGACCAAGGCTGAGGTCAGAACGCCAGCGCGAAGAAGATTGCCGACGATTTCTTCGATTTTTCGATCGGACCAGGCC
>DASPSE010000145.1:0-6399 GCA_035624085.1 Terriglobales bacterium
AGAGAAATCAGATACGAAGCGATTGCTTTGTGGTTAATGCCCATGAATCGAACCGACAAACTCGGCGACACTTCTCCTGGCAGTCCTGGCTGGAACAGGCCAATCACCCCCTGCTTTTTCTCGCCGCTGCGCAGCAGAAGAATGTCAGTCGTCTCAGCCTTTAAAGGAAGTTTGTCGCATGGCACCAAGGGAATCCCTCGCCAAGTTACAAACGGGGAACCGAACATCGTGACTGTCGGAGGCGGAACCCCGCGGCGCGTGCATTCGCGTCCGAAGGCCGCTATCGCACGCGGATGCGCCAGGAAAAAGCTAGGCTCCTTCCACACGCGGGCGACAAGTTCATCCAAATCATCGGGCGTTGGGGTACCATTCCTAGTTTTAACTTTCATTTCCGGGGCAACATTGTTGAGCAGGCCGTACTCCGTATTGTTAATGAGTGCCCGCTCTTGCCGCTCCTTAACTTTCTCGATCATAAGACGTAGTTGTTCCCGAATCTGGTCATGCGGGCTGCGATAGAGGTCCGAGATACGGGTCTGCACGTCCAGTATGCTGGTCACCGCATTCAGCGTGTATTCACGCGGCTTCTCCTCGTAATCGACATAAATCTCAGGCAGGTCGATCTCTTCATCCGGATTACATTCTATGGTGCGCGTTCCCGGGCGCGTCGGTTTTACCTTGTTGACCCGGTAGACGCCGGCCTCGACCGGCACCCAGGAGAGGAAGGTGATCAGCCAGCGCGGCGTGATCGCCTCCATCATTGGGACTGTCTTGGTGACGGTAGCGAGCTGCCGAGCCTGTTGCTCGGTCAGTGTCTGACGGACTTCTGCTGTCGCCATGCGATTAGCTCCTTATGCTGAAAGATAAATTTGTACAGGGCCGTGCAATAGAGAGACGCGGTCCAACGGGCTGGTCTGAACGATTGGCTTGTTCATCCCGTTCCTGGGTTTACGGATGGCTAGGTGAGCCGTTTCTTCCAAGCTCATTGTCGGGGTAGATAAAGTATACAACACGTCCAGGCTTTCCGGTCTGTGACTCAGATCATAGTGCCGCGTGACAGACAATTTCTGCTGGCGCCCTCCCGCATGGCAACGAGTTCTTGTTATCCACCGATGTGTCAGATCGCTAGGTTGAAACGCGGGCGGGAGGGTAGATAGCATGTTACCGACGTTGTCAAGTTTGTCCATTGACTTACTAGACATTGTGCGGTACATTACGAAGGCCTTCGCTTCTCGGCTCCGGCTGTCGGGGTGAGCTGCGGAGCAGGGTGCCTGCCGATTCATCTCGGCAGGCATATGCAATCATATTGACTCTGGTGTTTGGCGCCCGGTTGGTCTCAAAGTAAGGCCGAAAAGCGAAACGTGGGGGTCCGAATGGGATCTTCGGACCCTCCCAGCTGTTGTGCGCGGCTACGCGCCCACAGCAACGGCCTGCGCCAGATAAAACTTTTTTCTTGCCCGGTAGCGGATCTCATCCAGTTGCGCATGCAGCCTGCGGATTTCCGCATCGAATTCATTCAGTGTGGTGCACGGAGAAGTGATCCACTGGCCGGCATTCTGTTGTACATTCTTTACGCACACGCAAGCTGACGGCAACCTTGTCCCAGGATCACTCTCCACATAAAGAAGATCCAAGTCTACGATTTCTGAGTTCTGGGACTCGTCGTCAACCACCTCGGGGAGCAACGAAACCCTATCTGCATTTGACGGCGATTTAATTTCGGCTTCCTGATTCTCCAGCAAGAACGGCGCTCGGCCAATTCGCGTTGGAGCCGCACTAGTGGCGCTGCCCGGAGCAGTTGCTTTCCCCGGCTCCTGTGAAACAGGTTCGGCAACTTTGCGAAGAAGAAATGGTTGGGGACCAGCTTGATTGCCCGACCACTGCAGACTCGAGATCGAATGATCGGGTTTGCAGGTCACGTGGAAAATCTCGCCGCTGGGGCTCGTGACTTCGAATTTACCGCTTTCGCCCCGGAGAGCCAAAGCTACATCGTAGGTGGCGATTGTCTCGCCGAGTTGCATGAGTCACCTCCTCGCTTCGGAGCATTGCCTATGCGCGCGTTATCGGCAAGTAATCACTCTGATTCCAATCGGATTAGTGGCTGGCGGGACCGGCGAACAGTAATGTCAAGAGAGCAGAATTGTGGAGGCGGGAGGTGTAGCTGAAACCGCGTTTCCGGCTATGCCCCAGCGCCGGCGGCAACTGCTTCCGCCTTGTAGAACTTCTTCTTGGCCTGCGCGCGAACCTCGTCCAATTCTGCATGAAGTCGACGAAGCTCAGCGTCCAGCTCGATAAAGCTCATGCAGTGGGCCGAAACCAGTCTCTCCGCCTTCACGCCGGCATAGTCCTGCATGCCAGTTGATTTCAAGCAAATACAGGCAGACGGCTGTCCTGTCCTTGGATCACTCTCCAAGTACAGGAAACCAAAACTTTTTGTTTCCATGGCTAGAATTATGCCACGGAACCTTCCCGCCTTCTTTGTGAAATTTCTGTTAAACCTGGGCACCAAAGTCACTATCAGGTTTTGCGGCTCACCCAGCTTTGGATTGATTGCACGTAAGCGGCTATGCGGCTAATACTTCTTCGCGGGCTACCGGCAGTCCTTCATTCCGCCACGCGTCGAAGCCACCGATTACGTTGATCACGTTCTTGAAACCGGCTTGCTGCAGTATGCTCGAAGCGATCATGCTGCGATAACCGCTTTTGCATATTACCGCCACAGGCGCTTGACGATTCATCTCAGGCAGAGAGACTCCGAATTCATCGAGCGGCTCATTTGTGGCGCCTTCGATATGTCCCGTTTGCCATTCGGGTTTCCGGCGCACATCAAGGACTTGGAACGGTTGCGACTCCAAACGGCCGCGTAGATCCCCCACGGAAATCTGCGGCACAGATGAGAGTTCGTATCCCGCCTCCATCCATGCGTTCACACCACCCTGCAAATATCCACGCTCCTCGTCCATTCCAATGCGCGCCAGGCGCATCCGGGCTTCGGACAATTGTTTTGGGGAATCGCCGATCAACACTGGCTGAGCCTTAAGATCGACGAGGGTTCCCGCCCACGTCGCGAACTGGCCAGAAAGCGAAATATTGATCGAGCCAGGCACGTGACCGGCAGCAAACTCATCGCCCTGGCGCACGTCAATCGCGACTGCGCCATTGTCCAGCAGAGTTTTCAGTTCCTTGGCCGCGATGGGGCGAAGCTCAGGCAAATCAGCAAGGGAAGGTGCTCCGGCGCGATTGATCTGGGCGTCTTGCGGGAAATATTGAGGACGCGGAGGTAGATTGCTCGTCAGTTGCTGAATGAACTCCTCGCGGGTCTTGATCTGAAGGGCGTAATTGGTCAGCCGTTCGGTTCGAATCGTCGTCGAGCGCGACGTTCCCAGGTTGCGTCCGCAGAGAGAGCCCGCGCCATGTCCGGGATAGACTACAACGTGATCGGGCAGCGTCAGCAGCTTGGTGTGCAGAGAATCGTAGAGCATCCCAGCCAGCGCCGGCGCGGTAAAGGCCGTCGATAGATCGGGGCGGCCCACATCGCCCACGAACAATGTGTCTCCGGTTAGTACTGCCCAGGGCTCCGATGAACTCTCTTCATCCGTAATTACAAGGCAAATACTCTCCGGTGTATGGCCTGGCGTCTCAAGAACCGAAATCTTGACCGTTCCCACCCGTAATTGGAAGCCGTCACGGACCTGGACGTGCGGAACAGTTGCTTGAGAATTCGGGCCAATGTAAATCCTGGCGCCGGTGCGCGCTGCCAGTTCCTGGTGACCGGAAACGAAGTCAGCATGAAGATGGGTTTCGAAGATGTGGCGTATGGTCGCATTATGCTGTTTAGCCGCTTGCAGGTAGAAGTCGATATCTCGCTGTGGATCGACTACAACAGCTTCACCGTCCGACACCAGCAAGTACGAAGCGTGCGCTAAGCAACCCAGATAAAACTGCTCGAAATGCATGTTTCCTCCAAGGAACTACTGCTACAAACTCGCTGACATTTCGGTGGTAGATGGGCGCGCAGTCTCGGTGCTTTGTTGCTGATAATCTGCAAGAAGCAAGTCCGCCAATTCTGCAACCTGGACGCGAATCTCAGGCACTGCGATGGATTCCCACAGATTCCCCTTTCGCAGAGGGCCCAGTGCGTAAAGAAAGTCAGACGTAGAGCCGCGTGCGTCGATTAACGCACCATCGTCGGACACATCCAGTCCTAAGGAAAGTTGGTCCGGACGTGCCAGGCCCTTTTCTACCAAATCCAATAGCAGAGCACTTGCGACACGCCTGCAATCACCTTCCGGTCCTGTGCAGTTCACAACGCGATCAACGTGCAGCTTTGCCAGCTCGCCACACTTGCGATCCCGATAGGTGATTTCAACGTTCCCGGCATCCTCCCGATATTCCGTAATCCGCCCTGCGTGCATTTGGATTTGCCCATTCCGAAGCTGCAAGGTCAGTTGGTCTGCGATACGCTCTGCGATGCGGTGACGATGAACCTCCCAGTAAGTCCGCAAATGCCGCAAGAACCGCATTTGCTCCACGCGTGGCAGGTCGCGCCAGATTTGTTGTGTCACGGGCCGCAGGGAATTAACTACCTCGCGCCAATTCGATCCTCTGGCTTCAGCTTTCTCCACTTGAAGTCGAATCGTTCGCAGAAGCCCGCGGGCTGTGCACGGAATGTTGTCTATCGGAAATGGTCGGCACGGAACTGCTGCGTCAGGCTGCGGCAGCAGTCCGCGTCGGGAGAGAATGTGAATCGTACCGTCGAATCCGCGCGCCCGAAGTTCGATCGTCACATCAACGCTGGTTAGCCCAGATCCGATGAGTAAAATGCTTTTTTCCTGCGACACACCCATCAATGCCTTCGGGGACCAGGGATTCGAAACATATCGGGAACTGTTGGCTGTCTTGCCAGGAAGCCGGAGATCGGCAGGAGGGAAATTGCCTAGGGCGAGCACAACCTTGTCTGCAAGCACTGTCTGGCCGTTTGCCAGGTGGATTTCTGCCTGGTCGCCAATTTTCGCCAGGGATATTGCTTCATCTTGAAAACATCGGAATTGGGCGGGGTATAGGTCGCTGGCCTCCTGCAACTGGGATGAGACGTACCGACCGTATACCGGGCGGGGAAGAAAATCGTCGCCTTTCACCGAGGAGTTATAGTGACATTGGGCCCACTTCACGAAATGGTCCGGAACGTTCGCGTAGGCGCTCATATTCTCAGCCCGCACGTTAAGCAGGTGTCCCTCAAATTGTGTACCGTACGCGACTCCGCGGCCCGCCACCGGACCGCGTTCGATGAGCACGACGGAAAGGCTTCCCGCAGCACGGCGCAATAGCTCGACCGCCAACATCGATCCGCTAAAGCCGCCACCAACAATGGCAACTATACTGTGACCCACTGCTTTTCCGCCCTCGTCACGATTCATCGTCTGGCTCTGTATATTCACACTAAATTCCATCGGAATACTAGAGTACTATGAGCGTGGCAATCGTTGCTCCAACGCCAAAGGTCCTGAATCCAAGACCTTATGCCCAATGCAACCGTGCACCCCAACGACCTTGTGACAACTAATTGCAACTCACGGGAAGATGTTTTCCCCATGTCAATTTCGCGGCCGGATGCGCAACTGCGCTTGCTTCAGTTTGTGGAATGCACCCCCTACGGCTGTCGAGCGCCAGCCGTGAGGCTGTCAATCGCCCTGGGAGAGGTTAGTCGAATTTCTCGAACGCTTTCTGGAGAAATATCCCTACTACCAGGACCAGTTCACGTTTGTGCAGATCGGAGCTCCGAGCCGCACCCGTATCAAGCGGTATCAAGACCTCTTGGCAGAAGCGGAGGCGAAAGCGAAACGAATCAACTGGCGGCTTCAGACCGACAAGTGGAGGCCCATCGTGTTTCTGAAGAAACAGCACACTCACAGCGAGATTCAGGGCTATTACCGGGCCGCCGACCTCTGCCTGGTGACCTCGTTACACGATGGCATGAATCTAGTGGCGAAAGACTCCAGCGGCGCGACATGACGAACGCGGAGTTCTGATTCTTAGTCGTTTTACGGGTGCTGCGCGAGAACTGCATGATGCCCTGCTCGTTAACCCGTACGACGTAGACCAAACGGCGGACGCAATTCGTGTCGCCCTGGAGATGGAGCCCGAAGAAAAGCAACTGCGCATGCAGAGAATGCGCAAAGTGATCCGGGGACACAATGTGTACCGCTGGGCGGCAAATCTAATCGAGCAATTATGTGAGGTGCGCCTGGATACGGATGAGATGGAGAAAGCGCGAGCCGTCGCTCCCATGGCATGACAACTATGATGAACAAGCCGTTGGCCGCTGCGGAGCGGCAGATGGAGCTTGAGCAGTTCATGAGTGCGGTAGCGCGTGCGCCCACGTCGGCTCTGCTCCTCGACTAC
>DASPSE010000151.1:0-17574 GCA_035624085.1 Terriglobales bacterium
AGCTGGAGAACATCTTCACTCTGCGCGCCACCGATGAAGCAGCGCAGGAGTGCGCGATCCGGAGGCGCACGGTGAGGGAACTTATTGTGAACGAAAGTTGCCGCCAACATGCGTCTGCCCTCACTGCGCGGCACCAGAAAGCCAAAGCCGGGTGGCAGCGATGATCGCACACCTTGGTCGTAAGCGAGATTGATGGTGATGGACGATGTGTAGTCGATGCCACGAAGCTCAGAAGCCAGCTGCTGGCTCGACATCTGAACCAGCCTTGACGCGATGTGAGCCGGGGCGGCAATGATTACGGCGTCAAATTCGTCGGAGGAATATCCCGCCGAAACCAGCCAGCTTCCATCTTGCGGCTGGACCGATTGCACTGGAGCATTGGTCCGGAGTGCCGATGATGTGAGCCGGGACAACAATACGTCGATCATTTGCTGCATTCCGTCTTTCAGCGAAGTGAACAGGGGTTTTGGGCCATTTGCCGAAGGCGGCATTTTGCGGCGGGCTGCCAGCATGGCGCGTCCCAGGCTACCGGATTTGGCTTCCATCTCGGCGAAACGCGGGAGCACGGCACGCACGCTGAGTTGGCTGGCCTCGCCGCCGTAAACCCCGGAGAGCAGCGGATCGGCAAGCCGATCCACCATTTCAGCCCCATAGTGGCGCTCGACCATGGAGGCAACGCTCTCGTCGCCATCGGCTCTGTGCGGAGGATGAAACCATTCCTGCGCCATGCGCACCTTGGTGCGGGCGGAAAACAATGGTGAAAAGACGGTAGGCAGAATTTTCGTGGGCACCATGAACAGCAGGCCGTCGGGAATCTCGACGAGTTTACCCTTCACCAGGATGTAGGTTTTTCGATCGGGATCGTTCGAACCGATGAGTTGATTTTCGAGTCCGATTTCGCGGCAGAGATCTGTGGCCCATGGTTTCTCAGTCAGGAAAGAATCGGGGCCGGCTTCGATCAGGCAACCGTCAACGTGCTCGGTGACTAACACTCCGCCCAGCCGTGCGCTGGATTCGTAGAGGACGTACTCCAGCGGAGCGCCGTTCGCACGGCTTTTTTCAAGGGCGAGCGCCGCTGCCAGCCCCGAGATGCCACCCCCGATAATGGCAATGCGTTTCATTTCAAAACCGCCTTGGCCAGGCGCGAGCGGGCGATATCCGCGAGAGCCTTCGCCAGTAGTGGCGAATCGTTCAGCGACTCGGCGCGCCACAAGCGCATGCCTTGCTTCTCGGCAAAGTGACGGAAGCCGATATCGATATCGTAAAGCACTTCCACGTGATCACAGAGGAATCCGATTGGCTGGATGAAAACGCCGCGATGGCCTTGTTCCTTCAGATCCAGGATGGTTGCTTCAACCGTGGGGCCGAGCCAAGTTCCACCGGACATGCCCTGGCTTTGAAACGCGAAGTTCCACTCCCGGGAATTGAGACCGGCCTCGCGGGCGACGAGTGTTGCAGTCTCTTTGGCCTGGGCCTCGTAGGGATCGCCTTCGCTGATGGTGCGCTGGGGGACGCTGTGAGCGGTGAAGATTATGGGGAGTTTCGTGCCCATCTCGCCGCAGGCGGGCTGCCATCCGGAATGCAGTTTTTCTGCGAAGGCTTTGATCAGCAGCGGGTGGTCGTGCCAAGAGTCGACAAAATCGATAGCAAATGGAACATGACCATCGGGAGCAAGCGCGGAGCGATACAGCCCGACGCTGGTGCGTGAGTTGTGCGGCGCCAGGCAGATCGCGACCGCTCGGGTGATCTGGTCTGAGATCATCGCACGCACCGCGTCGGCGATAAACGGCTTCCAATTTCGCATGCCGACGTAGACGGGAAGCCCGAGTTCCTGCGCCAAGAACTGAGCTTGCTTAAGTGTTAGTTCTGTCAGCGGCGAGCGGCCAATCAGACCATAACGGTGCTTTACTTCCTCGATGACCTGTGGCGGAAGCGCGCGACCACCGGTGACGCATAGAAGAAACTCTGGAACCTCGCCGACAGAATCTGGGCTGCCATGGGCGAGGAGCAGCACGGCAGAGTTAGCGGGACTCTCGAGCTTAGGCGCCACTTTTCACCGCCGAGGCCGCAGGGGACGGCGCGCCGGGAAATTCTTTGGGAGACATCTGTGTAATTGTACGACCTCGGAGTTTAGAGGGCAGGCTACTTCCAGGTATTTCTCGGGAAGCTATCGCTATGGCTGCGCGGTCGCGGCTACGTGTTAATGCCCGAGTGTCAGACCTCAATATTCGATAGGCTGACCTGGCTTTCAAGATAGTATGATTGGCCGCGAGTATTTTCTCGTCGCTGATTATGACACTGCTGCGGACGCCGATCTGTGTTCGGGCATTCCTTGCGCTTTTCCTGCTATTGGCCATTCACGCCTTTGCCGAGGATCGTAATCCGTATGCGGGCGATCCAAAGATGGCCAAGCTGGGCGAATTCCAATTTCGCATCAACTGTGCTTTTTGCCATGGGCTGGGGGCGCGCGGCGGAGGGCGCGGTCCCGATCTCACACGCGCCCACAAACGCCACGGAGATTCCGACGCGGATCTGTTTAACACGATCAACAACGGAGTTCCCGGAACGGCCATGCCCCCGAACGGAACCACTGGGCAAGGGGTGGGCATGACTAATGAGGAAATCTGGCAGGTCATTACTTATCTGCGAAGCGTGCAGGTGAAAGCTCCGGCAAAACCGTTGGGCGACGCAACGCACGGGAAGGAGCTGTTTTACGGAGATGCAAACTGTTCGGGCTGCCACATGGTGCAGGGAAAAGGTGGCCGTCTGGGACCGAATCTGACCACAGTTGGAGGAATACGCACGCCGGAATATATCGTGGACTCGGTGCGTAATCCGAGCCGGCGGATTGCGCAAGGGTTGCTGGAAGCGACCAAGGAATTTCCTCAGGAATACGAGACGGTGACGGTTGTGACAGCGGATGGGAAAGAGATCAAAGGCGTCGCGATGAACGAAGACAGCTTCAGCGTGCAATTGATGGACGCCAGCGAGCACGTCCACATGTTTGAGAAAGATAAATTGCGGTCTTTCACGAAGAGCCGTACCTCGCTGATGCCTGCCTATAGCACGACCCTGTTGAGTGATAAGGATCTGCAGGACATTGTGGCGTACCTGGTCAGCGTGGGGGCGAAATGAAGAGCCTGATCTTTTCGTTGATGCTGGTCGCCAGCGCTTTTGCGCAGGTTACGTCCACTCGACTGATCAACTCAGCCAGGGAGCCGCAGAACTGGCTTACATATTCTGGCGACTACGCCGGACACAGGTTCAGCGCCCTGGACCAAGTCAATAAAGATAACGTTAAATCAGTCGTGGCGAAGTGGGTGTATCAGACCGGCGCCACCGGTAAATTTGAAACCACGCCGCTCGCGGTGGACGGAATTCTGTACGGCACCGGGCCGGATAATCGCGTCTTTGCTCTTGATGCCCACAGCGGACGGCCGATCTGGCTTTACCAACGTCAATTGCCCGGAGATATCCGTCCGTGCTGCGGACGTGTCAATCGCGGAGTCGCCATTCTCGGCGACAAAGTTTTTTTCGGCACGCTTGACGCTCACGTCATGGCACTCGATGCCAAGACGGGCGGCGTGATCTGGGATGTAGCAGCAGTTGATTACAAATTGGGTTATAGCTTCACGCTGGCGCCGCTCGTCGTGAAGAATCAGGTGATCCTGGGCGCGTCTGGTGGCGAGTACGGCATCCGCGGATTCGTCGATGCTTACGATGCTGATACAGGACAGCGAAAATGGCGCTTCTACACCATACCCGGACCGGGCGAACCTGGCCATGAGACGTGGGAAGGCGATTCGTGGAAGATCGGAGGCGCTCCGGCCTGGATCACCGGAACTTACGATCCTGCGAGCAACCAACTTTTTTGGCCCACGGGCAATCCTTCGCCTTCGAATCGTGGAGCAGGGCGTGCGGGCGACAACCTTTACAGCAATACGCTGCTCGCTCTCGATGCGGATACTGGAAAGTTGAATTGGTATTTTCAGTTCACCAAACATGATGAGCACGACTGGGATGCGACGCAGGTTCCTGTCATGATCGATGACGGCGATAAACACCTGATCGCGCAGGCAAACCGCAACGGATTTTTCTATGTGGTCGATCGCCGCGCCCACAAGTTGTTATTCGCGAATCCTTACGGCAAAGTCACATGGAGCAGCAGCAAAGACGCGGAAGGACGTCCGGTTTCCAACAAAGAGAGCGAACCGACTCTTGCGGGGCGACAGGTTTGCCCGGGAGCGGCAGGCACTACCAACTGGATGTCGCCAACATTCGACTCGCAAACTGGACTCTTCTACGTGAACGCGCGTGAACAGTGCGACATTTTCAGCACTGCGCCGCAGCCTTATGAGGCCGGACACGCTTACTACGGGAGCGCGTATTTTCCCTCTGACGAAGCGGAGCCGTATTGGGGAGCGCTGCGCGCGATCGATCCCGCAACAGGGCAAATAAAGTGGGAGTTCCGGCATCCCTCGCCATCGTGGTCTGGCGTGCTATCGACGGCCGGAGGGCTTGTTTTCACGGGCGACTCGGAGGGTAATTTCATCGCGCTGGACGCGGCTTCGGGCAAGGCTTTGTGGCATTTTCAAACCGGCGCAGCCGTGTACGCGGCGCCGATGGCGTTCGCTGTCGATGGTAAAGAGTATGTGGCGATTGGCGCCGGAAGTTCGCTGTACGCGTTCGGCCTGCCCTGACCTGCAAGAAGCAGGACTAACTTTTTTGCGCTTGCGAATCGTACACGCGCCAGAATTCCTTCATTTCTTCCGGCTTTCCCAGCGACACGCGGATGTAGGTCTCAAGCGGAGGAAAGTCGCGTCCGATCCATACGTTCCTGGTGCGAAAGTACTCGACCACTTGCTTGGTAGGACGACGGACATTCATCATGACGAAGTTCGTGCATGAGTTGATTGGTTTCAGCCCTCGGGCAGCCGCCTGACTAAAGAACTCTTGCCGCGCAATTTCATTTTTCTTGACGCATTCCTGGACGTTCTCTGCGTCTTGCAGCGCCACGAGGGCAGAGCGCAGCACAGCCTCATTTACGTTGACAGGAGTTATATGGGGACGAAGCTGCGCGATCAACCTTGGCGCTGCGATCGCATATCCCAGTCGCATGCCGGCAAGCCCATAAACCTTGGAAAAGGTACGGGCGACAATGATTCGCTCGTCTCCAATGGGATGATCGAGAAATGAGCTGTACCCCGGCGATTGAACGGCATAATGGTGATAGGCCTCATCAATCAGCACGGTGGTTGTGGCTGGCAACTTAGCGATGAAGCCCTCCAGAGCATCCCGCGCAGTGAGGCTTCCGGTGGGATTATTCGGATTACAGATATATACGAGGGGCGTGCCCGCATCGATATGCGCGAGCATGTTGTCCAAGTCGTGCGCAAACCGGTGATCCAGAGGCACTGAGATCACTTCTGCGCCAGCAAGCTTGGCATAGCGTTCTGCGGTTTCATAGGTCGGGGAAGCCTGCACGAACTTCTTGCCAGGACCCAGCCGTGCCAGTGCAGCGACTCTCAGGATCTCGTTCGACCCGCAGCCCAGCAGCACTCCATCGGGTTGAACGTTGTGCATGGCGGCAATGTGTTGAGTCAAACCCGCGTACTCGCGCCACGGGTACCGGTTCGCCATATTCAGCGCATTGCGCATCGCGTCGAGCACTCTCGGTGACGGACCGTAAGGATTCTCATTGCTGTCGAGGCGGATCGGAAGATCAGCCGTTAGTTCGGATGCCGGCTCCATCGACCGCAAGGTTCCGGCGGCCAGCGGCATAGTCGTAAGCGCGCTGGCTAAGCCTCCGGCAAGGTGAACGAAGCGTCTTCTAGACAGAAGCATGTTTTTCCTCCGGTTCCGGTCTCACGACCTCTTAATTCTGCAAGATTATGACAGAGAACTGACAGCTCGCTCTTCTGGACTCGCTCAGTTCCCACCTCTACCAAAGAAGCCCTATCATGGGTCTTCCGTCTCACGAGAATGTATTTCCGCACCTCAGCGAAAAAATCCATCGCAGCTATCGAAATTCCTGATTGTACTTTCCTCGCTCTCACCAAGTAGAAAATGGTAGATGGCACGCAAGCGCACTTTTGTCGACCACGATGCCTGTGGGGTGGGATTCGTGGCGCAACTCGGGAGTACGGGTTCGCGCGAGGTGGTGGAGCGCGCACTCGAGGCACTGCGCCGTCTGGGACATCGTGGAGGGGTGGACGCCGACGGCCGCAGCGGCGACGGCGCAGGCTTACTTACCAGAATCCCGGACGGATTCTTCCGTAGAAGTTTGCGGGAAGCGGGAATTGAATTGCCGTCAGTGTTCGCGGTTGGCATGGTCTTCCTGCCGGTTGAGCAAGCCAGTGACGCACAGCATCTGATCGAGCGACTGGCCAGAGATTACGGATTGCAATTTCTGGGATGGCGCGAGGTGCCGACGGATCCGTCTATTGTTGGCCCGCAAGCGCTCCGCAGCTTGCCCATAATTCAGCAGTGCTTTTTCGCGGGCACGCAGGATGCAGCGGATCTCGAATGCAAGTTGTTCGCGTTCCGCAAAGAAATAGAGTCGCAGGCTCCTGCGGGGATGTATTTCTGCTCGCTCTCCTCACGGACCGTGGTCTACAAGGGATTGCTGACTCCCGAGCAGTTGCCGGCGTTCTATCCGGACTTGGCCGATGCGTCTTTTATTAGTCCATTCGCGATTTTCCATCAGCGGTATTCGACCAACACGCGGCCGAGCTGGTCGCTGGCGCAACCCTTCCGTTTTGTGGCGCACAACGGCGAGATCAATACCATAAGCGCGAATCGGCGATGGCTGCGGGCTAAAGAGCCGGAATTACTTGGGAAGCTGAAGCTTTCTCAGCGCGCACGATTGCTCGAAGAAGGAGTGAGCGACTCGGCGAGTCTCGACCTTGGATTCGAGATTTACCTGCGGCGCGGTTATGACCCGGTATCTACCATGTCGTGTATGGTGCCTCCGGGGTGGGAGAAAGACGAGAAATTATCGTCAGAATTGCGGTCTTTCTTCGAAGCCCACGCCCGTGAGCAGGAACCCTGGGACGGTCCGGCAGCTTTGATTTTTACTGACGGCGTGAGTGTAGGCGCAAAATTGGACCGCAACGGCTTGCGACCTCTGCGCTACACACGGACTTCAGACGGATTCGTGATCGTCGGCTCGGAAGTGGGTATTGCCGACCTTGCCGACTGCCGGGTAATTGAGCGGCAGCGGTTGGGGCCGGGCGAAATGCTAATCGCGGCCCCAGCCATCGGAGTGTTTCTGGGACCTAAAGAAGTTCTTGCCGGTCGAGAATGGCGCCAGTTCGCACACTTACCTAAACCCGTCCGAATCGAGGCCAGTAACCAAGGTTGCAGCAGCTCGAACGTGGAAGCCTCGCGCGTGATGGCTGTTCTCGGCTGGAGCGAGGATCAGCACCGCTTCCTGTTTCGTCCTCTAGTCCAATCCGGGCAGGAAACTGTGTGGAGCATGGGGGACGATGCGGCGCCTGCGTTTGTATCCAGCCTGGCGCGTCCGCTCTGGGACCATTGCAAGCAGCGATTCGCGCAGGTAACGAATCCGCCAATCGACCCGCTCCGCGAAACTCACGTCATGTCGCTGGATGTGTATCTCGACGGTTCCACAGTCCTCGCGTCTCCGCTGGTTGATATCGCTCAGTTGCAGATGATCCAGAAGAGACTTTCGCCTGTGGAGCGGTTGGATTTCACGTTTTCGGCCGGGGAGGGTGTTGAAGGCGCAAAGCGAGTTCTTGACCGGCTCGAACAGCGAGCAGAAGCTCTCGCAAAAAGGAAAGTCGGGCTTGTGCTGCTTAGCGATCGGGCGGTAGGTGCGCACCGCACGGCATTGCCCGCGCTGCTGGCTCTGGCTGCAGTGTGGAAGTCGATGGTCAAGGCTGGCGCATGGAATGTGCCCCTGATCATCGAGACCGGACAAGTCATCGATACACATCACGTCGCATTGCTGATCGCGGCAGGCGCGAGCGCAGTTGTCCCTTACCTTGCCTTGCAACAAGCGGCCAGTCTGAGGCCTGATGGTGTGGCGACCTATCGCAAAGCAATTGAGAAGGGTTTGCTCAAGGTAATGGCGCGGATGGGCATTTCTAACATCGCCAGCTATCGCAACAGCCAGCTCTTCGAAACCATCGGTCTGGATTCTGATCTCTGTGAACGATTCTTCGAAGACGCCGGCAGCGCCCTCGGTGGAAAGGGACTCGACGGTCTTCTGTTGGATTGCATCAAGCGCCACGCTGCTGCATTCAATGCCGAGAATCATCAACTGACCGATCAGGGCCTGTATCGCTTTCGCCATAACGGAGAGCGTCATGCCACCGCCCCGGAATTAGTGCGGCGAATGCATCGATACATCAAGTCGCCAAGCGAAGAGAACTTCAAGAGCTTTACGGAACTCGCAGAGCAGAGAGAGCCGGTTGCAATCCGCGACCTGGTAGAAATTGCGCCCGGCGCGCCCATACCATTGCAGAAAGTCGAATCCGAGGCTTCGCTGCTCAGCCGTTTCAGCACGCAGGCAATGTCGCTGGGGGCGATTTCTCCGGAGACCCATCGCACGCTGGCTGTTGCCATGAACCGGCTGGGCGCGCGCAGTAATACCGGCGAAGGAGGGGAAGATCCGGAGGTGTATGCGGATACTGGCGAGGCGAACAACCGGGTGAAGCAAGTAGCCTCGGCGCGATTTGGGGTGACGCCGGAGTATCTGGTTCAGGCTGATGAGTTAGAAATCAAGATCGCGCAAGGGGCAAAGCCAGGCGAGGGCGGACAACTTCCTGCCGGCAAAGTCACCGCCTACATTGCGCGGCTCAGACATGCCTCGCCCAATATGTCGTTGATTTCGCCGCCGCCGCATCACGATATCTACAGCATCGAGGATCTGGCGCAACTGATTTACGATCTGCGCGCGGTGAATCCGCATGCCCGGATTGGAGTCAAGCTGGTCTCGAGTACCGGGGTGGGAATTATCGCAGCCGGCGTGGCCAAAGCCGGCGCGAACGTGATCACCATCAGCGGACACGATGGCGGAACCGGCGCTTCTCCGCTGACCTCGATTAAGAACACTGGTTTGCCATGGGAAGTTGGATTACGGGATGCGCACTGTACCTTGCTGCGCTGCGGCCTGCGTCGCAGGGTCCGGTTGCGCGTGGATGGCGGATTCAAGTTCGGACGCGACGTTGTTATCGCGGCGTTGTTGGGAGCGGACGAGTTTGGCTTTGGAACGGCTGCCCTGTTGGCCATGGGTTGTGTGATGGCCAGACAGTGCCATCTGAATACCTGCCCGGTCGGCATTGCGACTCAGGATGAGAAGCTCAGAATGCGCTTTGCTGGCAAACCCGAGATGGTGGAGAACTATTTCCGCGCTCTCGCCGGTGAGGTTCGCGAGCTGCTTGCGTGGATGGGAGCCCGCTCTATTGACGAAATTGTTGGCGCTGTTGAACAGCTCCGTCCAAGGAATGAACACGCTGCACGCGCGGTGAGCGAGATATTGGAGCCGGTTTTGGCACCTGAGCAGATCGACTGTGCCCAAGAGCCGGACAGCGAGTTGCCACTTGCGTTGGCTCGTACGCTCGATGAATTGGGCGCGCCGATTCGCAGGTCGCATCGCTTCAGCATAACCACCGCGGACCGCGCGATCGGCGCGCATTTGAGCGGGGAGATTCTACGCCGAGGGCAGCAATTCAGTGTCGTTGGTTCGGCTGATTATGCTTTCGCCGGCACTGCTGGACAGAGCTTCGGAGCTTTTCTGATTCCTGGAATCAGCCTGCAGCTCCTGGGCGAAGCGAACGATTACGTCGGCAAGGGAATGTCCGGTGGGAGCATCGCAATTTCTGCAGGAGACGAGGCTTGCCTGCGCGGCGACGTGCTAGCCGGCAATACGGTACTTTACGGGGCAACCGGCGGAGAACTGTACATCGCTGGACGAGTGGGCGAGAGATTTGCTGTCCGTAACAGCGGTGCGCTGGCTGTGGTCGAGGGCGCGGGTCAACATGCGTGCGAGTACATGACAGCGGGCGTAGCTGTGATCCTTGGTGCTGTGGGCGTCAACCTGGGCGCAGGCATGACGGGCGGCCTTACCTATTTACTGCACGACTGCGTCGAGAACCATCTTTTCAACAAGCAGTCCGTGTGCGCCGTTCCCATCGAAGGTCAAGAACAAATCTGGCTTCGGCGAGTTCTCCACCGGCACTTTGGTCTCACCGGGAGCGTGCGGACTGCGGAATTGTTGAGGCACAACCAGGCCTTACCCTTTATTCGTATCCAGCCGATTTCCCCACCCTGCTCGATCGCAGAGACCTGGGAGCCAATCCTGAAGTACTTCCCTCGAAGAGCTCCCATGCAGGATCGCTCACGGGTTGCCCCGGCCACGCTGCTTTCCCGCAAACAGCGAGCCCGGCTGTGGAATCACTGACGCCTGCCGGTCCTTAACTCTATAATCAGCCACGATTCATGGATTTCGACCAACTAGTCACGTTTCTGGAAGTCGCGAAACTTGGCAGTTTTTCGCGCGCCGGGCAAAAGGTGTTTCGTTCGCAGTCGGCGGTGAGCGCACAGATACGGCAACTGGAGCAGGAATACGGCGACAAACTACTCGACCGCTCTGGCAAGATCGTGCGCCTGACCCCTGCGGGAAGAGTGTTGTTTGCCTATGCCGAACGAATGCACAAGCTGCGAGAAGAGTCGTTGCTGGCGGTGGCCGACCAGGGGATTACGGCGCGAGGTACGCTAATTATCGGCGCTAACGAAGCTACGTGCCTTTACGTTCTGCCCAAAGTGTTTGCGGAGTATTGCCGGCTTTATCCGGAAGTGCAGATCCACATCTATCGCAACTTCAGTTACAAAATTGTCGAGAAACTGGAGAACGGCTCGATAGACGTCGGGATCGTTACCTTGCCGGTCAAGTCACCCAGCCTGAAAATCCACTCGATTTTTCGCGATCAACTGATGTTGATGGCCGCTCCCGATAGCCCGTTAGCAGGGAAGAAGCACGTGGCCGTCGAGGATGTCGCGAAACAGCCTCTGCTGCTTCCAAAGACGGGATACACTCGGCAGCTCATGGACAAGTTGTTCCGTCCTTACAACTCGAATCTTCAGATCAGGATGGAATTGCCCAGCGTTGGGATGATCAAGCGGTTTGTGGCAGCAGGGCTCGGGGTCTCACTGATTAGTGGGAGCTTCGCTCGCGACGAAGTCCTTGCCGGGCAGGTTGTTCTGATTCCGCTGCAGGACGTGGAGCTTTGGCGCGAGCTTGGGCTCGCCTACCGCCGTGATCGCACGCATACGCGTCCCACCACCAGCTTCATTGCCACAGTAAGGCAGATCTGGGCCAGCGAGAAGAAACACCCACATCGAGAATCGAGTGGACTATAAAACGCGTCTTCTTGAAGCGCTGCCTAAAGTTGTTGTCATCCCGATCAGCGCGAGGGATCTGCAGTTCCGACTAGCTCCACAACTGCAGATTCCTCGTCACGTCGCTCCTCGGAATGACAAACCAGACGCAATTGCTAGAACGAATACTTCAACGAGAACTGGATCAGACGCGGCGTACCGTTCGTTTGCGTGATCTCGCCAATTGCTGCAGGACCGGCCGCGACGTTCGCATTTCCAGTTCCCAAGGGGTTTTGAAATGATGGATGGTTGAACAGGTTGAAGAATTCCGTACGGAAGCGCAGGCTCTGTTTCTCGCCAATCTTAAATGTCTTGGCGAGGGTGAGATCGAAGTTGACTTGCCTGGGGCCGAGGATGCAATTCCGCGGAGAATCCCCATAACCGGTAGCGCCGTCCGGGGAATCCGGGACAACTGGCGCCGACTGATAGGCGAGAGGGTTGACCCAGTTCGCGATTTTGGCCGCCATGGGACCTGTATTCAAAGCATTGCTGCAATTGAAGCCGGGGGCGAAATTAGCGGTAGCAACCGGGAAGCTGGCCAGTGTATAGGCCCCCGCGCCGTTGGAATCGAAAATCGTGATAGGCGACCCCGATTGCGCGACGACCACACTATCGACCTCCCAGCCACCCAATGCATATCCCGCGGCATCGTGGCGGTTGGCCAGGAAAGGCAGCGCGTAGTTGAGGCTGGTAACAAAACGCTGGGGATGATCGAAGTCGGAAAGACCACGCGAGGCTGCCCCGCTATCCTGATTATTAACCCGTGTAACGAAGGCCACGCTCGCGGTCGAAACGTCGTCGATCGACTTGGAAAATGTGTAAGCGCTTTGCAGGTATAGTCCCTTGGAGAAGCGGTGTGAAAGGGTTGCCTGCAAGGAGCCGTAGTGGGAATCCGAGTTGGGATAGAAAGCCTCCAACAAAACGGGATTGACAGGCTGATAAGGAGCCCGGGCCAGGGCATTGTCGGCTGTGTTGGTAGTGATCTGGACCGGTGCTCCAGTGGCTACTCCTGGCTGTAAACAAGGCACGCCGGCAGCGATGCTGCCGCAAGTCAAGGTGACCGGACTTGTTGGGCTAGCCAAGGTTGGCTGGTCCGGGTCAAAGGTAGAGCGCAGACGCGTGCCTTTGGTGCCCACGTATCCGACCTCGAGTACCCAATTTCCACCAAGCTGACGTTGCACGGTTAAGTTCCATTGCTGCGTTGTGGGCACAACCCAGTGCAGAGGAACGGCAAGAGCAAACAAGCCGTCGACATTGCCGCTGTAAGTTGGCGACCCACTCGTGCTGCCTCCGGGAAAACCCTGAAAGACGGAGGCTGCCGGCGCGTAAGCCGCGCTTGGCGCGGCCCCCAGGGCCGGAAGTGGGAAGGGCCCTGCACCGGGACAGAAGGATGTGGCTGCCGAATTGAACATGCAGCCCATTCCCAGGCCGCCGCTGCTGATTGGCGTATTTGGGCCGCCGGACAACGGGAAAAATGGAGCTGTAAACGACAGGTTATCGACCGCACCAATATCTTCGCGGACACTGTAAATGCCGTAGCCAGCGCGTACCACCGTCTTATGCTTCCCAGCCACGTCATAGGCCAAGCCGATGCGAGGCTCGGGCACTGTGGCGTACTCATTGTTCAGGGCGGCACCGTTTAGCGTGCCACTGACGCCCGAAATACCGTACTTGCTTACACAGTTCGGCCACACGAATGGCTGTGCCAAGACTGGATTTTGCAGGACCGCGTTGCCCAAATGGCAGAGACTATCGTTAGCCGCGCCGACCCATTCGGTGCGAAATCCCAGGTTCAAAGTTAAATCTGTTCTGATCCGGTAATCGTCCTGGACGAAAGCGGCGAACCCAGGAAGGTGATAATCGTGATTGCTGTCGCCGCCGCCAGCCTCGCCGAGAGATGTGTAGCCCTCAAGAAAGTTCTGGAAATCGGTGATGCTCGTGCTGATCGCGTTTCCGTCTGTGAAGTAGAACAGACCATTGTCCAGCACCGGAAGGTTGCGGCGGATCGACGTGCGGTCAATTTCACCGCCGAAACGGAACGAGTGATGCCCACGAGTCCAACTGAGCGTATCGAGCCAGACCAGGGAGTCGGATAGCGCCGATTGCGGCTGGTTGGGGAAAGGCCCAAGTTGCCAGGTGTTGAACTGGAAGCGGTACATGTCCGGCGTGCCCACGCTGGAGATCCCTAAAGCAGCCGGCGAAGTACCAGGAACAGGAACGTTCTGCAAGGCGTCGCTGATCACGTTGACACCGAAACGGAACTCGTTGATGAGGTTATTGCTGAAAGAATGGGTTTCCGCGATGCTCCCGAAGCGCCCGCGCAACGGAACGTTGAGAGGAAAATTCAGGTTAGTGGCGTTGGCGGGGTATCCCGTCTGAACTTGTAAATTATCAGCACCGAACGGTTCGAAGGTTTGCGCATCTGACCAGAAAAAACGCCAGGACAGGCGGTCTTTACCCCGATTGAAATCACGATCCCAGTTGGCGGTGAACTGGTCGTCCCTGTATCTGCCGGGATCGGTGAGCTTGAAGGGCCCATAATTCACCGTCGAACTGCATGTCCCTGTGGCGGCATTGAACGTCTGTGTGACTCCAGGAGTTCCCGGGACCGTGGGCACTAAAAAGCCCCCAGGAGTTGAGCCAAACTGGTTTCCGGTAACGTTCAAAACCGCCAACGCGACCGGGTCAATTCCGGGGAGGTTAACAGCAGGGCAACCGGGAACCGCCGGACTGCTGAAAACAGACATGAGGTTTGCCGCCGAGCGGTTAGTCGGTAAGATGGGGATGGACGTATTGACGTACGTTCCCAGCGAATCGCCGCTGCGCTGACGCGTTCCCTGATAGTTCACGTAAAAGTATCCCAGCTTGGCCTTCGGGCCGACCGGGCCGCCGAAATCCCCGCCGAAAATGTTCTGCTTGAGCACAAAGGGACCCAGGAAATAGTCGTTGGCATCCAGATCCGAGTTGCGGAAATACTCCCAAAGATCTCCGTGAAAGTTGGCAGTGCCGCTTTTCAGTACAGCGTTGATGTTGCCGCCGCCGTTACGGCCCTGAGTAGCGTCATAAAGGCTGGTGCTGACCTTGAATTCCTGAATGTCGTCGGGGTTGGGGACGGGCGTATACGTGAGTTCCCCGAAGGAATAGTCAGAGGCTGAAACTCCCTCAATGAGATAGTTGTTGTTGTCTTCTCGTCCGCCATTGACGTCGATGCGCACATCACCGCGGCCCAGGGACGCAGCGTTGTTCAAGTTGGCAGTAGCGCCCGCCGACAGGTCAAGCAATTGCTGGAAGTTGCGCGTCGCCAGAGGCAGATCCGTGATCGTTGCCGAGGCAATCGATTGTCCTGTAGTGGCATCGGTGGTGTTCACCGCTTGAGCCTGAGACTGAACTTCCACTATCTCTGTCTGGACGGACGGCTTGACCGCCGCGGTGAGACGTGTGGTCTCAGTGATTCGCACCTCGACACCGGGGAATTTGGTGGTCGCGAAGCCGGGGGCACTCACCTCTACTGAGTAGGTGCCAACCGGCAGCAACGTGGCAGTGAACGCTCCAGACGAGTCGGCCTTAAGCTGCCGTACCATCTGGCCCGTTGCCTCGCTGATAATTCTTACGTTCGCACCGACTACAGCCGAACCCGTGGGATCCTCAACGCTGCCCGTAATGGCGCCTGTCGCGCCTCCCTGGGCAAAAGCGAACCCGGCCAAACCGATGAGTAACAGGACCGCTAGGGCAATCTTGCTCGTGCGACTCATATTTCCTCCACGTGAACCTTGGAAAAATAGTGCGGTGGCTCTGCTACCGGCAGAGCGGGAACAATTGCAACATGATGGATGTATCTGCTTCGTATATCATTAATAATCAGCCTTTTTCAAGTGTTATTGCGCTGATAGCGGCTGAATTTCGAATCTGAGAAAATTCGGGAGCGACGGTGCAAGTTACTGCTGGTGCGCATCTTAACTGGGGACGCCAGCATTCTTGGGCCTGCACGAGACTAAATCTTCAGGCTTCCTCTGGCGGCAATTCGAAATCGATCAAATTGCCGCGGAAGCCGCGCGTCTTTACCGCGCCGAAGATGATTCCCACGGCCATCCAGATACCGCCGACAATTTTCGCGGGACGGCTCAGATTCAGCCAGAGCAGCAGACAGATGAAGAAACCAGCGAGCGGCGGGAAGAAGTTTGTCAGTTTCTTCTCGGCCACTCGCACAAAGTAACGCACGAAAGCAGCCAAGTTCACGCCCATGAAGGCGATGAGCGCGCCGAAGTTGAGCATCTCTGCACCCAAGCCGTAGGCCTCGCCACCGTTCAGGATCTTTGTGAACGTAGTCCAGGACAATCCGTAAGTGCCCAGCGCGTAGGTGTTGTAGCCGGCCACGCCTTCGAGCAAAAATGCGCCGACTAAGGCCACCGCGCCGACCAGAATCACGTTGTTCTGCGGGATTCGATGCTTCTTGCTCACCGCTCCAAAAAATGACTTAGGAAGCGCATTGCTCCTCCCCATGCCGTAGAGCAAGCGCGCAGCACCAATCTGCGCTCCGAATCCGGAGCCGAAATTTGCCAGGAGCAGCGTAAACCCAACAATGGGAAATAGTGGCGCCCAGGCCCGTCCCGCCACATGGGCATAAGCCGTATTCACATCGGGGAAGGGCTCGGAGGCCGGCCAGATCAGTTGCGCCACATACACTTCCACCGCCGAAAGAATTCCAATGACCAGGCACGTCAAAACCGTCGCCAGCAGGATATTCCGGCGCGGATTCTCGGCCTCTTCCGAGAGCGTCGATATTCCGTCGAAACCAATGTAGGTCAGGACGGCTATCGATGTGCAGCCAAACAGGCCGGCGAAGGTGAAAGTCTGGGGATCATAAAATGGGCGGGTGAAATACGTGGGATCGTGCGGCGCTCCAAAGATGAATCGTGCTGCCGCCACGAAGATTCCGACCACCACCACGCCCATCAGGATGGCCATGCCCGCGTTGATTCGCGCCGAGGTCTTGATCCCCCGAATATTCAGCAGCGTGAAGACAACTGCAAAGAAAATCTTCCAGGCCCAGCAGGGCACGCCGGGAGCGAACTGGCTCGCCTGTCCGGCGCACCAAACTGTGCATATCAGCGGATTGAGCATGTAATCCATCACCATGCTCCATCCGGTGACGTAGCCCAATGCCGGATTCATCTCCTGCGCAACGTAGGTGAACGCGGAACCGGCACTCGGATACGCCCGTGCCATGCGTCCGTAGCTGATTGCGGTGAACAGCATCGCAACCATCGCGATCAGGATTGCCGTTACTACATGACCCCGGCCGCGGTCGCTCAGCACGCCGAACACTGACATCGGGGCGACCGGCTGGATAACGATGACGCCGTAGAGAATCAAGTCCCATAGAGTGAGGGTTCGCCTGAGCCGGATTGGAGCAGGAGCACTACTGGCGCTGGTCTCCATCTCAGGTCATTGGATTATGTAGCGGCGAAGGTGTCAATATTAAAACGATTTCGTCGCGTTCTCTGTTTTCTTAAGAGAGCGTCGTGGTGAACTGAGAGGCTGCGCTGCCACTGTCGTTGAACGACCTAGTGCGACGGCCCGTAATCAAACGCGTAGCCCCGCGCTTCATTCCCCGACATGTACCGCGTGTTGTACTCCAGCAGATAGTTCAGGTGAACGTCATCGAGAGGGAATGATTTCCCAGGATAGGGATAAACACCCATTTCGCGGAATGGCAAGGGCGCTACGCGGTCGAAGTCATACGCGTAGAAGTCCATATCTTTCTCGTAGCCGTGGGCGACGTAGAAATAGTCTCGGGACCAGCCGCTAGGCAGCATTGCCAGCCTGGAGGGGTCGAAATCCAGGGCGACTTCATCGCCGGATCCGAAGACCGCAAGTTTGTCGTCGAATTCTGTCAGTAGCGGCAGCACGTCGCCGTAGCGCGTGTAAGAACCAGCAGGACGCGTGTAGGGTCCGGTCGCGCTGGCCTTCTCATAGATATAGTTCACTTTGCCGGGCGGCTGTCCTTCGATCTTCAAAGGAAATCCGTGGAAACGAAGGTCAGCGCGAACCAGCGGAATCTCCGTCAAGCGAAACTTCTGAGTCTGACTCGTGCGATCAATCAGAATACTGTCCCAATAAATCTGGAGGTTGGTCCACATGCGGATGCGCTGTGTGCCTTCCGGCAACTTG
>DASPSE010000152.1:0-7338 GCA_035624085.1 Terriglobales bacterium
GCGGCTCAGGTAGCTTGGCGCCACACATGCCACAAAAGCGATAACGCACGTCGCTTTCGTAGCCACAGTGCTCACAACGGACAGGCATCGATACCAGCATAGATGAAACTGTTAGATGACGGAACACCCCGCCTCGTTGGGTGAGCCGTTGCTTTAGCAATGAAATAGTGAAGTCGTTGATAAACTGATGCTTACTATATGACCGAACGTCTCTATTACCACGATTCCTTCCTCTATGAATTCGACGCGGAGGTTCTTGAGAGTGTCGCGCTTAACTCACGGACGGCGCTAATTCTGGATCGCACGGCCTTTTATCCCACCAGCGGCGGACAAGTGTTCGACACGGGCTGGATTCTCTCCGGCGCCAGTAAATTGCGTGTCGCCGAAGTGGCAGAGAAAGAGGACGGAACGGTTCTGCACATGCTCGACGAAACACGGCAAATTGAAAAGGGAAGCCGCATTCACGGCCAGATCGACGTTGATCGCCGGCGCGATCATATGCAGCAGCACTCAGGGCAGCACGTGCTCTCAGCGGCTTTCGTACATCTTTTCAACATGCCGACAGTTTCGTTTCACATGGGCGCCGAATCGTGTTCGATTGACCTGGATACCAAGAATCTGACAGTCGCCCAGGTCGAAGCGGCTGGGAGTCTGGCAAATGATGCAATCATGCAGAATCGTTCGGTCGGAGTTCGCTTCGTCACACAGGAAGAAGCTCAAGGTCTGGGATTGCGCAAAATGCCGCCGGTAGAACGCGACAAGTTGCGGTTGATCGATATTCAAGACTTCGATTTAACTGCCTGCGGAGGCACGCACGTCGCAGCTACGGGGCAGATCGGGTGCATTTTGCTTAGAAAGACGGAGAAAACTCGGCAAGGATGGCGGGTGGAGTTCGTCTGCGGCAAGCGTGCTGTTGCCACCGCTCGCCGCGATTACGCCACGCTGACTGAGTCCGCGGGCCTCTGCTCAAGCCATATTTGGGACCTTCCACAGCAGATTCGCAAGTTCCAGGAAGAGGCGCGCACGTCACGAAAAGCCAACGAACAAATTCAGCAGGAATTAGCTGACCTATACGCCGGCCGCATTCTGACGGAGACGCCAAAGCAGAGTGGGTCCATCATCATTGCCCGCGTCTTCTCGGATCGTGATTTGACATTCATTAAACTTCTCGCGCAAAGACTCACACGGCAGAATCCAAGCGTCGTCGCACTTCTGGCAAGTACCGCCGGTCAGCCCGCCTTAGTGTTTGCTCAATCAACCGGACAGTGCTTCGACATGGGAGCACTCATGAAGGAAGCTCTCAGCAAACTTGGTGGACGCGGCGGTGGAAGCAAAGACATGGCCCAGGGCGGTCCGGCACAGATCGGTGGATTGGAAGGCGTACTCGCGGAACTGGCCGCTAGGCTGCGCGGCTAGCGTCACCTGCCGAGACGCGGCCTGTTCTTCATGCTACATTCTCCTCAGCGGGCCTTATGGAACAGCGTCTCATTCTCATCAATCTGCTGATCAAGCTCGGCGTAGCCGCTGCCGTGGCCAGCACCCTTGTGCGCTCTGTCGAGTTCAAGAATCTTCTCTTTCGTGAAGACCGCTCGCTGAAGCAAAAAATATACCTGGTGTTATGGATTGCCGGCCCGTTGGCTCTGGGCGTGTGGTTTCGGCTGAGCGCACCACGCAGTTTCCTCGCCGGCGACCTTTCGTTCGAGACGGCGATTCTATTGGGCGTGATCGGTGGCCGGTTGACCGGTGCGCTGGGTGGATGCTTAGTGGGTCTTCCAGCGGTGCTGCATGGCGAATGGGCTACCTTGCCGTTCACGGTGCTCTGCGGCTTGGTCGCCGGACAGCTTCGCGCCTTCGCTCCTGACAGGGAAGACATCTGGTCGTTCTCACCCTTCATCGATCTCAGTATTTATCGCATGATCCGGCGCAACCTGCCTGCGCCTCGCCGCTTCGACTGGCAGGTCATGTTTTTCGTCACGATCGTCGCGTTGCGTTTCATGCATACGGAGCTCTCCCGATTTCTGCCGCACGCGACTTTCAGCCTGGAGAGCCCGAAATTGTGGGTGGAAAGTCTCATTTATGCCACTTCGATCATTGTGATCGGCACGGCATTGAAGATCTGGAACAGCGTGCGTATTCAGATCAAGCTCGAAGAGCAGGAACGCCTCCTGCTGAGCGCACGCATGGAGGCGCTGCAAAATCAAATCAATCCCCACTTCTTGTTTAATACGTTGAACTCTGTCTCTTCTTTAGTGCGCTTCGATCCGGACACTGCCCGCGAGCTGATTATCAAGTTGGCCACGATTCTGCGCCGGCTTCTGAATAGCAGCGATGCCTTCGTTCCTCTGCGCGAGGAACTGGAGTTCATCGACAATTACCTGGATATCGAAGTAGTCCGCTTTGGACCTGACAAGCTGCAGGTTGTGAAAGAACTGGATCCGGCGTCATTGGATGCAATGGTGCCCAGCATGTTGCTGCAGCCACTCATCGAAAACTCGATCAAACACGGGCTGGCCTCCAGGATCGAGGAGGGCCGCATCTTTCTTCGCAGCCGGCTCACCGATTCCAGGCTGATTATCGAGGTCGAGGACAACGGCGTGGGTATGGGGTCAGCGAATCTGCTGGAAAGGCCGACCGGACTGGGTGGAACCGGCATCGGGCTGGCGAACGTTGCGGAGCGGCTGAAGGTGCTCTATGGCGATACCGCCCGCATGACCATCGATAGCCATGAAGGAAAGGGAACGCTGGTTCGTCTGCGGCTGCCCGTGCTGCAAAGCGAGGCATCTATCCCGGCAGCGGCCTACGAGGAACGATCGAGTATTCGCCGGTAGAACTCTTCGTACTGGGGGACGATTTTCGAAGCGCAGAATCTGGACTGCGCCACTCCGCGACTCGCTTTGCCCATTTCCCGTAAGCGGTTTTCGTCGCTCAGCAGCTCGATTGCGTAGCGAGCCATGGTGTCGACATCTCCCACATCAGCCAAATAACCGCTCTTGCCGTGCTCAATCACCTCGGGCACGCCGCCGACCCGCGTGGCAATGGGAACAACTTCGCAGGCCATGCCCTCGAGCGCGGCCAATCCAAATGATTCCAGTTCGCTGGGCATCAGCAAGATGTCCGCGAGAGCTAGTTTCTCGCTGATTTGATCCTGCTTGCCGAGGAATAAGACATCGTTGTGAATTCCCTTCTGCACGGCAAGCCATTCCGCGCGCGAGCGGTCGGGGCCGTCGCCGATCAGCAAGAGTTTCGACGGAACTTTCTTGCGCACCCGCTCGAAAATCTCGATGGTATCCGTCACCCGCTTCACCGGCCGGAAATTCGACAGGTGTACCAGAATGCGCTCCTCTTCCTTCGCGTATTCTGCGCGCTGCTCCGGCGAAGCAAGTTTGCGGCAATACACGTCGCAATTTACGAAGTTATAAATCACCTGGATGTTGTTGCGGACGTCGAACTCGCGCCGGGTTCGTTCTTGCAGGTATTTTGAGATAGCCGTGACGCCATCGCTTTGCTCGATCGAAAAACGCGTGATCGGCAAGTAGGAACGATCCAACCCGACCAGCGTGATATCTGTCCCGTGAAGCGTGGTCGCAAAAGGTAACCGTTGCCCTTTTGGTTTGGCTGCCAGCATTTGGCGAGCTAAGAGTGCGCTGACTGAGTGGGGAATCGCATAATGCACGTGCAAAAGATCCAGCGCATAAAGCTCGGAGACCTCCGCCATGCGCGTGGCCAGTGCCAGGTCATAGGGAGGGTAATCAAAGAGCGGATAGCGTGAAACATCAACCTCGTGGTAGTGAATGTCGGGATTCAGCTCGGTCAGCCGGATCGGCTGGGCGTAGGAGATGAAATGAATCTCGTGCCCGCGATGAGCCAATTCCAGGCCGAGTTCGGTTGCGACAACGCCACTTCCGCCGTATGTGGGATAGCAGGTAATCCCGATTTTCATGCCCTTGTTAAGCGTCGGCCCTGGCTGGGTTCAATGATTCGATTGCAAGCGATGCGCCGGGATTCAATTTTTGGGGAAAGGGCCGCCTTTTATGCAGGGAACGGCCAGATGTCCGCAGGCATCTGTCAGCGGCGCTGTTGTCACAGCACATAGCCTGCCGGCACTCGGCAGTGTCCTAATCTCTGACTGCACGATGTCGCAAGCCATAGTTTGCGCCCTTGGCGATCCTTTGCGTGCTTCGTGGTTAAACGCTCTTACCGCAAAGGGCGCCCAGAAACCGCAAGGTCCGGGAAGAAAAGCCTCAAGTTGAAGCTAGGCCAACACCTGCTGCTTTCGTTGACTTTGTCCCTGATCCTGCCTAACATGACCCCGCGCCATGATCGGCCAAACCATTTCGCATTACCGCATCGTCGAGAAGCTGGGCGGCGGCGGGATGGGTGTTGTCTACAAGGCTGAGGACACCGAGCTTGGGCGCTTCGTCGCGCTCAAATTCCTGCCTGAAGATGTCGCTCATGACCCGCAAGCGTTAGAACGGTTCCGCCGCGAGGCCCGTGCTGCTTCCGCTTTGAACCATCCCAACATCTGCACCATCTACGAAATCGGCAAGCAAGGCGATCAGTCTTTCATCGCTATGGAGTATCTCGAAGGGCTGACACTCAAGCATCGCATCGGTGGCAAGTCGTTGGAGATCGAAACCGTGCTGTCGTTGGGCATCGAGATCGCCGACGCACTCGACGCCGCTCACGCCGCTGGTATTGTCCACCGCGACATCAAACCAGCGAACATTTTCGTTACCAAGCGCGGTCACGCCAAGATTCTCGATTTCGGTTTGGCCAAGGTGACGCCCGTCCCAAGCAAGTTGGGCGAGGCTGGCGCGACCGCGCAATCGACTGTAACGCTAGAAGAGCACCTCACCAGTCCGGGCACGGCGCTTGGAACCATCGCGTACATGTCGCCGGAACAGGTGCGAGCCAAGGAACTGGATGCTCGCACCGACTTGTTCTCTTTTGGTGCTGTTCTCTATGAGATGACGACTGGGCAGTTGCCGTTCCGTGGAGAGAGCACAGGAGTCATTTTCAAAGCTATTTTGGACGGAACGCCCACGCCAGCCGTACGATTGAATCCCGACCTGCCAGCCGACTTAGAACGGATCATCAACAAGTGCTTGGAGAAGGATCGCAATCTCCGTTACCAGCACGCGGCTGACATCCGCACCGACCTGCAACGGCTGAAGCGGGATACTGAGTCAGCGCGAATACCCGTAGCGCCAAGGGCTGAAGCCACCACTCACCTACGAATGCACTGGAAGGTCACGCTCTTGGTTGCATTAGCTGCGGTGGCGCTCGCAGTCGGCGGTTACTTCTACTTTCACCGCTCGCCCAAACTTACCGAGAAAGACACCATCGTGCTGGCAGACTTCACAAACACAACGGGCGATGCGGTCTTCGACGACACGCTCAAGACGGCGCTCACAGTCTCGTTGCGGCAATCGCCTTTTTTGAACGTGCTCGGTGAGGACAAGGTGGCAGCGACACTGCGGCTCATGGCACGACCAAACAATACTCCGCTCACGCCTGATGTAACGCGCGAACTTTGCCAGCGTGCAGGGAGCAAGGCGTACGTTGCGGGATCGATTGCGAGTCTGGGCAGCCAATATGTATTGGGGTTGAAGGCGGTCAATTGCGAAGCTGGAAACGTGCTGGTCGAGGAGCAAGTCACAGCGCCTGCGAAGGAAAAGGTTCTCGACACTTTAGGTGACGCAGCCTCGAAGCTGCGCGGCGAGTTGGGCGAGTCGCTGGCTACGGTGCAAAAGTTCGACGTTCCGTTAGAAGAGGCTACCACCGCTTCGCTGGAAGCCCTGAAAGCCTATAGCCTTGGTGAAAAAGCTAGTCATGAGTCGAGTGCCAGCGCGGGACTAGCTCAGCACCAACGCGCCATCCAGCTTGATCCGACCTTTGCTATGGGCTATGAGGAAGTGGGCAACGACTACTACAGCTTGGGTGAGCTAGGGCGTGCAAGCGAGTATTTCACCAAAGCATTTCAGCTGCGAGATCATGCCAGCGAGCGGGAAAAGCTTGTCATCGCCGCTCATTATTATTCCTTCGTAACGGGGGAGTTGAACAAAGCGACAGAAACGGATGAGGCGGAAATCCAAACCTATCCGCGAGATTACGCTCCATACCTCCATTTGGGAAACACCCATCTTTTACAAGGGCAATATGAGAAGGCTGGAGAGGAGTACCGTCAATGCCTTGCCCTTGGCTACGATGGCGTTGGCCCTTATGACAATCTGGCTGACACGTTGTTTGCCTTGCAGAAACTCGATGAAGCACGGCAAACAATTCAGCAAGCACAGGGACGAAAGCTGGACGACTTCGTACTCCACAATGCTCTCTATGGGTTGGCGTTCCTGAGGGCAGATACTCAGGCAATGGTAGAACAGCAGCAGTGGTTTGTGGGCAAGCCTGAAGAGAACTTCGGGCTTTCACTCGTGTCTGACACTGAAGCCTACGGAGGTCACCTACGCAGGGCGAGAGAACTGACCAGGCAGTCCGTGGATTCTGCCATTCGCGCTGACAGTAAGGAAACAGCGGCCATATGGGAGGAAATTGCCGCCGAACGGGAAGCTGCCTTCGGGAATTCGGCAGAAGCGAAACAGCAAGCATCGGAGGGCTTTAAACTTTACCCCAGCAGTGAGGGAGTTGAAGTAGAAGCTGCTCTTGCATTTGCAATGTCGAATGATGCAGTGAAAGCGGAATCACTGGCACAGGATTTGAACAAGCGTTATCCACTGGATACGCAGATGCAATCTCTCTGGCTGCCTGCGATTCATGCGCAACTGGCACTTAATCGAAAGAACGCCGCCGAGGCGATCAGCGACCTGCAAGCTGCTCTCTCCATTGAGTTGGGGCAAATTGCCTTCATCTCCAATCTCTCTTGCCTCTATCACACGTACATTCGCGGCGAAGCGTATCTGGCGGCTGGGCAGGGCAAAGAAGCAGCCGCCGAGTTCCAGAAAATTCTCGACCACAGCGGCATCGTCTGGAACTGCTGGACCGGAGCGTTGGCGCATCTGGGAGTGGCGCGTGCGAATGCTTTGCAGTCGAGAACATCGCAGGGAGCGGATGCCGATGCCGCCCGCGTCCGGGCGCTCGCCGCTTACAAGGACTTCCTCACTCTCTGGAAAGACGCCGACCCCGACATCCCCATCCTGAAGCAAGCCAAGGCCGAGTACTCGAAGCTGCAATAGTTCAAAAAGGCAGAAGTCGCGGGGCGGTCCCAGCTATGGTTGAAGGTTGTTACTCCGAGCCGCTGGCGCCTTTGGCCGCTTTGCCGGCGACGCTGTCATCCAGCTTGTCGAGGTGCGCCTGCAGCCACTCCTGGACAACATTATCCAA
>DASPSE010000172.1:0-2185 GCA_035624085.1 Terriglobales bacterium
TCAGGCCGAACCGTTGCTGCTGGTGCGGAACGCGCACGGCAAATTGAGGGGTTTTTACAATGTCTGCCGTCATCGCGCCGGTCCGCCAGCTCAGGGATGCGGTTCCCGCAAGCTATTCCGCTGCGCGTACCACGGTTGGACGTACGGGCTCGACGGATCATTGATTAGCGCTCCAGAAGTCGAAGGCGTGCAGGACTTCCGTCCTGAGGAGTTCTCGCTCACGCCAGTGCGTACCGAAGAGTGGTTCAATCTCATTTTCGTCAACCTCGACCCCAACGCGCGGCCTCTGCTGAAGAGTTTAGGTGAGCTGCCTGCGCAAGCCGAGCGTTTTGAATTCGCCAAAATGAAACTTTTCGAGCGGCGAACCTATGACATGAAATGCAATTGGAAAACCTACGTGGACAATTATCTCGAGGGCTATCACCTGCCGAGCGTGCATCCCGGATTGAATCGTGAATTGGATTACAACGCGTACACCGTCGAGTCCTATGCGAGGTACGTTCGCCAGTTCAGTCCCATCCGCGGTGCGCAACCGGGTGACGCTACTCCGCGCCGCTATCAGGAAGCTCGCGCCGATCTGACCACGGATTACTTCTGGAGCTTTCCCAACTGGATGTTGAACTGCTACCCGGACAACGTTTCGCTGAATATCATCCTCCCGCTTGAGACCGAACGAACGCTGGCAATCTTCGAGTGGTATCTGCCGGAAGAACATATCGGAAGCCAGGCTGCCAGGGATGCCGTGCGCTTCAGCGATGAAATTCAGCAGGAAGACGTCGCGATTTGCGAAGCCGTGCAGAAGAACCTGCATTCTCGAAGTTATCAGCGCGGACGCTACAGCGTGAAACAGGAAAGCGGAGTGCACGCTTTCCATAGAATGTACGCGGAAGTGATGGCCGGACCAGGAAAGCCACAGAGGAAAAGGAGAAACCGCTAGAAAACCGTTTGGCACGGACTTCCGGTGTAAGCACAGCAGAGATTGCAAGTTCCTGTTCGCAGGCTGGGTCGAAAGCAGGCTTTATTTCTACGCTTGCAGTCAACGCTAACCTCGACGGTGCTGGTTCGTCTATCCGTGCATCGCTCGTTGAGTCGAATCCGGCTCATTGGAGGCCACATGTGCCTACGGAACATAGCTCTGACCCTCGTGTTCGCGTCTAATTTCATGGTCGCGACGTTGCACTCCCAGGCGAACGGCTACGGGGAAATGTCTCCGCAGAAAGCCGAGGCCAGCAAAGGGACTGCTGGCAGCGCCGCCCTCGCGCCAGGGCACACATATCGCGACTCCCTCGCTTCTGGCGGCAAGGGTCCGGAAATGGTTGTTCTACCTGGCGGCAAGTTCGCCATGGGCAGCCCGAAAGACGAAGTCGGCCACCAGGAAAACGAGGGTCCTGTACACGATATCAGCGTGCGCAGCTTTGGGCTAGGGAAGTATCCGGTAACGCGAGGCGAGTTTGCCAAATTCGCGTCCACCACTGGCTACAGAACCGACGCCGAGAAAAACACCCCAATCCCGTTCCAGCCGGCCGGACAGAATCCGGTTGCCTGCTTTGCCTACAAGGGCGGTACCGAGAACGGCTGGAAAGCCGGTACCAGTTGGCGCGATCCGGGCTACAAGCAGGGAGATGATGAGCCGGTGGTGTGCCTGAGCTGGAACGATGCTCGGGCCTACGCGGATTGGCTTTCGCGCGAGACAGGAAAACCTTATCGTCTGCCGACGGCTGCGGAAATGGAATATGCGATCCGGGCTGGCTCCTCAACGCCATACCCTTGGGGTTCCGATCCTGAGCAAGTCTGTCAATACGGCAACGTACGCGACGTGACCGCCAACGCGCAATTTCCAAAATGGAAAATAGGCGTCACTTGCAACGATGGGGCACTGTTTACCTCAGCCGTGGGTCGCTATCGCCCCAACGCCTTTGGTCTGTTCGATACCGTGGGCAACGTGGAGGTGTGGACGCAGGACTGCGGTGTGGAGAACTACGATTCAGCTCCCTCCGATGGCAGCGCCCAGCGGTCGCCAGGTTGCGAGCGGCACACTCTCCGTGGTTCCTCATGGAACTTCTTGCCCGCCGGCTTCCGCTCTGCCAGTCGTGAGAATCCTCCGACTGCGGGCCGCAGCTTCGATACAAGCATGCGAGTGGCCGAGGATGTCCTGTGACATCTCGCGGGCACCCATGTGTCCGAT
>DASPSE010000184.1:0-3672 GCA_035624085.1 Terriglobales bacterium
AGCCTGGTAATTCCGGGGAACACTCGAAGGCCGAGTCTGATTAGGAGGAATGCGGGAAAAGTTACGGCACACTTTACGGCACACCGAAAATTTCAACCCTGGTAACTGATTGAGAAGTTGGTGAGCGCGGAAGGAATCGAATCCGCGCTAAAACAGCAAACAAAGCACTTAACCGAGCACAGTTGGCAATCTTAGACCTTCTAAGTCGCTGGAACGCAAGCAACTGATTTCCGAAATCACTTTCCCCTCGAAACGCTGAAGTAGAATTATCCCACCGCTTGCCCCTCGTCCATCTCAAGAACCTCTTGCCGCTGCGGGTTCTTGAAGTAGTAGTGATTGGTGCTTCTTCTGCATCGCTTTCCACGCCTTCTGCCGTTTGTCTGCCACGCCGACAAGAGGATTGTCGATCACATCCCATGTGGGAGTCTGCATCACACCAGCCGCAGCGTGGCGCACGTTGCAGGTAGGTGCTGAACTGGGCTCGTGATGCATGATCCATGACCTGCTGAATTTTCTGCTTTAATTGCCCTTTGTAATCCGGTCGCATCCTGCCGTAGTGCGGGATCATAGACTTCGCAAGATCATCCATGCGGATTCGCGGAGCGCCTTTGACCATCTGTTCCAGTACATGCGGGATGGCGTGCTCCGCGAATTCCCAAAGCTCCGAATCCGCGTCCAGTGGGAAGAAGGAAGTAGGCAGCGTGTCCCAGTTCACATTGAGTGGACGGAACACGGCATCCGTAGGTCCATTAGCAAAGGTGTTGAGGATGGTCTCCATGCCTGTCGCTGTGGTCACCAGCACCGGGAATGCATAACCGCCGTTCGCAACACCAATAGGAATCCCCTCCCGGTGCTCATCCTTGCCGATGATGGCAATGTCCTGAGTAGCACACTTATTGACGTGTACAAACGCCTTGGCGACTAAGTCATTCGGCACGACCATGCTGTACCGCTGCAATTGGTCAGCCTCGGTATTCGCACCAGACTTCCACTCGAAGCAGACCGTGTGATGAATCTGCGTGGACGCAATGATCAGATCGGGAGCGACGTTGCGATCCTCGGAGTTGCTGAATGTTGTTTCGACGGCTTCGGGAATATAGCCCAGCCTGTGCAAATCGGGCGGCAAGCCCTGCGTTCCACTGCACATGCCGAAGAACAGATTAAGCAGCTTCAGATTGAAGCTCAAATTAAGGCTTCACCCCCTCCGGCTGCAAGGATGACCTGAGAGTCGTAGTAATGCTGAAGATTGGTGTACAGGCGGATGATTGTATTCCCGCACGACCCGTCAGGCAGGTAGACACGTATGAAATCAGGTGCAACCTCGAACGTGATCCGACTCGTCACATGCAGGTCGATGGCGGTCACCCGATAAAAGTTGTTGCTCACCGCTACCGGAGTACCCCAGAGACGAAATGGATCGGTGCCGCAGAACACGGCGCTGAGAAACTTCTTCAGATCAGCTATCGGTCTGCTGAAAGTGATGTTCACTGGCTCGCCCGTCATTGTCGCTTTATTGCCGTGATCCTCTTCTATCCCATAACGCAGACTGAATCGCTGCTCGAAACCTCTGACCTTTTCGGCGTAATTGCGGTAGATGCTGTTCACCAGATTTATGTGGCTCTGGAATGAAGTTCCACGCGCTGTGATCTTGCCGTCCCATTTGACCTCGTCAAGGGAGAACGAATCGTTATCTATCTCTCTGTCGAGCCAATGCTTGATCTTCACCTTGGATAGCGTCGTAGCGTTGGCGAAGGCGTCGGGCTGACGGAGTATTTCCAACACCTGCCGCGCCCGGTTTCCCCAAAGCTGCATCTTCAGGTATTCCACTGGCGCGTCGGGAACATCAAACTCCACATCAGGCACCTGACGACGGTCGTAATCCAAAAACAATCCTCTGAATGCTCCCATGTCAGCGATCCGTTCCAATAGCTGCATCGGCAGCCATGCGGAGTCGAGATGATTGTCGTTGGCGATGATTCGATGCAGAATGCGATCCGCCTTCACGCTGTTCGACGCTGAATGTAGAACCCAGAAACGGTGATCGGAGGCATCAACGAAGAATTCGGCGTTGTTGCTTGCCCATTGCGTATCGACTCGAAAGAAGAATTCCTCTTGTGTCTCGTGGACGCGGCTACGCGAATTCTCACCCAATATCTCAGGAGAGAACGCCGTGGTGAGAACTCTAAGCACATCCTGATGCGCTGGATTGTCAGAATGTGCCTCCAGTAGGTAGGTCTTGAGCAAGCTCGTCCCCGCTTCGAGGCGCTGCCTGTCTTCAAGTTCTGTGTAGGCGTGGCTCATTACTTCTTCGAGTCGGGTCGCCATTTCCCGCCTTGTTGTGATGGGCATAACCGTCGCGGACGCCGAGCGGCTTGATTTTATCGCGAAAAATGAAGCTTTGCGAAGGGCGGCCCGGATTCGGGCTGTTACTGTGGTTCCGGTGCGTCAAGCTGCGACATAGTTGCATGTAAATGTCTGCTGCCATGAGTAGGTCGTAATGGAATCCAAAACCAGTTACCAGCATGCGTCACGGATGCTAGGCGACCACACTCCAATGTCCTTCGGGTTCATATTGCGTGGGTCTGACCAGTGATGAGCTAAGCTGTCCTCACATTAGTTCATTGCCCCTCGTCCAAGCCGACGCCCATGCCATGTGCGTAGAAATCTCTTCCAAATGGATAGTCTTGCTCAACGAGAAGGAAATTGAGGACGCTCTTAAAAAGATTGCCGAAAGCTGCTAACAGCAATTGACATTAACTTCCGGTTTGCCCGTGATTCGGGTGGAAGATCGAAATTCACCTAGAATCCTGGGCCCGCCGAAAAAGGTCCTACCGACGACACCGCAGTCCCAAAGACATTCCAGGGAGACTCAGTAATGACCGTTGTAACCAGCGCCGGAAGCCGCTTCTGGTATACTAAATTACTACGGTTTGCTCGTTACGCGGTGGTCACTTCTTTAGACCAGATTCATCTCCGCTTTCCCTGCCCGCCGTTTATTTGCGTGAAATCTAAGTATCAAATGTGAGCGGCATCGCGGCTCTAGACGTGTGTCAGAGTGTGCGCGACAACTAGCCGCTCAAGAAAGAAACAAATTCGAATGACCACATTTTCGGAACTGCCCCTATCTTCTGCGCTACAGCGGAAGCTGGCGGCAGCTCAATTTACCAACCTCACCCCCATCCAGGAACGTGCGATTCCTCCTGCTCTTGAAGGCCGAGATGTCATCGGCACTGCCCAAACGGGCACCGGCAAGACATTGGCGTTTCTCATCCCACTCATCGAGACACTTGACCGGGAACCGGCGCGTTCTACGGTCGCTCTAGTATTGCTGCCGACGCGCGAACTTGCGATGCAGGTTCACGAACAATACGAGCAACTGCGCACGAAAGCCATGCCCAAGGCCGCGCTCGTCATCGGCGGCGTATCCGAGAAGGCGCAGATCCAAATTCTGCGCGCCGGGTCGAAACTGGTGATTGCCACTCCCGGACGGCTGCTGGATCTCATGAGTCGCAAGTTTGCCGATCTGCAGAAGGTCAAAATACTCGTGCTTGACGAGGCCGACCGCATGCTGGACATGGGATTCTTGCCCGCGATTCGGCGCATTCTGTTAGCGCTGCCTAAGCAGCGCCAAACGCTGTGTTTCTCGGCCACGATGGAGCAGTCCGTCGCCGG
>DASPSE010000188.1:0-6087 GCA_035624085.1 Terriglobales bacterium
AGCCGGAGACCGCCATGACCACCGCAACCGTAAATCACACCAGCATCGAACGCGAATTCAATCCCATGGAAGCGCAGGCCGCGCGCTTCGATCTGGCGGCGCACAAGCTCAATCTCGATGAGGGACTGTGGAAGGTTTTGCGCTATCCCAATCGCGAGATCACGGTTCACATCCCGGTCGCCATGGACAACGGTCATCTTGAGGTCTTCACCGGATTTCGCGTGCAGCACTCCATTGCTCGCGGTCCAGCCAAGGGTGGTGTCCGTTACGCGCCTGACGTGACGCTCGACGAAGTGCGCGCTCTGGCCAGCTGGATGACCTGGAAGTGCGCGGTGGTAAACATCCCATTTGGTGGGGCGAAGGGCGGCATTATTTGCGATCCGCACAAGATGTCGATGGGCGAACTGGAGCGCATGACCCGGCGCTACACTGCGGAATTGTTTGAGTTCATCGGCCCGGAGAAAGATGTTCCCGCACCCGATGTGAACACCAACGAACAGATCATGGCGTGGATGATGGACACGTACTCCATGCATATGCGGCAAACCGTGACGGCCGTCGTCACCGGGAAACCCATAAATATTGGAGGGTCGCGCGGACGCCGCGAAGCGACTGGGCGCGGCATCATGATCGTCTGCGATGAAGCGATCAAGAAGCTGGGCATGTCGCGTGAGTCTACGCGAGTGATCGTGCAAGGCTTTGGCAACGTGGGTTCCAATGCCGCGCTGCTCATGGCGCAGGCGGGATACAAAATTATCGGCATTCTCGAAGTGGATGGCGGCTTGTACAACCCGAACGGCATTAACGTGAAGGCGCTGTCCGAGCATCGCCAGCGCAATCGCACGATTACTGGCTTTGGCGGAGCTGAGAAAGCTGAACCCGCCGAACTGCTGCTCACCGAGTGCGAAATCCTGATTCCGGCCGCGACCGAAAATCAGATCACCAGCCGCAATGCCGACCGCGTGAAATGCCGAATTCTGGCGGAAGGCGCGAACGGACCGACCACCGCATCGGCCGATGAAATCCTTGCCGATAAAGGCGTGTTCGTGATTCCCGACATCCTGTGCAACGCCGGCGGAGTGACCACTTCTTATTTCGAGTGGGTGCAGGATCGCCAGGGCTATTTCTGGAAAGAGTCGGTGGTCAACGAGCAGCTGGAAACCATCATGGTGGCTGCCTTCGATGATGTGGTCCGCTACGCCGAGACTCACCGCGTCAATAACCGGGTTGCGGCTTATATGCTGGCGATCGATCGCGTGGCCTACACGCTGCGCCAGCGCGGAATCTACGCGTAGAGAGGTGTTATGAGGCGGGTTGTATCTGTATGGTTGCTCTGCGCCTTGTGCCTAAGCGTTGCCGCGGCAATTTCACAAAGCACCTCCTCGCCAGATCAAGCTGTCACCCCTAGTGCCGCGCCCGCAAAAACTTCTCCAGCCAAAACCGGGAATGCGGTGTCGGCTTCTGACATTGCCGCCGCCAAGGCAAGCCACAAAGTATGGGTGAACCTTGATACGGGGATTTACCACAAGGGTGGCCGCTGGTACGGCAAAACCAAGAATGGCAAGTTCATGACTGTGGACGAGGCAAAGAAAGCCGGTTACAAACCCGCCAAACGGGACTAAGCGTCACCGGCTACGCCACTCGGATTGACTTGCCCTACCTACGGCTCTAAGATTTCAGCGCAATGATCGGGCAGACTATCTCGCACTACCGCATCGTTGAGAAACTCGGCGGCGGTGGAATGGGCGTCGTCTACAAGGCCGAGGATACCGACCTTGGCCGCTTTGTCGCTCTCAAATTCCTGCCCGACGATGTCGCGCAGGACCCGCAGGCACTGAGCCGCTTCCAGCGCGAGGCCAAGGCGGCCTCGGCGCTGAACCACCCGAATATCTGCACGATTCACGAGATTGGCAAGCACGATGGGCATCCCTTCATCGTCATGGAGTTTCTGGATGGCATTACGCTGAAGCATCGGATCGCGGGGCGCCCACTGGACACGGATACGCTGCTTTCTCTGGCGATCGAAATTGCCGACGCTCTCGACGCCGCACATGCCGAGGGCATCGTGCACCGCGACATCAAGCCTGCAAATATTTTCGTCACCAAGCGCGGGCACGCCAAGATTCTGGACTTCGGGTTGGCGAAGGTTACGCCCGTGGCTAGTTCTGCGAACCGGGTCGCAGCGGGCAACACACAGACCGGTTCGGTCGACGAACAGCACCTGACCAACCCCGGTTCGACCCTCGGAACCGTGTCATATATGTCGCCCGAACAAGTTAAAGGGAAGGAACTCGATACCCGCACTGACCTGTTCTCGTTCGGGGCGGTGTTATATGAGATGGCGACGGGCACATTGCCTTTTCACGGCGAAACCTCGGGCCTCATCTTCAAAGCCATCCTCGATTCTGATCCACCTCCCGCGATTCGCTTCAATCGTGGCATTCCTGCCAAGCTGGAAGACATCATCAATCGGGCGCTGGAGAAGGATCGCGAACTGCGTTACCAAAGCGCCAGGGAGATGCGGGCGGAGTTGCAGCGGTTGAAGCGGGACACAGAGACCGGGCGCGTGCCAGCGGCTACCTCTGGGACCGTGCCGGTGGTGCAGGAAAGCAGTCCGCAGACGGCGGCACGGCCAGAAAGTCAGGTCCCCGCTTCCGGCTCGGGTTCAGCCATCTCTGCGCCATCTGCGTCGGCTGCCGTTCAGGTAACCGCCATTCCAGCGGCCAGACGGAAAATTGGGAAAGTTATGGTCCCGGCCGCCGTCGTACTCATCGCTGGCGTGGTTGCCGTTGGCCTATACCTGCGTTCGCGGTCCGCGACGCCCGCGACTAACGCTACGCCGCTAACCGAGAAAGACACCGTGGTGCTGGCCGACTTCGACAACAAGACCGGCGATCCTGTTTTCGATGATGCCCTCAAGCAAGCGTTGGCTGTGCAACTCGAACAGTCTCCATTTCTCAATATTCTCTCGGATCGCAGAGTGGAAGAAACGCTGCACCTGATGGGCCGCGCCTCGAACGAACGCGTCACTCGTGACATAGCGCGGGAGCTGTGTTTGCGTACCGGCAGCAAGGCAATCATATTGGGCTCGATTTCCAATCTGGGTGGTCAGTACGTGATTGGTGTGGACGCGGTCGGTTGCAGCACCGGAGACACGCTGGCCAAGGAACAGGAAGAGGCTGCGAGCAAGCCGGACGTGCTGAAGGCACTGGGCAAGGCGGCGACCAGCCTGCGAGCCAGACTGGGCGAGTCGCTGGCTTCGGTTCAGAAATTCGATGTTCCGGTTGAGGCCACAACAACGTCGCTGGAGGCACTGAAAGCCTTCAGTATGGGCATTACAACATTCCGCACCAAGGGGGAGGCAGAGTCCATTCCGTTCTACAAACGGGCGCTGGAGCTTGACCCCAATTTCGCCGTAGCTTACGGCAGTCTGGGAGTCGCATACGGCGACCTGGGACAGGCCAGTCTGGGCGCCGAAAACATTAAGAAAGCCTATGCCCTCCGCGATAGAGTCAGCGAGCGGGAAAAATACCGTATCTCATCAATGTACTGTCAGGTTGTCACCGGGGAATTAGAGCAGGCCATCCAAGTGTATGAGCTGTGGGCGAACAGCTACCCGCAAGATGCAACGGCGCCCTTCAACTTGGGCGCCATTTACGCATTTCTGGGGCAATACGACAAGGCGCTACCCGCAACCGAGCAAGGCCAGCGGCTAGAACCGAACGTAATTGGTTATGGCAATCTCGCTGCGATCTACCTTTACCTCAACCGACCAGACGATGCCAGGAAGACGATTGAGGATGCGCAACAGCATAAGTTCGAGGGGGATTACCTGCATTGGGTGCTCTATCAACTAGCTTTTCTGAAAGGCGATACCGCTGAGATGGCGCGGCAAGTAGCTTGGGCCGCGGGCAAGCCCGGATCGGAAGATCAACTGCTCTCATTCGATTCTGACACTGAGGCATATTACGGGCACCTCTCAAAAGCGCGGGATCTCTCCCGGCGTGCAGTGGATGCAGCAGTTCGAGACGATTCCAAAGAATCGGCCGCCTTGTGGCAGATCAATGCCGCGCTACGGGAGGCGGAGTTCGGTAATGCTGCTACCGCGAAGCAGGACGTGGCGGCGGCACTGGCTCTGGCTCCGGGTAGCGACGTGAAGATGTTCGCCGCTCTGGCCTTGGCCCGCGCCGGTGACGCGGCTCGTGCCCGGCCTATTGTTGAGGAGCTGGAGAAGACATACCCGTCGAATACGGTTCTCAAGGTGTACTGGCTTCCAGCTATCAAGGCGGCAATCGAACTGAGTGCTAACAATTTTTCCCCGGCGCTGGTCTTCCTGGAGGCGGCTGCTCCTTATGAACTCGGTACGCCGCGGCAACTCCAGTTAGGGACGTTGTATCCGGCTTACCTTCGCGGCCAGGCACAACTGCTGGCACACAACGGGATCGCGGCCGCCGCCGAGTTCCAGAAACTGCTCGACCACAAGGGCATCGTCCTAAACTTTGTGACGGGATCGCTGACCCCTCTTCAAATTGCTAGAGCTTATGCGATGGCGGGCGACAGCGCCAAAGCAAAAGCCGCGTATCAAGATTTCCTCACGCTATGGAAGGACGCCGATCCCGACATCCCCATCCTGAAAGAAGCCAAAGCGGAGTACGCGAAGCTGCAGTAACTTCGGTGACTGGGTAGTTGTGCAGCTTGAAAAGGAAGCGAGCCAAACGCGCGTTATTCTGTCGCGAAGAACGCGACAGTTCGCGCGGCTCGCCCAGATCCCTCGCTGCGCAAAAGAGGCTGGCTCGGGATGACAATCAGACTGCGCCCGCTTAGGTGACTCCTTCATTGCTTTCGCTATTGTTGGTGGGGGATAATTTGGTAGAGTTTGTAGCGGCGTGCATGTCGCCGATTGGCAGGACTCCCGGTGAATCTTCCCAACTCCATCACGCTCACCCGCATTGCCAGCATCCCGCTGCTGATCTGGATTCTTTCCACCAGCCGTTTTGAGAACACCGGCGGAGAGAAGGAACTACTGGCCTCGGCGCTGTTCATTGCCGCTTCGATCACCGACGGGATTGATGGCTACCTTGCCCGCAAGCGCGGCCAGATCACCACCATCGGCATGCTGCTGGATCCGCTGGCCGACAAGCTTCTGATTGCCGCTGCGTTCGTGACCCTGGTGCAGTTCAATCCCAGCATGGTTCCCGCGTGGATTGCGGTCATCATCATTGGGCGCGAATTCCTGGTCAGCGGCCTGCGCTCGATTGCAGCTTCGGAGGGATTCACCATCGAGGCCAGCGATTTGGGCAAGTTCAAAATGCTGGTGCAGATTATTTCTGTGGTCGCCGTGATTCTCGACCATCGCTGGAAAGAGTGGCCGGTCTATGGTCCTTATATATTTCCCGTTCATTGGATCGCGCGGTTGGCCATCTGGTTTATGGTCTTGTTGTCGCTGGTCTCCGCAGGAGATTATTTTGTTGCGTTCTGGTCCAAGATCGACCGCCAGGTGGTGAGAAGCCGCCGCCGCGCCTTCGTGCTGAGCCGACGGAGGAAGCGCGATGTCGCCGCAACCTGAAAACCCGTCTTCCAACTCGCCTGCTGACGCAAGCATCGCCACGGAGTCGTGTGAGTTCAATCCAGCGGAGCGCAGAATTCTGCTGAAACTGGCACATGAGTCGATTGAGTCGGCTTTCGAGAAGCGCGAGATTCCGCTGGATCCACCTTCACCGCACCTGGCCGAGGCACGCGGCGCCTTCACTACGATTTATTTTCGAGGTCAATTACGCGGCTGTGTGGGATACGTGGTTCCGATCGCTTCGGTTTATCGCACGGTGGCGGAGACGGCGCGCGCCGCGGCCTTTGAGGACACGCGCTTCTGGCCCGTGACTCGCGACGAGGCTCCGGAATTGGAAGTTTCTCTCAGCATTCTCTCGCCACTGGAAGCTATTCAGCCAGAGCAAGTGGAAGTCGGACGGCATGGGTTGTTGATCTCTCAGCGTGGACACCGAGGTCTGCTGCTGCCTCAAGTCCCGGTCGAACACCAGTGGAATCGGGTCACCTTTCTGGAACAGACCTGCCGGAAAGCGGGTCTGCCGC
>DASPSE010000214.1:0-2168 GCA_035624085.1 Terriglobales bacterium
GTAGGGCTGGAACGTCCGTCAACCCAGAAGTCGTGTTTGGCTAACTCCTGCCAGGGACGGGACTTAGGCCCTCAACTCTGGCTGCTCCGAGTTGGCAGTGCTCTTGCGTTATGTTCCGCTGGGCCGGTGAAGCCGCGGACGCGATAAAGCTCTCGCCGCAAGCCACCGATATGCCCTAATGACGAGATCTGTCTCGCAGGGAGGGAAATCTTCATGAGTACGTCAGCAGTGTCCAACACTTCTTTGTATCAGCAGCTTCAGGGCTACTTCCAGGAGCGGCGTGTAGATCTGAACCAACTGGGGCAGGCGCTGAAGTCGGGCAACTTGGACGCGGCTCAAACCGCGTATAACACTATCCTCAGTCTGGGACAGGGCGGGCCCTTTGCCAGCGGAGCGCCATTCGAACTGGCGAATCGCGAGCATGATTTCCAGGCCATCGGTCAGGCCCTGCAAGCAGGCGACCTTAGCGGCGCTACGCAGGCGTTTCAGACGTTGCAAGCGACGTTCCGCCAGCCACAGCCGGGCCCGGCCGCGGCCAACAACAGTTCCAGCATGGGCCCCGATGTTGTGGTCAGTCTGAGCGGGAATCAGTAGAAACAGAACGCCGTTAGTTGATCAGCGCAGACGAGGAGGGCAGAAGTAGTCCGCCGTGAGCGAAACGCTCTCCTCTTCTCCGTGCTGCGTTTGTCGGGGAGCTCCGCGCAGACGGCGTGGAGTTCGCGTTCAGCTGGCTCAAGCACGGCATTGTCGAAACGTGGCACCGCATGCCTGGATGAGATGACGTGGCGATTCGACAACCGGAAGAATCGGTATCTGTTCCGCGATACGATGTTGCGCCTCATTCATTCCGACAATCTCGCGTATCAAGTTAACTCAAGCAGCTTAAGGCCCGGTCTTCTGTTCCGCCGGCACTGGATTATTAGCGTTGTAATAGCTTGCACAATGGGTTGTGGGTGTTCCGAGTGATTCTTGATGCCAAGCAAACTGCCCCTTCCTGCCCTTGTCCGCGATAAACCTAATCCGCTTCTCCTGCTGCGCATCTGGTTGGGTTTCTAGCGTGTACCAGAAGATTATGGTTACATCAATGCAGTCAGTGCCTTCCTTGAAATCCAGAGCTCGTAAGCATTGGTCGCTCTCAGCATCGCCTCCAGCGTCGATAATAGATGCCGCCGGGGGGCGATCAAAGGTATGAACGACTCCGCTAAATGCCATGGTCTTGTCGTCCATAATCCATGTAGACATGTTTTCCCTAAGTGAGGTGCCATTATTCCCAACGGCAATGTTTGTGAGACAGGTAATGCCATGTTTGGTAGATATTCGATAGCCGCTCTCATTCTTGACAGTGAAATCTGTGAACACCGGATCGTCTTCAAAGCCGGGAGGAATGAAATGATTGAACGCTAGATGCGACCAAACATCGTTTCTCTGGGCTTCCAGTTTTTCGTCCAACCAAAACCACATGAGCATCATGGCCCCGATAAGGAGCAGACCAGTTCCCGTCCATCCAGTTACGAAGCGCCACTGCCATTTCCGTCGCAGCAGATAATGCCATAGATCAACCGACAACCACAGAGCCAACGCAACAGCGCCCGCACCTTTCAGCTGAACCTCACCCTTCCCGGAATAGCTGAGTATCCACGCCAGTATTAGGGCCACGGGTCCGTATAGGAACAGCCTAGGGAGTTTGCTGATATGCTTAACTGCGGTGCGCTCAACCCACCCGGGTATGCGCTCCACCGACAGACTAGCTCCGTGTCTTGGTCGCCAACTCTTGTCTTTAGCCAACAGCACCTCCATAGGAGATTAAGCATACCATTTGCTCCTGTATGAGGTGCATAATCCAGCAAATATTTGCCCTGTTTTCTTGGAGTTACGGATAGCGGCAAAAAAGGCATGGTGAAGAGAACGCGAAGGTGCTGGTCCCCCGTCTCAGTGTGGCGGAACCACAACGGCTCGGGTGGCCTGTAGGCGGAGTGGCGCCCGTGCGGGAGCCTTATCCAAAGTGGGAAGCTTTTACGGCACGGCTGAAGCCGTGCCCTTCCACGGAGGGTGCGAGGGATGACTCCTCGTGAAATGCGGAGATACTTCGACTGCGCAGCGCGATTCGCGGGCGAATCGTGCTGCTGCGCTCAGGATGACAAAGCCGAAGGAGGTTCGACGTGCCCTAT
>DASPSE010000252.1:0-2139 GCA_035624085.1 Terriglobales bacterium
ACCGCATCATCCTTCAGGGCAATGATAGTCCCGCGCAGGCCCCCGCTTGTCACTACCTTGTCTCCGGTCTTCAGTTCGTTCAGCATCTGCTGCCACTTCTTTTGCCGCCGTTGCTGCGGCATGATCAATAAGAAGTAGAAAATGGCAAAGATAAAGATCAGCGGGGCGAACCCCAGCCAGCCCGCACTGCCCGCTTGCATCGCCAGTAATACCTGGATGTTCATTAAGGTTATTTTTCGTTCCTGGGACAGCCAGCGCCTGCGTATTGTGACGCACCGCTGGTTTCAATTTACCGCCGGAAGTTATCGGCCGGAGATTCCCAGCTTCGGACGACTACAGGGGTTGCCGAGCTACAGTTTGGCTCGAGACCAGACCTCGGATAGAAAACGGGCCCCTCTCCCAAGAGAAATAGAATGACGTACCGCCCGCATGGTGTCAAGGTAGAAGCTCAGGTTGTGGATCGTGTTTAAGACCTGGGCAAGAACCTCATTCGACGCGTACAAGTGCCGCAGGTATGCGCGGGAATAGCGCCGGCAAACTGGGCACACGCAATTCGGATCCAGCGGAGACTCATCGCCGGCATACTGCGCTTGCTTGATAGAGATTCGTCCCTCCGATGTAAAAAGCAGCCCATGCCGCGCGGCGCGCGTCGGCAAGACGCAATCCATCATGTCAATCCCAAGATTCGCATACTCGACGATCTCTTCAGGCGTGCCCACCCCCATCAGATAACGGGGCCGCTCGGCCGGCAGATGCTGGACTGTCGCTTCAACAATCTCTCGCGTTACATGGCGCGGTTCGCCTACACTCAACCCGCCGATGGCATACCCGGGAAATCCAATCTCTATCGTTCTCTCAGCGGATTCCTTGCGCAGAGCCAGATCCATCCCTCCCTGCACAATGCCGAACAGCGCCTGAGTTCGATCGGAAACTTTGTTACAAGGCACTTCGTTCTTGTGCTCCTCAAAATAGTTCTTGCTCCGCTCCGCCCAGCGCAGCGTCAGCTCCATCGACGCCCGCACCCGCTCCGGCTCTGCCGGATACTCGGTACACTCGTCGAACGCCATGATGATGTCCGCGCCCAACCCAATCTGCGCCTCCATGGCACTCTCCGGGCTGAAGAAGTGGCTCGACCCATCCAGATGCGAGCGAAACGTCACCCCTTCTTGGCTGACTTTGCGCAGATCATTCAAACTGAAGACCTGAAAACCGCCGGAATCGGTAAGGATCGACCGCGGCCATGACATAAACCCATGCAACCCGCCAAGTTTCCTGACCTGCTCAACTCCCGGCCTGAGATAAAGGTGATAGGTATTGGCCAGAAGAATCTCAACGCCGAGTTCTTCGAGCACCTCCTGTGGCAAGCCTTTAACAGAAGCCAGAGTGCCGACAGGCATGAAGACAGGCGTTTCCACCTCGCCGTGCGGCGTGGTTAGCCGCCCTGCGCGCGCCGCTCCGGCGCGAGCTTCAACCAGGAATTGAGTAGACACTATGAGGATTGTATCGAACCACGTAGGGGCGGACGCCTCGTTCGCCCGGGGCGAGGCCGTCCAGATGTGCATGGTCATCGCAGTTCCACAATTTCTCCCTGGACCGTGCCGTTCTCCACGATCATCCTTCCCACGCTTACCGGCAGCTTGAATCTCCTTGGTCCGGCGCTGCCTGGATTGAAATAAAGCACGCCGTTCTTGAACTCTTGCGTAGGAACATGGCTGTGCCCTGAGATGACTGCCGCGAAACCGGCCGACTCCGGCTTCAAGTCCAATTTGTAGAGATCATGAACGACGTAGATAGAAATGCCCGCGACCTCCAGCACATTTGTCTCAGGAATCCTTCGCGCCCATTTTTCACGATCGACGTTGCCCCGCACCGCGGTCACAGGCGCGAGTTCGCCCAGTTTAGAGAGAATTGCAGGATCGCCGATGTCGCCTGCATGAATGATGCAGTGCGAGTCATGCAGCGCCTCGACCGCTTCTGGCCGTAGCAAGCCGTGCGTGTCGGAGATCACGCCGATCTTGATCATCAAAGATTTAAACCACGGGGGCACAGAGTTCACGAAGTCGTTCTCGGCTCTCAGCGTCCTCTGCGTCTTAAGGCTTTCTCTCCAGCAGCACCACGGCATGCGCGATGGCTGCGTTA
>DASPSE010000256.1:0-12304 GCA_035624085.1 Terriglobales bacterium
TGCTGCGGCAAGCCTGCTGCAGAGCACACTGTCTCCAGCTTGGAGAGGCGTGCCTGATTTGTCCCCAACTCCGCGCCGCACCTGCATTGGTGTCTTCGACTCTGGGGTCGGGGGTCTGACTGTCCTTAAAGCTTTACTTGAGGTCATCCCCAACGCCGATTACCTCTATTTCGGCGATACCGCGCGGCTGCCTTACGGGTCAAAGTCGGTCGAAACGGTTTCCCAGTACGCTATCGAGGCGTCACGTTATCTGGAGCAGCACGGCGCGCAGATGCTGGTCATCGCCTGCAATACGGCAACTGCATTGGCGTTAGACCAGATAGTGAAGGCCGTCGGCGTTCCAGTCATAGGCGTAGTCGAACCGGGAGCGGAGCAGGCAGCGGCTCAAACCAGGAATCGCAAAGCGGTTGTCATCGGCACGCAGGCTACCGTCAGCAGCCATGCGTATCTCGAAGCTCTCGAGGCCAGGGGCGTGCAGGCGAGGGAAAAAGCTTGCCCGTTGTTTGTTCCGCTGGTGGAAGAGGGTTGGATTGAGCACCCGGTCACCGAGCAGGTGGCACGGATTTATCTGAGCGAAGCTTTCGCCGACGGCTTTCAATCGGCCGACGTTCTGGTGCTCGGCTGCACGCATTATCCTTTGTTGAAGCCTGTGCTGCGGCGGGTTGCACCAGAGCACGTGGAGATTATCGACTCGGCGGAGTCCACAGCCCAAGCCGTGGCCAAGCTGCTTCGGAGGATTCCTCTGGTGGATCCGGCACAACCCGAGCGACGTCATTTGCCGCGTTTGAGGTTCTTCGCCACCGATTCGGTGGACAAATTTCGCAGCTTGGGTGCACGGTTTCTGGGACACTCGACGGATGATGTGCAGCATGTGGATTTGAAGGAATGAATCTCCCCTCGTTGAGGTTCGCCAGCAGCCAAACCGAGGCATTCCTTCCAACCGAGCTTTTGCCGCAAGACCCGGATAGACGTGAATCCAGATGGGACTTAGGCTGTCTAATAGTCCATGCATCCGCTCGACAACGTCATCTGGAATGCGCTCACCACAAAGCAGGCGCATCTCGGCACCACGAATCATGCGGCGGGGAAATTTCTCCGGGAAGTCAGCCTGCTTGGGGCTTTAGCCGAGCCGACCGGCGAAGCCTACGAATCACTTCTTGCTCTACTTCGCACCAACGAGCGTGTAGGCCTGTTTCTGGATGAAACTCCACAACCATCACCGCCCTTAAAACTTGTAAGATCCGGTCCTCTGCTGCAGATGGTTCATGAGCATATACCTCGGGTTGAGAATCCAAAGGAGCGGCCTGCATTTCTTCCCTTAGGCAGGGCGGATGTCCCGCACATGCTCGCGCTCACTCAACTGACTAAGCCGGGCCCATTTGGCGAGCGTACACATGAAATGGGAGAGTACTGGGGCATTCGCCAAAACGGTGAGCTGATTGCGATGGCGGGCGAGCGCTTGCGTCTGCCAGGTTTTACCGAGGTTAGCGCAGTGTGCACGCATCCGGACCACCTGGGCCGCGGCTATGCGACGGCTCTAATCACGATGCTGGTTCAGAGGATTCGCAGTCGAGGCGAGCAACCCTTCTTGCACGTCCTGCCGGAGAACACGCGGGCGGTGTGCTTGTACGAATATATGGGCTTTCACAAGCGTGCGCTGAGGCAGTATGTGATTCTCGAACGAAAATAGAAAAGCGACAGACGATCAAAACAAAACGGCCGCAAAGTCGCGGCCGCTATTGTGAATCAAACTTGCTCAGTACAGCCGGAAGCTCACCTCTACGTTGATCTGCACCGCCACCGGTTTGCCGTCCTTCATGGCGGGCTCAAACTTCCACTGCTTCACGGCTTCGATAGCTTTCTCGTCCAACCCAAGCCCCAAAGTTCTGGCGACCTTAATGTCGCGCGGCTTGCCGTCCGGCCCCACAATCAGCCACAGCACGCAAGTCCCTTGATATTTCGCCTTGCGGGCTTCCTCGGAGTACTCTGGGTCAGGCGTAAACACCGGGCGTGGCGCCGAAACACCGCCGCCAACGCGGAATACGCCGCCGCCAGTACCACCGCCCCGGCCGGCGCCGAAACCGGGGCCTTCGCCCACACCGACGCCGCCACCAGAACCCGAGCCGATACCACCGCCCGAACCAGTCCCGTTCGACGGCGGTCCCGAGGGCAAGTGCGACAGCGGATCGCCGAAGTTTGGGAGATCGTTCGTCGCCAAGTGAATCTGGGGTGGAACCACTATGGTCGGCTCAGCCACCAACTTTGGATTGGGGTTACGTACAACCACTGCCGGCGGGGTAATTTGTTCCATGGCCAGCTTAGGCAACCGGCCTTTGGACGCCTGCAATTTGTCGCGGTCGCCGCCACCACCGCCGCCGCCGGAAACTGTCTTGGCAGGCTGCAGCGCTGGAATGTCATCAGGCGCGACCAAGGTAACCGTTTCCTGTGGTTTCTTGACTTCCTGCACTATTCGCCGGCCGAGGATGGTTAAGCCAATGATGGCCACCAGAGCCAAAACGTGCACCACAGTCGAGCCTAGTACGCCGTTCTTCTTGTAGTTGTAGAAACCCCAGATATCCTTGACCGGGATAGGCTTGGAACTCAGAACCAGTGGCGGCAGCTTTTTGGGGAAAAAGTAGTCGTCTAAGTTCTGGAACAGGGACTTCCACAATGGCTGCTCCCAGGAGGCCTTGGGCAGCAATAGATTTAAGTCGGGTTCGTGTTCGCTTCGAGGTGTTACGTCGCGTGTTGCCATGCTTGACCCGAGATTGTCGTCCGTTTAGAACAGACGCAATATCTTACCCTCTCCCTCTAAGCTTGATGAGCAGATACTATGCCAAGTTGCTTGTCGCTTCGGCAGCCCTACAACTGTGACCGAGCAATACCGACGCATATCAACGACTTCCAATTAGATGCTCATCCTCGTGAAACGTCACTTGTGTGAAAATTGTACACTGATTTTTCCCAAAATCCACGTGCTTTTCCCAACTCCGGCAAGAACTGCTCCCCGTGTGGACAATGGACGTTCGTTTCCCCACTCCCTATAATTGAAAGAAATCAACCATTTGGAGAAAGTAAAGCGAGTGCCGCTCGAGCTGAAATCCACAATCAATCTGCCCAAAACCCCCTTTCCCATGAAGGCCAATTTGCCGCAGAACGAGCCCAAAACGCTGGCCCGCTGGGAGCAGATGCGGATCTACGAGCGCATTCGCGAAGCACGCGGCGGGGCACCCCGGTATGTCTTGCATGACGGGCCTCCGTACACCAGTGGGCCGATCCACCTTGGCACCGCTCTAAACAAGTCGCTCAAAGATTTTGTCGTCAAGTCGAAGACCATGGCCGGATTTGACGCGCCGTATGTCCCAGGATGGGACTGTCACGGCCTGCCCATTGAGATCAAAGTAGATCAGCAACTCGGCGGCAAGAAGCTGCAGATGAAGCCGCTGGACGTCCGCCGGGAATGCAGAAAATTCGCCCAGAAATATCTCGACCTGCAGCGCGAGCAGTTCAAGCGTATTGCAGTGTTCGGCCGGTTCGATCACCCTTACGTCACCATGGAGCCGCAGTACGAATCGGTGGTGCTCGAAACGTTCTTTTCCTTCTACGAGAACAACTTCGTCTACAAGGGACTGCGGGCGGTCTATTGGTGCATGCACGACGAGACCGCGCTGGCCGAAGCCGAGGTGGAGTACGAAAACGACACCAGTCCTGCGATCTGGGTGAAATACGCTCTGCTTGATGATCCGGCTAAGATTGCTCCAGAACTCCACGGCAAGAAAGTTTCCACCATCATCTGGACCACGACCCCGTGGACGCTGCCGGCCTCGATGGCCGTTGCGTTTCATCCCGACGAAGAGTATGTCGCGCTGGAATCAGGCACTGAAGCTTACATAGTAGCGGCAAAGCTGGCGCGACATGTCGCAGCTAAATGCAATCTCGCCGGAGCGCGCGAACTCGGCCGCTTCCCCGGCCGCAAGCTGGAGCGATTGAATTTCCAGCACCCGTTTTTAGATCGCAAGATTCTAGGGGTCCTCGCGGATTACGTCGCGATGGACACCGGAACCGGTGTGGTACATACGGCACCGTCCCATGGTGCCGAGGACTTCGCCACCGGCATGAAGTACGGTCTGGATGCAACCAGCAACGTGGACGAAAAGGGCATCCTGCACAACGGTCTGCCAGAGTACGACGGCTTGAAAGTCTGGGCTGCCAACGCGCCGATCATCGAGTTGCTGAAGAAACGCGGCGCCCTGCTGCACGAGGAGAAACTGGAGCACTCGTATCCACATTGCTGGCGCTGCCACAATCCGATCATCTTCCGCGCCACGGAGCAGTGGTTCATCTCTATGGAAGCGCCGATGCCTGGCGGCGGCACGCTGCGCAGCCGCACACTGGAAGACGTCAAAAAGGTAAAGTGGGACCCGGCGTGGGGTGAAGAGCGCATGTACAACATGATCGCCACGCGGCCGGACTGGTGCATCTCGCGGCAGCGGGTTTGGGGCGTGCCCATTGCCGTCTTCCTGTGCGAGAGTTGCGGAAAGCCGCTGAACAATCACGATGTCAATCGCAGGGTGGTTGAGCTTTTTGCCCGCGCCGGCGCCGACGCCTGGTACACGCCGGAAGCTGACACGATTCTTCCGTCAGGAACGAAGTGCCCTCACTGTGACGGAGCAAAGTTCGAGAAGGAGAGCGATATTTTCGACGTGTGGCTGGAGTCGGGCTCTAGCTATCTCGCGTTGCGATCTGCCGAACCCGATTATCCCTGGCCGTCGGACTTGTATCTGGAAGGCGGAGATCAATATCGCGGCTGGTTTCAGTCTTCCCTGCTCTGTGCCATGGGTGTTAAGAGCAGCCCTCCATACCGCATGGTCGTTACACCGGGTTGGACGCTGGACGAGCAGGGGCAGGCACTGTCCAAGTCCCGAGGTAACGATGTAGACCCGGTCGATATCGCCGGTCGCCTGGGCGGGGAGATCGTGCGCCTGTGGGCAGCCTCGGTTGATTTCCGTGAGGATGTAGTTGGCTCTGAGCGCTTGATGCAAACCGTGGCAGAGAACTACCGGAAGATCCGCAATACATTCCGCTTTATTTTGGGGAATCTCTACGATTTCGATCCTGAAAAGGACCTGGTGTTGTTCGACGACATGCAACCGCTGGATCAGTACTTGCTGCGGCAAACATGGAACCTGGCTAATGACGTCAGAAACTGGTATGAGGAGTTTGCCTTCCACAAGGTCTACCAGCGGATACTCAACTTCTGTGTCGTTGACTTGAGCGCATTCTACTTCGATGTGCTCAAAGACCGCCTCTACACCTATGCTCCGAAGTCCAAGGCGCGTCGCTCAGCGCAGAGTGCAATCTGGCGCATCGGCGAACTCTTGGTCAGGCTGCTGGCGCCGTTCCTAAGCTTCACTTGTGATGAGATCTGGCAGCACCTGCCTGTCCTACGTCATCGCCCAGAGAGCGTGCATCTTTCGAAGTTCGTTGACGCCAACGACCTTCTCGGCAGTCGGGTTCCGGTTGACGATCCCACGCAACGGGAAGAGTGGGTCGTATTACGACGGGTCCGCGACGAGGTTCTGAAGGCGCTGGAAGAGGCGCGCAACGCCAAGCTGATTGGCGGCAGTCTGGAAGGGGATGTGGGAATCTCGGCATCAGAACCAGTGTACGGCGTTTTGGCACGATACCGGGATGAACTTCGTTACCTGTTCATCGTTTCGGCCGTCACGTTGGAGCAAGCGCCGTCAGGGAACGGCGCGGGCGCGGTTAAGGTCCAAGTAAGCAAAGCGGCCGGTCAAAAATGCGAACGCTGTTGGAACTACTCAACCCACGTCGGCGAGGATCCCGTGTACCCGACGGTGTGTGAGCGCTGCAGCGCTGCGCTAAAAGAGATCGAAGCTGCAATGGCTGGAACAAAATCCGAGTAATTTGGAAGTCATGGCTGAACCCCACGTAATGCGTAAATGTCACTTCCTGATAGCCCTGCTGATTGTGCTGCTGGATCGGGCTACCAAATGGATCGTGGCGAAGGACATCTCGCTGCACGATGGCATCCAGATTATTCCAGGCTTCTTCCGCCTCACGCACGTAGAGAATCGTGGCGCCGCGTTCGGCTTGTTTGCCGACTCTCCTGCACAATGGAAGATCGCTGTGCTTGTATTGTTTTCGATTGTGGCGCTGGTGGTGGTATCGGCGCTGCTGTGGCGGAACAGCCATGCCATGACGACTACTGGAATCGGCCTGGCTCTTATTCTCGGCGGCGCGGTGGGAAACCTCTGGGACCGCTTGCTCACCGGCCGCGTGGTGGACTTCCTTTTGTTCTACATCGGCCGCTACCAGTGGCCTGCCTTCAACGTCGCGGACAGCGCGATCGTTTGCGGAGCAGGCCTGCTGGTAATCGAAATTCTTTTCACCAAAGCGCCGGCGCACGAGAAATCCGCTTAAAACCACGAAGGACACAAAGTCATACGAAGAGAGACCCTTCGCGAACCTTCGTGCCCTTTGTGGCGGAGGCTCAGAGAAATCTAGGCAGTCTTTTTTTGCGCCTGTGCCATTTGGGCGTAGAACCTCTTCTCGCCCTCTTTCATTTCCTCTGCAGTCATGTCTTGCGTGTGAGTGGCTATGGTCCAGGCGTGGCCATAGGGATCTGTAAAGCTCCCCATGCGGTCACCCCAGAACATGTCGGCCACTGGCATCTTCGTTTGCCCGCCCGCATCAACCGCGCGTTGGAAAGACTTGTCGACGTCCTCGACATAAAGATAAAGACCACCCGTGGTTCCACCGAGGGACTGAGGTGAATTGGTGCCCCAAGCCGGATTTTCTTCACTCAAGAAAATGATGGAATCACCGATCTTCAGCTCGGCGTGGCCGATCTTGCCATCAGGTCCGGCCATTCTCATCAGCTCCTCGGCACCCAGCGCCTTCTTGTAAAAATCGATGGCTTGCGCGGCATTTCGAACGGTGAGCGAGGGTGTAACGGTGTGGAATCCTTTTGGACAGGGTTGCGTAGCTTTCACGATATCCTCCTTGGAATCGATAGCCAGAGTGGAAGAACAATCTTGGATTGTATGCCGGAGGCGGCTTGCGGAAACATTAAAAGTTGTAAAAATGAAGAGTGCCAACCATGTGGGGCGCGGAGGGAGCGAAAAACGTCCCCCGGAATTATCTTTACGGCGCTCCGTAAAGCTGCCGGTACACATTGGCATTTCGCAGGATGTTCTGCACGTATTCGCGGGTTTCAGTGAAAGGAATCGATTCTACGAATTCCTGTGGATCCCGGTACGTCCCTTGCCCCATCCAATCCTCCACGCGGTCTACGCCTGCGTTATAAGCGGCCAAGGCATATTCGAAGCTGCCAAATCTATCGACCATGCTGCGGAAATAGCGGGTCCCGAGCCGCAGGTTGGTGGCGGGCATGAAAAGCTCTTGCGTGCTGAAGTGGCGAATCTTCTCCTGCTTGGCAACACCCTTCCCAACCTTTGGCAACAACTGCATCAGTCCGACGGCATTGGCGCGGGATACTGCATTCGGATTGAAGGCGGATTCCTGCCTAATCAGGGACGCAACCAGATAAGGGTCCAATGCATTAGTAGACGAACATCTCTTCAGGTCAATCCAGTAAGGCTTGGGAAAAAGGCCTTCCCAATAGGAGCGCGGCAAGTAGGGCAGATCGACGGCGAAGTAATTGGGAGCGGCGTGCTTCAACGTTTCGATGGCCATGTCATAACGGCCCGCGTCTTCATACAGGCGCGCCATCTCCGCCGCCGCCCAGTTGCCTTTTTCCTCGTCGGCGGCGGCCCGCAATTCGCGCACGGCAAAATCAAGCAGCGCACCGTTGGCCAGCAACTCCGCTTTCTGGACACGCAGATTGTCGGTGGGCACTTCATCGGCCGTGATCTTGTCCGAGCTGCTGAGCGGAGGAATCCGGTCAAGCACCGCGTAGTGGGCAGGATCGCCATCATCCTTAACTTTGGCAAGCCGCTGGCGCGCCAACTCGCCATAATAAAAGTTTCGATAGCGCAGTGAGATCTTCCGGTAGTAGGCACGCGCCGTGGCCGGGTCATTGTCTTCTTCCGCCAATCGGGCGCGCCAGTACAGCGCGGCGGGAATTTCGGAAGACGTTGGATACCAGGCAATCTGATCGTCAAAATCCTTTTTCGCTTCCGCGTCTCTCCCCTGACGGAGGCTCAGCCAAGCTGCTTTCCAGTGCGCGTAGGAAGCACGGCCGCCATTCGGGAAGCGCTGCTGCAGCTCGCGATAGGAATCGATGGCCTTGTCATAATCACGGCGCAGTAAATAGACGTTTCCGGCCGAGAGCAGCGCCTGCTCCAGCCATTGGCTTGTAGGATATTGTTGCCGGAGCTGCTCAACAATTCGCAGGAACGTGTCATCGTCGTTCGCGCTTCGGGCGATTTCTCCCAGGTTGAACAGGCGCTCAGCGTTGATCTCAGGGGTAGATTCAGCAATCGATTCCAACACCCTCTTGGCGTCCTTGTTCTCTCCGGCGTGTCGCAAAGCCTCGGCCAATTCGATCTGGACAGTGGGACGTTCACCCGAGCTGACTTCGTTGACCAACCCATGATATTCATTCGCCGCTTCAACGAACTGTTTACCTTTTGCCAATAGATCGGCCCGCGTGCGTCGCGCATCCACACTGACCGGTTGAGCCTGTGAGGCCACAGCCAATTTGCTCAAATCGCCCTGAACCTGATTCGCTTCCCAACTCAGCGGCATCGTGTAATAAAGGTTGCGAAAGATGGTTAGCGCTTTTGCAGGCTGCTTATCGGCTTCGTAGGCCCGGCCCAGAGCCAGCTCCAAATCTGCCCGCACCGGCTGGCGGTCATTCTCCAGAAGTTCGATAGCGTCGCTCGCGCGCCCATCCGCCGTCAACGCGTTGGCGTAGACCAAGTGGGCATCGCGCGTCAGCAGCGACTCGGGGTGAGTCTTGTCAAAGACGCTGAGTGTCGCGATCGCTTCCGCCAAGCGCCCCGATTCATAGTAGGCCGTGCCCAAGTAGTAGTTCACATAGTCGCTGAGGTCGCCCGCATGGGGCCTGGCGCGATTCAGTGGGTCGATCGCTTGCGCGAAGTTGCGGTCAAGGATGCGGGCATAGCCGATAACCAGCCACGCTAAGGCCCCTGCATCTTCTTTGGAATGGCGCATGGCATAGGCTTGAACTCCGGCATAGGCGGCAGCAGTACGGTCCTGAATCAGCTGGCGCGCCATGGGCTTGAGGCTCGCCGACGCCACAAATGCCTGACGCATGCGCCGAAGACGTGGAGAAGACCGCTTGCGGCGCTGGGTAGTCGTTTTCTTTCTTGAAGCTTGGTGAGGTTTTGTTGCCGGAGACTGGACAGCCGGCTGCTGGCCAACTGCAATGCAGCCAGCCAAAACTACGAATGCAGAGATTGTAGTGAGATGTCTACGAAAAACCACTAAGGTAATTATCGTCTATTTCTGATCACAGCGGGATGGCGAAAGTTGTTCTCGCGTAGGGCGCGTGGATCATCATCGATGGAAGTTCGGGCCCATCAGTGAGACGTCATCTTCTCCGAGGCTGCGGATGAGTTCGCTGTTAAAGTAATCGCCACTCGCGGCAACGGTGTTGCCGTAACGCTTCATGTAGGTCACACGACTCTTCTCGATATCTTCTTTAAGGCGATCGTACAAATCCTTGTGCTTGCGCCCCTCCGCGACCTTCGCCTGATTGTAGAGTTTGATCTCATCCGTCAGCAGCCTGGCGAAGCGTTGGGCTTTGCGATGGATATCGGCGTCCTCTGGCGACATCTGGGCGAAGGCGTCTTTGGCCGGGGCAGCAGCGGCCATTCCCGCGCCTGACGCAACCACCGGTTCCGCAACCTCCGCTGACGCAGCCGCAGCATGCTTCGGTACGTGGGCAGCGAAAGGATCTGGGAAAGAAGAGACCGTTTGCACTGGCGCCGGCGCGGCCTCGCCGGTGTCAGTGGTTCCCTCTTTGGCGGCCTGCTTGCGTAGAGATGCGACCTCGAGCCAGGCGCTGGTTGCGGCCACCAGCAGCTCCAGAGCAGCGGTGTCCATTTTTCCGCTGCCGTCTGTGCCTCCGTCGGCATACACCAAGGCTGCGACTTTATCTTTCAAGTGAAGCGGGAGCAGGAGAACCTGATCCTCCGACGGGGCGCCGAACTGAGAGATGAACTTTGGATCCATCTCCGCGATATGCGAATTCACGGCGGCTCGGGTTTGCAGAGCCCGGGACGGCGCCGCAGCGCTGACATCCAAGGCAAAATCCTTGATGTCGTCGTTGTTGTCAAATGCGCGTCCCTGCCAGCCGTTGGCCGCCCCGGCCTTCATCACGAACAAGGCGGCTCGCCCGCAATAATGGCCAGTGCTGTCCAACAGGGCGCGGAGAATTTCTTTTTGCGTGGTGCCGCTATGAATGAGAGAAATTGCTTTAAGCAGATCGTCGGCGCCGCTGTTGGTGAGTTGGCCCTTGTTGGGTTGAACCTCCTCGAGAACGCGCAGCACTAACTCCTGCTGCAGCTGCGGCAGATGGCTCCCCAGCACCTCAGACACTGCCTTCTCGACGGTTTTTCCAATCCGGCTTGTTTCTGCCATGGCCGACCGATTCGCTTGCGCACGAACCCGCGGTTTTTCCGTTTCTTCCCTGTAAATTTCTGATTATAGGGCTAATTCGGCAGGCTCGCCGGTGACCGAAGTACCTGCTCTACAGGTGTTCGTAACCGCGTGGCACTATAGCGCAAACCACAAGCATGGGACCGACGTCAAAAGAAGTGCGCGTAAGAGCTGGTTACCAAGTAAAATATCAGTTCCACGATTGCGCTTGAACGCGAAAATTGTTGCATCGGATGAGAAATGGGCACCATCCAACCCAAGGTAAGTGAACCAGTCAGCGATGAGCTGACGCTGGTGCAGGCGGCTAAAGCCGGTGACGTCGAGGCCTTCGAAGAGTTGGTCCGGCGTTACGACCGCAACGTATTCCGCATTGCGCAACACATCACGCAGAACCGGGAGGATGCGGAAGATGTGGTGCAGGACGCGTTCCTTAAGGCCTATGGCAATCTGAATCAGTTCCAGGGCCAGTCCAAGTTTTATACCTGGCTGGTGCGCATCGCGGTGAACGAGGCGCTGATGAAGTTGCGCCGCCGTCGGCCGGAGCGCATGGTTTCACTCGACGAAGATGTTAAGACGGAAGAAGATTCGCTGCCGCGCGAAGTCGCGGATTGGAGTCCTAATCCTGAGCAGCAATACAATCAGGCGGAACTGCGGGACATTCTCACCCGCACGATTCAGGGGCTGCCGGCGAGTTTTCGCACGGTTTTTGTTTTGCGCGACGTAGAAGGTCTTTCGACGGAGGAAACGGCCGAGGCATTGGACCTCAGTATTCCGGCCGTGAAGTCGAGGTTGCTGCGTGCGCGGTTGCAATTACGAGAGCGGCTGAGCCGTTACTTTCAAAAACGCGAGAACGCAGACGGGAGACCGAAACATGACAGTGGAGATGGCAACCAGTGAAGTGCGCTGAATTTCTGCAGGAGCTCACCAACTATCTGGACGGCGCCATTGACGACCGCACAAAGGCCGAACTGGAAGACCATCTTGCCTGGTGCCACAACTGCTACGTAGTTTGCGATACCACCAAGAAGACCATCGAAATCTACCGCGATTCCCAGCTTTATGAACTGCCCGAAGATCTCCGCAGCCGCCTCCGCTCCGCCATCATGACCAAGTGCCAGCAGCAGAAGAAGCGCGGCCCGCAGAGCGTATAAACGTACGCGGCTTTACAATTTCCACCTGCTCGTGTCCCGTCATAGCAAGTGTGGGGCACACCGAGTCTGCCCTTGGGGCTGGATATCTGACGACCGCCCCCTAGAGAATCCACTGTGCCAACCCACGCAGTGGAACATTGTTCCATCTTTCCTTCGTAAATCCCTTGTCTGCAACGGCTTTTTGCACTTTCCCGTTTTGCAACTCGCCGCCGAAAAAGCTAGACCTTTTCCTCGATCTTTGAATCTAACTACATGTGCGTTGAAGTACATTAGGTAAATGCCAACACTTTCTTGAGCGTAAATGTTTGCGGTTAACGCTTAATACAGTGAGAAGGACAGAGGGGGACTGGGAGCGTACAGCTTACAACGATTTTGGCCCGTCTGGGTTTACAAAGGTAGGGGACAACATGATCGGACAATTGGTGGACATCTTTTTTGGTTGCAGGCACGCCCGCTACAGCTTTCCCGTCACCGTGCGCCGCGCCGCTCGCCGCCCCCCGGCCGCCGCGCTCACGGGCACTTACGTCGCCTGCTTGGATTGT
>DASPSE010000273.1:0-9334 GCA_035624085.1 Terriglobales bacterium
ATAGCTTGTTGCCGGTCAGGCGGCGGAAGACTGTTCCGCATGAATTCGTGCTTGATGCCATCGCTCCACTCTCACCCTACACCCGCCCCATGTTCGGCTGCCTCGCAGTATACGTCCAGGACAAAATTGTCCTGATCCTTCGGGACAAACTCACAAACACGGCGGATAACGGAGTGTGGCTCGCGACTACCGAGGAGCATCACGAGAGTCTGCGGCGCGAGTTCCCAAACATGCGATCCATCCAGGTATTGGGGAAACCGGTGACGGGTTGGCAGGTCCTTCCAGCCGATGTGCCGGATTTCGAAGCTGCGGCACTGCGCGCCTGTGAGCTCGTGCTCGCCGGAGATCCTCGGATCGGGAAGGTGCCGGGGGCACGGCGAGCTCTGGGATCGAAGACGAAAAGTCCGCTGAAACCCTTGAAACGGTCGAAGGCCTCGAAGCGGCGCGCGAAGCCGTGAGGAGTGTTTAACTGTGCTACTGGTGCGCGGTCGGTCCCTCAGCCGGGGGCGCAGGCAGCGGCGCCATGGGTTGCGTGGTTTCGACTTCGGCCATAGGCTTCGGCAGCGGCTGCTCCAGAGCCAGCGCAAGCACCTGATCCATGGTATCGACGAAGTGCAGCTTCATTTCGTTGCGGAGATTTTCTGGCACTTCCGCCAGGTCTTTCTCGTTTTCCTGGGGAAGAATGGCTTCAAACAAGCCGGCGCGATGCGCTGCCAGTAGTTTCTCCTTGAGGCCGCCTATCGGCAGCACCTTGCCGCGAAGTGTGATCTCACCAGTCATCGCGAGGTCGCGGCGCACCGGAATCTTGCTCAAGGCGCTGGCGATCGCGGTTGCGATGGTAATGCCGGCAGAAGGTCCGTCCTTCGGGATCGCACCTTCCGGCACGTGCACGTGGATATCAATGTTGCGATAGAAATCGCGCGGCAGGCCAAGACGTTGCGCGCGCGAGCGCACATAAGACATAGCAGCTTGTGCTGACTCCTGCATCACGTCGCCCAGCTTGCCAGTCAGCGTTAGCTTTCCCTTGCCATCCACGACCGTCGCTTCGGTGCTCAGGATGGAGCCGCCGACCTCGGTCCACGCCAGGCCCGTAACCAACCCGACCTCGCTCCTCTCGTGCGCCAGCGTGTCGCGGAACTTGATCACGCCACAAAAGTCGTTAAGGTTCTCCGGCGTAATGACGATGTTATAGTCGCCGCCTTCTTTCACTACCTTGCGCGCAACTTTGCGGCAAACGTTGCCAATTTCACGCTCCAGGTTGCGGACACCTGCTTCCCGGGTATACGAGCGGATCAAGGCCGTGATCGCCTCGTCGTTGAACTTCAAATTCTTTTCCGTCAACCCGGCCTGAGCCATCTGCTTCTTAATCAGGAATTGCTTGGCGATTTCGATTTTTTCCTGCTCCGTGTAACCATGCAAGCGCAGCACTTCCATGCGATCCTGCAACGCAGGAGGAATGGTGTGGATGACGTTGGCGGTGGCAATAAAGAACACCTGGGAGAGGTCGTACTCGACGTCCAGGTAGTGATCCACGAACATGTAGTTCTGCTCAGGGTCAAGCACTTCCAGCAGTGCGGCGGATGGGTCGCCACGGAAATCCATCGACATCTTCTCGACTTCGTCCAGCATGAAGACCGGGTTCTTGGTGCCGGCTTTCTTCATCATTTGGATGATCTGTCCCGGCAGGGCGCCGATGTAGGTGCGGCGGTGCCCGCGAATTTCCGCTTCATCGCGCACGCCGCCCAGGGACATGCGCACAAATTTGCGGCCGGTAGCTTTGGCAATCGACATCCCCAGTGAAGTTTTGCCGACGCCGGGAGGCCCGACAAAGCAGAGAATCGAACCCTTGGGATTTTTTACCAGTTGGCGGACGGCCAGGAACTCCAGAATGCGCTCTTTAATCTTTTCCAGGCCGTAATGGTCTTCATTCAGGACTTTCTCCGCGCGGGTGAGGTTGCGAATCTCTTTGGAGCGCTTTTTCCAAGGCACTGCCAGCAGCCAGTCCAGATAATTGCGGGAGACTGTCGATTCGGCCGACATCGGCGGCATGGCTTCCAGCTTTTTCAGTTCCTGGATGGCCTTTTCCCGAACCTCGTTAGGCATTCCGGAGGCTTCGATCTTCTTCTTCAGTTCGTCGAACTCACTCTTCTCGCCGCGGCCGAGCTCTTTCTGGATGGCTTTGATTTTCTCGTTAAGGTAATACTCCTTTTGTGCGCGCTCCATCTGCCGCTTGACGCGCGACTGGATGGTGCGGTCCATATTCAGCTTTTCGATCTCGATGTCTAGAACATCCCCGATGCGGGTCAAACGCTCAGCCGAGTCAAAGATCTCGAGCAATTCCTGCTTTTCCTCGATGGAAAGCTGCAGATTGGCAGCGATGGTATCCGTCAGCTTGGCCGGATCCTCCATACGCACCGCAGCAATCATGGTCTCGTAGTTCAAGGATTGGCAAAGCTTGACGTATTGCTCAAAGAGCGTCGTGACCCGCTGCATCCCCGCTTCGATCTGGGGGTTAGTTTCGGTTGTATAGCGTGCCAGCCGAATGCTGGCTTGCATAAACCCTTCGGTCTCGGTGATCTGCAGAATTTTGCCGCGCTCGATACCTTCCACCAGCACCTTGATGTTGCCATCGGGCAGTTTCAAACTCTGCACGATGTTGACGACCGTGCCCACCTGGTAGATCTCGTTAGGCTTGGGTTCGTCGACCCCGGCATCGTGCTGCGTGGCCAGGAAAATCCTCTTGTCGGCGGCCAGGGCTTCTTCCAGCGCACGCACGCTTGACTCCCGGCCTACGACGAATGGGGTCATCATGTGGGGGAAGATGACCACATCCCGGATGGGCATCATGGGTAACTTCTTCGTCTCAAACTTCTCTTTGGATGTGGTCACTGGGTCTCCGAAAAGCCAGCTTCTAGCTACTGGCTCTTAGCTTAAATCATCGCCCATCGGATTTCAGCTTACCTGGAAAGCTGATGACTGACGGCCAAGGGCTAAAGCCTCACCCTGCTTTTTCCATCATAGCCAGAGATACGCTCTTTTTCTCAACCATTTCTCGCGTCACTTCAAATTCCTTGACTTTCTTCTGGCTGGGCAAGTTATACATCAATTCGAGCATTAATTCTTCTAAAATCATACGCAAGCCGCGCGCCCCGACCTTTCGGGCCATCGCCTGGCGCGCCACTGCCCGCAGGGCCTCGTCGCTGAATTTGAGACGAACATTCTCGAATTCGAACAAACGCTGGTACTGCTTGACGATAGCGTTCTTCGGCCGAGTTAAGATTTCAATCAGCGCAAACTCGTCAAGATCCTCTAGCACGCCCACCACCGGAAGCCTGCCGACGAACTCAGGGATTAATCCAAATTTAATGAGGTCCTCCGGCTGCACGTCACTGAGCAACTCGAAATTCCTCTTGGTCGGTGTCGCTGGCTCGGCTTCAGCGTCTTCTCCAGTCTTAAAGCCTACAGACTTTTTCCCCACACGCCGGCCGATAATCTTCTCCAGCCCGACGAAGGCGCCTCCGCAGATGAAAAGAATATTCGTGGTGTCAACCGGCGTAAACTCCTGGTGCGGGTGCTTGCGTCCACCCTGAGGGGGAACGTTCGCAATCGTTCCTTCCAGAATCTTCAGCAGCGCCTGCTGCACGCCTTCTCCGGAAACATCGCGGGTGATGGACGGATTCTCGTCCTTGCGGCCGATCTTATCCACTTCATCGATGTAGATAATGCCCGTCTGGGTGCGGCCCACGTCTCCATCGGCGGCCTGCAGTAGCTTGAGAATGATGTTCTCGACGTCCTCCCCAACGTAACCAGCCTCAGTCAACGTCGTGGCGTCGACAATGGCGAAGGGCACATCCAGCATGCGGGCCAGAGTCTGCGCCAATAGCGTTTTCCCCGTTCCGGTGGGGCCGATCAGCATGATGTTCGACTTGGTCAGCTCAATGCCGTCGCTGGTGCGCTGGCGATTCATGTAGATGCGCTTGTAATGGTTGTAAACCGCCACCGCCAGCTTCTTTTTCGTGGTTTCCTGGCCGATCACGTACTCATCGAGGAAGGTTTTCACTTCTTGCGGCTTGGGAAGCGTGTTGGGGGCGCTGGCAGGAGGGGTAGCAGCACGGTCATCCTCGAGAATCGAGTTGCAGACCGCAACGCATTCGTCGCAGATGTAAGCCCGAGGGTAGTCGCTCGGAGAAGAAATCAGCTTAGCCACCGCGTCCTGCGACTTATGGCAGAACGAACAACGCAGAATCTCCTCAGTGCCAGTTCGGTTTTTCACTCGGCTTCACTCCTTTTTCTTACTCAACCTCCCGGCTTGATAGCGTCCTTGGCCCGGGGGGAGCGGGATAGATCGTTGAGCCGAGACTTCCGTATCTAATCGGCAATTGCCGATCATACCTTCTCTCTCGTCTTATAGATGATATCGTCGATGATTCCGTATTCCTTAGCCTGCTGGGCATTCATGATAAAGTCGCGCTCCACATCCTTTTCTACCTTATCCAGCTTCTGTCCGCTATGTTTCGCAAGTAACTGGTTTGTAATTTCGCGCATGCGAAGGATTTCGCGGGCATGGATGTCAATATCGGTAGCTTGGCCAGAAAGCCCGCCCATCGAGGGTTGGTGGATCAGGATGCGCGAATTGGGCAGGGCCAAACGTTTCTTTGGTTCACCAGCCGAAAGTAACAAAGCCGCCATGCTGGCGGCTTGACCAATGCAGATGGTTGTGACGTCGTTCTTGACATACTGCATGGTGTCGTAAATCGCCATCCCGGCAGTGATTGAACCTCCGGGTGAGTTGATGTAGAGCTGGATGTCCTTTTCGGGATCCTCCTGGGCCAGGAACAGCATTTGCGCGATGACCAGGTTGGCGATGTTGTCGTCGATCGGCGTGCCGATAAAAATAATGTTGTCGCGCAGTAGCCGGGAATAGATATCGTAGGCCCGTTCCCCGCGCCCCGTCTGTTCGATGACCATGGGTACCAGCATGCTGTTGCTCCTTCCCGGCTTTCACACTCCGGCCCCGGCCAACTTGAGCTTCTGTGGGGATCGGAAGCGGCCAACTACGACTGATGATACAGAAAATCGAGGGTCTTATCGTTGCGGATTCTATTCCGGATTCTATCCAGCGCCCCATCGCGTGTCAATCGCGCCCGGATAGCGTCCGGCGTCTGTTTCGACTGCGTGGCCAGAGCCTCGATCTCGCGATCGATTTCCGCATCGCTGACCTGAATGTTTTCCTCCTGTGCAATCCTGTCCAGCAGCAAAGAAGCTTTTACTTCCTGCACCGCGGGCTCGCGCTGATCGGCCCGCACCCGGTTCAAATCCATTCTCTTCATGGCCTCGGGCTTCATACCCTGAGCGGCCAAGGCTCGCAAGCCTCGCTCCACGCGGACGTCAATCTGCCTCTCAACCAAAGCTTCAGGTACTCCAAACTCATTGCGCTTGATCAGTTCCGCCACCAGCTTATCTTTCGCCTGGCGCTCGGCCTCTCGCTTGCGATCCGCTTCCATCCCTTCCAGGATTTTTTGCCGGATTTCCGCCAGATCGCTATAGTTACCAAGTTCCTTTGCGAACTGCTCGTTCAGTTCCGGCAGATTCTTCTGCTTGATAGCGTGTACCTTGACGGTGTAGGTAAGAGTTTTCCCAGCCAGCCGCTGATCCGCAAAATCCTTTGGATAAACCACGTCGAAGGTTCGCTCATCCCCGGTGGAAGCGCCGCGCAGATTCTCCGTGAACTCGGGCATCGTGTTCTTGCCGGCGATCTCCACCAGAATGTCATCCATGTGGACGGGCTTGCCATCGCCGTCTTTCGGTTTGCCATCGAGCGAGACCTGCGCGAAGTCGCCATTTGCCAAAGAGCTGCCCTCCACAGAGGCAAAAGTCGCATGTTGCTCTTGCAGACTCTTCAGTGCCTGTTCGACTTCGTCATCGGTCACGCCAATCGCGGGCTTATCTGCACGGAGCTCCTTATAGCCCTCGACCTTGATCTCCGGCAGCACTTCAAAGCTGGCCTTGAAGCGCAGCGGTTCGCCCTCGTGGATGTGCAGATCGGTGACCCGCGGCTGCGACACCGGAATCAGCCCCTGCTTATCGGTTTCCCGGCGAAAATAGCGCGGCACGAGGGCGTCTACGACCTCACTCTTGATGTCTTCGCCGAAGCGCTGACGAATGATGGACGCAGGAACATGCCCGCGCCGGAAGCCGGGAAGCCGGGCCAGCTGTTGGTACTTTTGAATCAGGGTTTCGGTTTCGCGAGTGACTTCCTCAGCTGGAACCTCGATTTGGATTTCCCGCTTGGTAGTGCTGCTGGTTTCCGTGGGGCTCACAATTGCCTTTCAACGATTGCAGTCTTGAGTTTAAAGAGAGAAGGAGAGAAGCGTCAAACGGAGAAGAACCGTTGTTGGTCGTTCGTCGTTGGTCGTTCGCCAAAACGGAACCGTGGAAGGGCTGAGAATCACATAATACAGTGACATTTCGAGAATTTCTGTGTGACTATCTGGGGGGTAGTGGGCTGTTTTGAAAAAACTCAAAACAGCCCACTACCATGTGGGGAGCCAATCAACTTTACTCCCGCCCATTCATGGACCGGAGCTTCCTCAGTAAGTCCAGGAGAGCTTGATCATCCGGGTTACTCGCCGACGCTTTCTTGACAGTCTCAATGGCAGACGGAAGCGAGTCGGGATAATCCTTCGCATTGATTTGAAAAACGACAAATGCGGCAGGGTAAGACTTTCTTGACACCAGGAGCGCTCCAACGCGCTGCATAGGCTGTTCGGTCGATTCCTCCGCCCACACAGCGTCGGTTTTGTGCTGGTAATACAAGCGCACGATAGTACCGATATCTGCGCCTTTGCGAACGATACTATTGAGAAGATCTCCAAAGGCAGTGAGGGTGGGGAATCCAAGGATGGCATCCATTACCGGGTCGCGACCGCGAAAGTAATCAGCAGCGGAAACGGCAACCGGGAGGTCTGGAGCAAGCCAGGGGCGGGACTCATCGGACGTCCAGTCGCGCCAATACACGGTCGATATACGGGCAATGAGCCCGCTATTCGGCAGCGTGATTTTTCGTGGGTCGCCCCATGAGTTAGGAGCTCCGGCCGTCGCTTCCCCGACAAAAATGGCACTGGACAGGCGCTCAAGGTCGCTGCTGGCGTTTACCGCAGCGGAGAATGTGCCCCGATCGATAACTGCGAAGATCTTTCCCGGCTGATTGATTGTTGGGTTGCGGACGATCTCCAGCAGGAGTGAGCGAAATTTTTGATTGTCGCCTCCATGACAACCACGAAGATCGATCACAAAGCGGCCCACTGGATGCTGGGCCGCCAATGCATCGATTTCACGCGCAAATTTGGCGACAGATTCGTGGGGCAAATCCTGGATGACATTGATTCGGAGCCATAGAGTCTTCGAATCTTCGAGGTAAACGGTCCAGAGATTCTCGTCCGCGCGCCTAGTATAAAGGGGCCGCGGAACGCGCGAATTGTCGAAGGCGGTCACCCACTTCGGCTGCGTCCCGGCGGGAAGGACCGGTAGATCCATCACTTCTTCTTTTCCGGTGGCCACGCGAAAGGTGAGTTGGATTCGCGATGCCTGGGGAATAACGTGCAGAGCGCCGAGCACTTCCGGGACCACCGCGAAGTCAGGAGCCAACAGACGCTTCGCCATGTCATTGTCGCGATTGACGAAAGAGGTAACGCCATCGAGAACACTCTCGGCCGAAGCTCCGCCGACCTGCAGTACACGAGCCCCAATAAGCGACCGGTACTCAGGTGTCGCCTCGATTACGAATAGCCCCTCTGGAAAGCAATACAATCGCACCGGCAAACGATGAAATGCTAGACGCGGATCTTTGAAAGGCGTCAGTTCAGGCACGTCCGACATCGGGTCAACCAGTCCGGGCAGGCTGATACGCGAGTGGCCCTCTCCAAGCAGAGCGACCAAGCGGACCAGCTCCAGTTCGATTTCATGGTCCGGCAGTGTGGCGATCTTTGCGTCCACGCCCGCCACCGCTGCTTCGAATGCGTCGCGAGTTACCCGGTGGAACACGCGCGGATTGACCTTTGGGATCTGCTCTGCAAGATAGTGAAGATCCTCGCGCCACTGCTCAGAAGTCAGCATGTTCTGTGCAGATAATTTATGCGCGGGCAGAACTAGTGCGAACAAGATGGCAAATGTAATCCAGAAGCGCGCCTGTCGACGGGTGGCAAAGTTCATGGCCTGTTTTCCTTTCCCACGCTAAACTTACGAAAACGAGAGTGGAACGGTTCCAAGGCTCAACCATGCTGGAACACATGGGGGCGAGGAGTTGCCCCGATCAAGTGTTGTCCGAAAAACAACTCTGCCTGTTCCCAGAAGGCGCAGATAAGAGTCGGGCTGCGGCGCATGCGGCGCAGAGCGCGGCGAGGGTGCCAACTCAACTGGCCGAAGGTCGCGAGGCAGAAAGTTGGGCAACTCGCCCTGCTTCCAGTGCGAGCACAGGTACTCGACCGGATTCAGCTCCGGTCGAGAAACTTGCTTTAATGACGAACGACCAATGACCAACACCCCGCCTCCCTGGCTGGCTCAACTCAACGCCGAACTCATCGCCTGCACCCGCTGCCCGCGGCTGGTCGAATACCGCGAGCGTGTCGCTCGCGAGAAGCGTCGCGCCTACCTCGATTGCCAATATTGGGGACAACCTGTACCCGGCTTTGGCGATCCTAATGCGCGAGTGCTGATCCTTGGTCTGGCGCCCGGCGCACACGGATCGAATCGCACCGGCCGCCCGTTCACCGGAGACGCGTCCGGCAAGTTTATGTATCCAGTGCTGTACGAAACCGGCTTCGCCAATCAGCCCAACGCCACGGATCGGGAAGACGGTCTCGAACTGAAAGATCTCTACATTACGGCCGCCGGGCGCTGCGCCCCACCTGGCAATAAGCCGCTTCCGCAGGAACTGGCCAACTGCGCTTCTTATCTGGATCGCGAATTGGAGGGCCTGAAGAACCTCAAGGTGATCGTTGCACTAGGGAAGATAGGCTTCGATGCCTATCTCAATTACCTGAAGCGCCATGGCCAGATTGCGAGGAAACAGTCTTATGTGTTCCGGCACGCGGCTCGGTACAAAATGCCCGATGGCAGGACGTTACTTGCGTCATACCACCCCTCTAACCAAAATACCCAAACCGGAAAGCTGACGCGCCCAATGTTTGTGCGCATCTTTAAAGAAGCGGCGCGGATTGCCGATAAGTAATCAGGCGGCTGCCGGGGCCGGATCGCCATGCCCTCCCTCATGCGCGAGGGGAAGACATAAAGCGGGTTGCGATCCGGGGCGACGCCGCCTGCATCTCATTTCAGC